>JAIOQW010000150.1 GCA_021108405.1 Methanosarcinales archaeon
AACGCTGATACTTAGTTGGGGGTCGATTGCCGCTATTCGTCGTATCCCAGCGGTGGCAAGGGTCATTTAGATTGGATTCATGAGTATTCCATCTCAGGGCTAACTTCCTGTTTAGGCCACTTCCATGCATACCAAACAATCAGAGCAGTAAACACAAGGTATACAATTCCCAAAAAACCACTTAACATTCTAGCTACCCATAATGCTGAAAGGATTATCTCTAAGCGCCAATGCTAAAAAGCGTGGCCGTACAGCTATTGCGTCCGTTGAACCTTTACACCCTTAATCAAGAGCCAGAACATAAGTGAAAATTCCCCAATCATGGCAGCCACGAGACCCGGGTAAGCTATCACTTCGTAGTCCGGGAAAAGAAAAACCTAAAAAAATTCTAGTAGATGCCCAAAACATGCAATCATCACCAAGATGCCCAAAATTTTGGGAAAGTAACCCGACTTAAAAATTAAATAACCAAGAGGAAGGAGCCAAAGGCCAAAAAATATCTGGGCGATAAAATATCCATATTTATGCAAATTGAGAAATAACATTACCAGAGCATTCAACTGATTTGCTCCGAATACTATCAAGTAGTCAGCGCCGCTCAAAAGTAGCAGAACAGCAAATTGGTTAAGCGCATTGATGAACTGTACGGAGACACTGCCGGGCGGATAATGGCAAATATATTGGCTGGGTATTAATCAAGATGATCACAAATATGAGTCATTACAGTTATTCATCACTTTCTGATGCCGCACATTTGAAACGAGCAAACGGCCTTATCTATTTTACACTTGTTGCCTCTCAGTTGAACCAGCTTTTGATATCCCTAAGCAGCGAAGCTCTCTTATGACAAGAATAGAAGAGATTAATACTATTAAAGCATCCGAAATTGGAACAGCAATCCACACACCATTCAAACCCATAAGAAAAGGCAGTATGATAACAATAGGTACAAATAAAATAACCTGCCGTGTTATTAATAAGAAACTAGCTATGTTTCCTTTTCCAATTGATTGGAAAAACACGACAGGAAGTACCAAAAAGCCATATAGTAGGAATACACTTAGGACTACCCGAAACACATTGATTCCCGAGTTCACGATTTCGGTATCAGGAATATACAAACTAAGAATCATATGGGGAATAATCATGAAAATCATCCAAATACCTAAAGCAACAACGGTTGCAGCCAGTAGGAATTTACAAAACGATTCCTTAACACGTGAATATTTTTTTGCCCCGTAATTCATCCCAATAATTGGTTGAAGCCCTTGAGAAATTCCCCATAGGGGAATGAATGCAAATGCAAGCATATTTAAAGTGGCTCCAATGATTGCAAGATCGTTAGGCCCACCATAAGAACCTATAGACTTAAATATTGTAACCTGTTGGATTACTGTCATAAGCTGCATTGCCATTCCTGAAAAACCCACTGGTGCAATGTCACGCATCAGCTCGGGTGCAAACCGTAATGTCTTCATGCTAACCGTTAATTTGCTAACCCCACTAATGAAGTACCTTAGAGTAAGAAAAGCTCCTACCCCAACAGATATTACCGTCGCCACTGCGGCCCCTTCCACCCCCATCCCCAGAACTTTTATAAAGATGGGATCAAGACAGATATTAAGTAAACTTCCAGCGGATATTATGATCATAGCCTCTTTCATATGACCTTCGGCACGAATCAACATATTAGCACCGCCGTAGAAATTGATGAAGAACGCCCCAAAGAGAAATATCTGAAAATATCTAGTACCATAGTTAAGAATCAATCCGCTTGCACCCATGAATTGTACCAGGTTTTCAGCGAAAATAAATCCAAGTACTATAAAAATCATTGAAAATATTAAAATGGATACGGTAAAATTGCCAAAGATCTTTGAAACAGTTTTTTTATCTTTTGCACCAACTGCTCTAGATAGAAGTGAGGCAGAACCCATGCCCATGAACGCGGCGACTGCTGAGTTAATGAGTACTAAAGGGAATACAATTGCAATAGCTGCTAAACCTTCAGGTCCCACCCATTGTCCAACGAATATTGCATCCACAAAAGAATATATAGCATACATCAGCATACCGAGTATCGCTGGAATTGAAAATTTAATAAACAATTTCCAAATGTTTTCGGTGAGAAGCTCTTCTGTTTTATCAATATCCTCTTGATCTTTGTGGTTTTTTAAAGGAAATTGCCAAATATTTTTAGGCATAATATTTCACATCATTTAGTATATCCCTATAGGATTCTTTTAACGCCTAGCAGCTATCTAATGCCAACATTTTCTTCTTGCATTATCCAGATATTAGTTTATATATGCAAAGCACGGGGGAGTTCAGTTAATAGATTTAATCTTCTAATATCTTCAATCCAATCAAATACAATTTGCCTTGCCAAAGGAAAATTATTAAGCTGACAATGTGCTTCTCCACATTCATATTCAGTTACTATTCTTTTTTCTTTTATCTTACTTCCCAGCTGACAGCTCCTTTTCTTTCATCAATTCTTGAAGCTGCATTGTAAATTTCACCTACTGCCGCACCATTGTATTGGATTTGATTCAGTGGAAACCATGCAAACCAAGCATCAAGAAATGGATGTCCAAAATAAAAATGTTTTGTAAAACCTCGGAGTCTTGGCGATCTTTTTGCAATTATTTTAAATAATGAGGATTTGAAATTCATAATTAATCACTTTCTATTATTCGCTTTTTTAGAATTTTTTCTAACTTATTTTCATTTCTCCATATCCCTGTAAGTTTTGGGTTGTTGTTACTATCATGGTCTCATCTCCTGGCAATCACTATGCTGGCCACGCAAATGCTTCGCATTCCTGCTCGAGCCAGATTGATCCGTGGTCGGGTAGTGATCCGGTACTTTGTAATGGCGGATCGGTGCTGCGCGGTATCGATACTCTCCTCCTGCTGATGTAACAGTGCTCTTTTAAGGATGTACCTGAATGGGTTTTCATCCTGTTGCTGTTCGTTGTTGCGGGGGGTGTGGTTGTAGTTGTTCATGTAGTCCATCTCCTTTTATCCAGACTGGTCGATTAATCGACTTGTCTTATTCCACAGATGATTGTAATAGTACTTAATTCTTTCGATTGATAGAACAGTCTTGTGATAAAGTGACGTGCCTGACAACATAATGCAAATTTTGGTGTGTATGAAGGGATGCACCTTACTGGCAAAAAGGTATACCAGGCCTTTCCAGACGACATAGTTTTACAACGCATTTACTAGAAAGCGGCACGGATTTGAGATATATTCAGCATATCCACTGCCATTATCTGCAACGCTTTGTTAGGTTTTGTTATTATGTTCCAAAGTTATGACTACATTTCCCTTTTTGTGCCCTTTTTAAACATACCTGTGAGCCTTTACAACGTGAGAATGAACTCCTGCCTAATATGTCAAAAATTAGATCATGTTTCTCACCATTCTTGGTAAAATCCTCCTTAGTATAATCGATTACATATACCCAACCTATTTAATATATCGGACCTCGGCCAATTTTCTGGGAGGGGTTCGTTTGAATTTATATTTTGAATAGCCCAGGGTTATACTGGCATAGACCTCACGATCGTCAGGAAGGTTGAGTAGATCCCTTATCTCCCGGCTCCTATTGCATACAGGTGGAATTAGATCATTAAAACATGTCCCAACTCCCATAATCTGTGCCATCATAATGGCGTGAAAGGCCGAAATTATGCAATTCCCATCACCCATTGGTTCATTGATAGGACTATGAAATAATATCAATACAGGACAATCTCTCAAAATCTCATTACTTTTACCTTCCCGATACCAGTGCATATACCAATGCATGCCAGGCATTACAAAATCGTTTAAGGAATCAAATGTCTTTTTACCAATACGCTTTTTAATAAAGAAACGAGCAATAGGATTCTTGAGATTTTTTTCGAGATCTTCATATGTTCTATAACCAAGTTCGGATAATTCTTTAAGTGTTTTTGGATCGTCAATTATAATTACACCTGTGGATCTTCGACCAGTTCCTGTGGGGGAAGTGTGAGCTGCTTCGATTATTTTATCAATAATTTCGCGAGGAACCGGCTTGTCTTTGTATCTGCGAACTGAACGACGGTGTTTAAATAGGGAAATAAGTTGATCCCCAACAATATCTGGCTTTTGTGCCTCGATGAATTTCTCTTTGCTCAAGGATTTAACCCGAATGGCATCTTTAGGACAAACAGCCATACAGTGGCCACAATCCATACAAAGACCGATACGTTCCCGAGAGATCTTCATGATTTTTTCATTGTCCTTATCAATCATCTCGGGAATATGACGAGGGCAAACCTGGCTACAAATTCCGCAAGCATTACACAAATTCTGATCAATTTTTATCATTATAATATCACACCTCCGATCTTCTTCCAAACGGAGGGTTATACTTCTATTTATATAAAACTTTTCGAATTTTTATAGTATATAACGTATATATTTTCATGTGTTTTGCGGTGACTTAAATAATAATTCACCGCAAAGAGCGCAAAGTACGCAAAGATAAGAAATGTCCGGTATTGAAAACCCTAATTAAAATTCACCAAATCTTTGCGTTCTTTGCAACCTTGGTGCTGGAATGGACTGCCGTGCATATTATATTCCCGGTATAGAAAACTTGCGTTACTTTGAAGTGGATCATCTATCAGTAATAGAAAAGAAAAAAGCAAAAATGGAAAAAATATTAGGAAAGCTTCCAAATCATGTTACTTATGTTCCTGTTGATTTTGAGACGCAAAATCTTGAAACTGAATTAAAAAAAGCAGGATACAATTTAACCTCTAAGACTCTTTTTATATGGGAAGGGGTTACTCAATATATTTCAAAAGAAGCTAATGATCGTATTTTGAAATATGTAGCGCAGGCTGCTCCTGGTAGTAAAATTGTCTTTACCTACATTCTGAAGAGTTTTATTGAGGGTAAAAACATCCACGAGGGTATAAAAACCATGTATAAATGGATGGTTAAAAGAGTTTCCATCTGGATTTATGGCCTGGACCCTGCTGAAATGGGTAATTATCTTTCAAAATATTCTCTTTCTCTTATTGAAGATATCGGATCAGATGAGATGGAGGAACGGTATATGAAATTGGTAAACCTTGATTTAAAAGTATTTGAAATTGAGCGAATAGCTCTGGCTGAGGTAAAAAAGTAATTATAATATTATTATTCCGCTGGAAGGGGTGCACTCCAGGCGTAGTTGCAAGGGTTTTATAGGATGGGTTGATAACTTAATAAATAGGACGGATGAAGAGAAGTATGTGATGATCGAAGTTCGTCCAGATTGATGTATATCTGGGTAAGGTTCGGATATAACGCTAATAGGCGGGATATGCGAAGTAAGTTCGGATATACTATGTTATATGAAATGCTTGGGAGGCTAACTTTAATAATAAATTTCATGCATAATAAATCTAATAAATTAAGAGGAATCAAAATGATAAATCATACCCCAGACACAATATATTGGCCGCTTTTGGAGTTTTTTCATATGCGCTCATCTTCATTTATGATCTACTATTCATTTTTTCACCGAATTACGCAACGATATTGATAATTCAAATCATTGGCTGGGGACCGAGCATTCTTTTTGAAATAATAATCGGCTTCTGGCTTTTGATTGAAGGTATAAACGTCCAATCACAGGATAATTCTAAATAATTAAGAAATGAAAACTTTGGAAACCGCCTCCCAAGCACATCATACAACAGCGGATATGCGATGAACCAGTTGAGTAAAAAATCAGGATAATATTGAAATAGAAGTTCGTCTGAGATGAGAGGAAATGATAGAAATTAAAAAGGGGTGGAAAAAGGATTAAAAATTATTTTCCTTACAATCCCAACTACATCGCAAAAATTAAATCTATCAAAGGATATAGATGGCATCCTAATGAGAAATCCTGAAGCAATGCTTTCGGATGTGGCATTTGAAACGCTGAAAATCTATTTACAAGTCACCTCATCAAAAGATTGGTTCTTTCCTGGTCAAAAGGTTGATTCTCATATTACAACAAGAACGGAGCAAAAGATCTTTGATGATGCGATTAAAAAGGCTAAATTTTTAATGATTGAAATTCTTTCTTAAAATATGAAAAATAAAGTCAAATATAAAATGATAAAAAACCATCTAAATATAATCCTCTTAACCATAGTAACTGTTTCCGCTATTTTAACATCTATAAAATGGATGATTCCAATTTTTGCTTGGATAATGCCTGTTGCTCTTTTAGCTTATGTCAGACGAAATTCTGGATGGAAATCAATTCTTTTGGGAATTATTTTTCTCGGAATTGGATCAGGTATTGCGGGCTATAAAGTAATTCCCTTACCACCCCATATTTTCCCCGTTGTTATGTTGATCGTATCTTTTGTTATATTTATTCCTTATTTAGTGGATAAGTGGTTAGTTGACGACAAATGGCGAGGGGTTTTATCAACTCTTGTTTTTCCAATTACTGCAGTGATTATAGAATATTTAATGTCCCTCGACCCTAGTCAAGGGACATGGGGTTCAATTGCCATCACTCAGTATGGAAATTTGCCACTAATGCAACTCGTTTCAGTGACAGGAATCTGGGGAATAAGTTTTTTGATATATTGGACAGCGTCGGTGATTAACTGGATTATTGAAAATAGTGAATCGGGAAATCGCGCAAAGGCATTTTTCGGTTTTAAAATCTATGCAAGTGTATTGTTTATCATAATTCTATTCGGAAGTGTTTCATTAATACCTTCTTTTATAAATACAGATAAACAGGTGCGAATTGCTGCTATTAGTGCACCCACTGCTGAAATGGACGAAGTTATAAAAACAGCCTACAAAGCGGAAACCAACAATGAGTTATTGAATTTCAGTAGTAAAAATTTTTTCCCAGGAACACCAAAAACAAGTGAAGGCTTTAGTGGTTTGGATGCCTTTTTCAAAAATGCCAAAGATCAAAAATTTGATCCTGTTCATGAAAAATTAGAACAATATCACAACACTCTTTTTGCTCTTAGTCAGAGAGAAGTTGATGGAGGTGCAAAAATAGTGGTTTGGTCAGAAGCTGCAGGAATAATCTTCTTAGAAGAAAAGGATGAATTTATCCAGCGTGGACAAGAGTTCGCACGTAATAACCAGGTGTACCTAGTATTGGGAATTAGTGTTCAGAGACCTGATAGTGAAAAAGGGGATAATTTGGCAATAACCATCTCCCCAGATGGTGAAGTATTGAATAGCTATGCGAAAAGTATTCCGGTTCCCGGAGAAGCCTCTCTGGCTGGAGATGGTATTATACCTATTTTTGAAACCGAATACGGTAATATTGCTGTTGCTATTTGCTTCGATGCCGATCATCCAGGTCTCATACGACAAATAGGATTAAAAGAAGCAGATATTCTCCTCCTTCCGTCTGCAGATTGGAGTGCTATCGTACCTTATCACTCTTACATGTCAGTTTTTAGGGCAATAGAAAATGGAGTTTCTCTTGTTCGTCCAGTAAGTAATGGACAAACTTTGGCAGTTGATAGTAGAGGACGCGTTCTTTTTTCTACACAAGAAACAGCTACCTCTGGATGGGTGCCGGTAAATAAAACAAAAACAATCTATCCTTACATAAATGATTTGTTTGTGTGGATGTCTATTTTGGGACTTTTCGTGATAATTATTGTTAGGAAATTATTTATCCCTCGCTTGATCCGACAAAAAAAGTAGACTTTTTTACATTGACTCGATTGTTGCCTTTAAATCAGCGCTAGGGGCTTGTAAGAGATCATAAAAACCTTTGGTATATATATTGGCAATAACTCAAACAAAATTTAATATTCCCGAAGAAAGAAACTCTTACCTGCCGACACTTGATCGCAAGTTGTTGTAGCACAAGATGGTATCACTTTGCGAAATAATTTGAAATCCAAAAAATTAAAACAAGGTGGATGTTTGATCTTTTTTATTGTATGGTTTAATTCTTTATTTTGAATATTCGCTAATACGTTATAATAATGAAGGAACTGATCCAAAGAAAATATTTCAACTTTCCTGGGAAACTTACAAGGAAAAAATATGACTAAGCTGACTTCTCATATTATCTGCGTAATAGAATAAATAAAATTTTTTCGTATGTTAATCACGTCAAATAGATAATTACACAAAACTAGAAAGTAATTGGAGACTTCCTGTAAGAGAAGAGATTGTTCGCTCAATGACAAAGAAAAATAATAATGCAAAAGGAGTTCTTAATATGGAAGAACAACCAAAATATGAGATTAAACCAGATAAAGAACCCTTATTATGGAACCCCATTCACAAGTGATATATTATTAGATAAGTGAATCGAATAATGAACAAAGAGCATACTTAGTTGCATATAATGGATATATTTTAGATAGAAATAAAAATTCAAGAGTCAATTGTCAAGGTTATAGATGTGTAAAAGATTAATTTGAAAAACTGTTAATGAAACGGGATTCAGATTTACTCAAAGGGACGCTGCGCTTAAAATTCTTTCAGAATTTTACCCTCGTATAACAGCGATTAAGAGACTCCGCCTTGCAGGCTCCGTCCAAATTCGGCTACGCCGAACTTCTCTTAATCGCGATGTTATATGAAATAGATCTTCAATCTCCCCCTCCACCCCCCACTATGATCGAACTACATTTCCCTTTTTGTGTCCTTTTTCGACATACCTGTGAGCCTCGGCAATCTGTTCCAACGGATAGCGTCTATCAATGACCGATTTTATCTTCCCCGCCTCAATAAGCTCTTTGAGGAAAATTAGATCTTTAGTCTTTTCGTTCAATGGCCTCAAACCTGTGCTTGCAAACATTGCTTTTTTGCTGCCGATGTTTGGAAGAATAGTTCCCAGCGTAGGGTAAGTGTCGAGATAGATTCCTCTTTGCTTTAGCGAGCTTTTACAACGTAAAAATGAACTCTTGCTTACCGTATCAAAAATAATGTCATATGTCAGACCGGTTTTGGTAAAATCCTCTTTAGTGTAATCAATGACCGTATCGGCACCAAGAGATTTGACTAATTCTAAATTCGCAGTACTGCATACCCCGATAACTTCTGCCCCAAAGTACTTGGCAAGCTGTACCGCAGCTGTACCTACACTTCCAGAGGCGCCATTGATAAGGACTTTTTGTCCGCTCTGAATATTTCCCTTATCTCTAAGGAATGGTAATGCTGTTAATGCTCCATCACAGACGGCGGCGGCTTCACCATAGGTAATATTGTCCGGTTTTATTGCCAGCGCCCCTTCTTCAGGCAGACATTTGTACTCGGCATAAGCACCAGAACTGGGAGCGGTAGTTCCAAAAACCTGGTCACCTTTCTTAAATAGTTTTACATCTTTGCCTACTGCTTCAATTTCCCCGGCTAGCAAAGCCCTGGTATAGTATTTTTGGGTCTTATGAGACCAGTGAAAAATCGTGCAATAAATGGGTCACCCTTTCGAAAGGCGCAGTCCGGTACTGTTACTGTTGTCGCATATATTCTTATCAGTACTTCATTGTCCTTGGGAGTAGGTTTTTCTACCTCTTTGAGCTGAAGAACATCCGGTGGTCCGTATTTTGTGTATACAATTGCTTTCATTATAACTCCTTAAAGGCGCTATTGCGGTAATAGACATTAATAAATCAATAATTTACTTTTTTTATTGAAATACTTATTTAGGCGGGATCATTTTACAAACCCATTAAATTCAAGTACATTCCACCACCTATTCTTCGGCTCTCCTGCCCCCCTCTCGCCTGCACTCTGCCCGGGTGCCCGTCCTGATCTGCTCCGCCCGCCCTTATGGTGCGGGGGCTGGCAGGCGCTTTTACATGCTAATCAGTAAGGTCGGAATTCAGCAATATGTATATTAAGACTTGACATTCAAGCATTTGTAAACACTAATCCGTTGAAAAATCTCAGGGTCTTCAACCCTAACATTATAAAGGCCTTTTTTGTCACCATGAAGCAAGATAAAAGGCGGTCTTTATATCTCTTTCAAATCTACTTAAAACAGGCCAACTTAAAAAGTTTCTAAATAAATCTATGGAGAAATTCTCAAAAAGAGGGAAAACACCCTTAAGTTCTTCTGCTTGGAAAAATAATTCGCCACAGGGGTATAATCGACCCTATAAGTAGAATCATCCCAAAGGTAAGCTCTTCGGCCAAATAAAGTTGTACTGCACTAAAAAACAATACTGCAAAAACGACTGCATTTGTTATTCGCCATGTCGATCTTTCAATCCGGGCAGCATATTGATTCAGCGATGGGGTGTTGACTGACATATCGCCGCGTTCCATCTTATTTAAAACTGTGTCCAACCGTCGGGGGAGTCTGATGATTGTCAATCCATAGGTACCCAACTCTTGAAGCCAGTAATGCCAATTTTTAGTGGTTTCCTCAGCAATGATTTTCTTTGTAAAGGGTTCGATCCCTTTCCAGGCATTGAAATCCGGATTCAGCCCCATACACATTCCTGAAAGAATGCCAACACATCGGAAAAGGAATAACAATTTGGCAGGCATCTGGAAAGGCATATCAACTATCAGATCCCGATATTCAATGGCAAGCTCTCGCATTTCATCGAAATGGATTTGCTGCAGTTCAGCCATGCTTTTTCCCTTAAAATGCTCAAACTCGGTGACGATCAACTCTTTGATGCGGTCGGTATCCGCCTCAGGCAAAAGTACGCCCAGCATTTGGAAAGAAGTGATCACCCGATCTGGATTTTGGGTGCCGATGCCAATAGCCATTTCCCGAAGCCCGGCCCGAAGGTTAGGGGGAACCTTCCCGACCATGCCAAAATCGACAAATGTGAGAGTCCAATTTTGTTTGCTGCTATCATGGAAAACAGGAGCTACGAACAAATTCCCTGGGTGCGGATCCGCATGAAAAAAACCATCTTCAAATATTTGCTGCAGGTAGGTTTCAAATAAACGTTGGGCAACTTCAGCTTTGCTTATTCCTGCCGCCGCGATGGATTCATAATCCGTGATTTTGATGGCCAGTACGTTTTCAAGAGTTAGAACCCGCTTTGTGGTGTGAGCCCACACCACCTTGGGCACTTTAATCCCTGGTCGATCTTTAAAATTCGCTGCGAAAGTCTCAGCGTTTTCCCCCTCTGCAAGATAATCGATTTCTTTGAAGGTGATATCAGAAAATTCTTTCAATAAGGCCGGGACATTGGCGCGTTTTGAAATCGGTCTGAAACGCCGGATCCATCGGCCAACTGTCTCAAGCGCGGCCAAATCGGTTTGAATTATTGTTTCAATATTGGGCCGCTGTACTTTGACGACCACTTGATCGAATCCATTGACAGGTTTGTGAAGTTTTGCCCGGTGAACTTGTCCCAGCGAAGCAGCGGCCAGGGGTTCGGGATCAAATTCAAGAAAGAATTCACTCAGAGAAGCGCCCAATTCTGTTTCAGCTATTTGGCGGATATCCTCGAAGTTTTCCGGGGCGACTTCATCTTGAAGATCAGCAAGTTCTTTGGTGATCTCTTCTGGCAACACATCGACGCGCGAGGATAGAAATTGCCCTACCTTGATCATCACGCCACCCATATCAGTGGCGAGAGACCGGAATTGTACGGCGATTTTTCTGAGTCGATCTTTTCTCGTTCGGGTGGTGAGATTTCGAAACCTTAAAAATGGAAGGACAAGTTCCCAAAAAATAAGCTCGATGAAGACTCGAGCAAAAAAAAATGTGATTCGTCGATAGCGAGAGCGAAGCATAATTCACCTTATGGTCCTTATTTCCTATAATCTAATAATACACTCTTCAGGCTGTCCCAAAAACAACTTTCTACGACACCTTTAAGTTCTGAGAGTTTCCAACACATGAAGTTAACATCTTAATTTACTTAAATTTTGTGCGTATCTACATGTAAATCCACATATTTCACCAAAAATGTATTTTTAATAAATAATCACAAATAGAAAAATTTATATATCGATTGTATGTAAAAGTATAATATTCGTAATACAATTTATTGCCTGTCAAAAAGCGATAGGATGCCTCATGCACCCGCACCAAGATGCCCGGATTTCCAATCCGGCTGATCCGTGACATATTATAAAACAAAAATAAAAGAACAAAATCCTCCCTTCGGTCGGATTTTCTTGAGTATATTATCTTACAGATTATATACTATAAAAAAAAGAGGTGAAATTACGATGGAATGGAAAAAAGGATTGATATCGGGAATTATAGCTGGAATAGTGATGCTGATAATTGGTTCGGCATTCATGATGATTCCTGGAGTAACAGAGTGGTATACTGAAAAATTTCCTGAAATGATGGCACCCACGGCAATGTCAATAATGACGGTCGGTGTAGTACTGGGTGGCATAATCATGGGACTGGTTTATTCGGTAATAAACTCAGCGATTCCCGGAGAAGGAGCAAGAAAGGGGCTAAACTATGGCATCATGGTATGGCTGTTAGCAGGATTAACGTGGCCGATCATGATAATGGGTTTTGCTCCAGCTTACCTGTGGATTGCAGAGCTGATAAATGGATTAATCACTTATTCAATAGTAGGTGCAGTACTTGCCATTATCTATGGAAAATTATAAAATAATCCCCTTCGTTTGCACTATCGTCTGATAGCGGATAAAAAGGGAATCAAAGATTTCCCCAAAATCGCTTTCGGCAACTTATTTCATCCGCAAAATTTAGACGAAATGCGAATAAAACAAACAAATGAGGATTAGAAGATGTCTGAACATACAACCCCCTCAAAGTCAGGAAAGCCATCTCACGAAAGTGTAGGCTCCGTCAAGTCCGTCTCGGTCATCAGCACAGGGACCGGCGAAGCACATCGGGAACACGTCTATGGGACTCGCAAGCCCGCCCACGATCCAGAAGCAGCCGGAGCGCTCCGCAAAGCCACTTTCACAAGATTGGGCGTAAGTCCAGACAGCCAGAAGCAGCATCGCGAGGGAGAATCATGAGAACTATACGCGATGACAATATTCTCAAGTTACCCGATGGCCGCCAGCTTTGCTATGCGGAATACGGTGATCCAAAGGGATTCCCAATATTTTTTTTCCATGGCCAAGCCAGTTCCCGGCTTTTATGCGGACTCATACCGGGTTCTCCCTTCCTTCCCGGCGTGCGGCTAATAGCACCAGACCGGCCTGGATATGGCCAAACCGATTTCAAAAAAGGTGTGACCACGCTTGAAAAGTGGCCTAACGATGTTGTCGCGCTGGCTAACGCGCTGGGTATTGACAAGTTTGCCGTGCTCGGTGCTTCAGGGGGTGGCCCCTATGCCTTGGCTTGCGCCTGGAAGATTCCGGAATGTCTGACCGGCGTGGGCGTTTGTAGCAGCCTGGGCCCATTATTACCTGAAACTATAGTAAATGCAGTCTCCTATACCCGGATTATGTGGAAGTATGTTCCCCGTTTGCCCAGATTCTTTCGCGCAGAGATGATGTTTTTTGCCTGGCTGGCACGTAATTTCCCCAATCTATATGTCAGGCTGATACTCGCTGAATTTTCCAAAACCGACCAAAAGGATTACACCCGTCTAAAAGTAGCCGACTTCCTTCTACTTGACCGAACAGAAGGGTATCGCCAGGGTGGTATCGGCACCTGGTATGACACACATATACCTGCCACCTGGCCGATCACACTTAAGGAAATAAAAGTAAAAGTCTTTTATTGGCATGGAGAAGAAGACATCACCGTGCCCGTTGCCATGGGGCGTTACATTGCTGAACAAATACCAGATTGCGAGGCAACATTTATCAAGGGTTTTGGCCACTTCTGGATTTTCGAGCATAAGAGTATGGGTAAGATGCTAGAGGTACTGGCGCCCCCTTCTAGTAGTCCAACGTCAAAATAAAAAAGGAGGTAAGTAACATGGTGAACCAGAAAAACAAGAAGATTATTAAAAGAGGTGAAAAATGAAATACCAGCCATTTAAGGAACAAAAATTTTGGGGTGATACTTGGGCTATAATTTTAGCCCGCATAATGAGTACGACCCATGAAGAAGAAAAAGTACTGGGTCGTCAGGTAAACTCAGGCATTGATTATTCTGCCTTGAAGAGAGAACAGAGCTGTCCTGTCGTACCCTTACATTTATCTTCATTTAGGGAAGAGAAAAGCGTCACTGTTCTAATGACAGGGCATCCCTATTGGCAATTTTTTGAGTTTGGGGCATTTGAATTCAAAGGCAAGGAGATAACATATTGCTGGCCATCCTCCCTGTCTGGGAGACAAGTTTTTATGACACCTGATGAAGAACTGTATCAATATTTCAGAGACCATATGGGTGGTATAGAGACTCAACGCAAGCCCTTATCTTTTCAGAAACAAGAATCAGCCGATGGAAAATTGTCATTTACTTTAAGAACCGAGTTACCTTCTGGCGAGGATATTGAAGTATATCTTGAGCATAAAGGCAAACCCGCGGATATGAACAGAGCAATGGTGCCCTGCGATAATCATTCGGATGATAAAGGAATGATTGCCGGGGGGATAAAAGGAAAGGGTAGACTTTGTGACCCTAAGAATAGTTGGGTAAGAATAGATGGAGTGAAATATGATTTTGTTAAGTTCTTGCCGTTACCGCTTTCCCCCTATTTTATTATCATAGGGGATATAAATTTGGTTTTCGGAGGCGTGATGAGTTACGACCGGGAGGCAAAACTCTTGGATAATTCCTTTTCTATTGCCAATCCAGCCAACAATTCCGAAATAAAGTACCTCATAGAGAAAAACAAAGATGAAGTAGCGTATGTGAACACTGGCCCATTGAATGAATCAAAGATAAGGACTAGATTAGTTGGCGAAGCAGAGGAAATTTATGAAATAAGAAATAAGATGGCTGGTCAAGATGGACTGTCTATAAAATTTAATCCCAGTATTCCGGATTTAAGATATCATTTCAAAGAACCCTATGTGGGCAGGTTCTGTCTTTCAGCTGGAAGAGACTTTCCCGGAATAGTATTCGGAAATGTTCAAGCGAAACATCTGAGAAAGTTCATCGTATTTGATTTCCTGCCGGAAAAGCCAAAACAAGCCAAGAAAAGAACCATGCAAATGACTATTGACTTTACCAGCCAGGATAAATATCAAATCAGGAGCCAAATCTTTCCAGCTTGAACAACTTTAAAAATAAGCGCAGGTGAACGTGGCGCAGGTCAAAATAAAAAAAGGAGGTAAATACTATGGAAAAAGAAAAACAGGTAGCTACGCAGAGAAGTGCACAAGAGGTGCAACTTCAAAATGGAGATAAGGAGGTAAGTAACGTGGAAAATCTGAAAATAAAACATTACTGGTACAATGCTTTTATTATCCAAAATGACAAGGTTAAGATTGCCATTGACCCGGGACAGAACCTATATTTGTTCAGCCTCGGCAGCCTCATCCCAAAGTCGGAATGGAGCGATATAACCCATATTCTGGTCACGCACGGTGACCCTGACCACCACTACCAGACCGACAGAGTGGCCGAAGCCTCCGGAGCACCGGTCATCTGTGGGAAAGACTTAGTCAAAAGAGTGGGCTCTGAAATGCTCCTTCTGTCTCCGCGCGATAAAAGAAGCAGGGTGTTGTATGACACCCCTCTTGAAAAGGTATATCCGCTGGATGTTGGCGAGGCAGTTGATTTAAAGGAATTTCAAGTTAAAGGACTAAAAGCGGTACATGGTCCTATAAAACATAAACTCTTTGGACTAATAAAACTTGAAATAAAGACCGGTCCCGGTGAAAGAATTGGTCTCGGTGGAACAGGATTTGAAATCAAGATTGATAACAAAGTTATTGTTAATTTGGGGGATTCGCTGCTGCAAAAAGAGTGGGAAGGCTTAAAACCAGACATATTGATGATTCCTATTGGTGGACAGGTGGTTAAGAATACTATGGGTGTGGAGGAAGCTCTAGAGGCGGTGAAGTTAATTTCACCGAAAAAGGTTATACCAACTCATTATAATTGTGGGGCCTTGTTGTGGAGGAATCTAAATTCGGCAAATCCGGATGCTTTTAAGAATGGAGTAAAGAAAATGGGCATAGAGTGTATCATCATGAAAGATGGAGATGAGATACTCGTATAAATACAATAACAGAGAAATCTAAAATGAAAAAGGTGTTAGTTGCCGGCGCTACCGGATATCTTGGCGGGTTTGTAGCGAAGGAGTTTAAGCGGCGGGGCCACTTTGTTCGAGCCCTCGCCAGAACTCCGCGCAAGCTCGACTACATGAAGGATCAACTGGACGAAATCGTGGAAGGTGAGGTCACGGTGCCTGAGTCGATAAAGAACGTCTGTGACGGGATCGATGTTGTCTTCTCCTCGGTAGGCATGACAAGGCAAAAAGGCAACCTGACGTTCAAGGACGTGGACTATCAGGGCAATAAGAACCTGCTCGAAGTCGCTCAAAAGGCAGGCGTGAAAAAATTCATCTATGTGTCAGTCTTCAATGGTCCGAACCTGCCGCATCTGGCCATCGTCAAGGCTCATGAAGACTTTGTCGACGAGTTGAAGGCCTCCGGCATGAACTATGCCATCATTCGCCCCACCGGCTATTTCTCAGACATGGGTCAGTTCTTCGACATGGCCAAGAAGGGCTGCGTCTACCTGTTCGGGCCAGGCAATAACAGGATCAACCCAATCCATGGTGCCGACCTGGCTGCCTGCTGCGTTGATGCCTTGGAGGGAGAAAAGCAGGAAATGGATGTCGGCGGTCCTGATGTTCTGACATATCGCGAGATCGCCAAGCTTGCCTTAGAGGTACAGGGGAAGCGCGTCAAGATCACCTCTGTCCCTGGTTGGTTGATGAGGTTCATCATCGCTGTTACCAAGATATTTAACAAACGCCAGGGGGAGCTGTTGGCCTTCCTCACCACGGCGATGACCAGCGAGGTCGTCGCTCCGGCCACCGGCACCCACACGCTCAAGGAACACTACAGCACTCTCCAAGAAAATCGATAAAGCTTCCAATGAAGATTCTTTCCATATTTGTATAAAAAGGGCGGTCTAAATCATGAAAAAGACAAGCAGTCTAAAGGATACCAACACTCTCCTGTTGCCCGATGGGAGGCAGCTCGGCTATGCCGAATACGGCGACCCCGACGGCAAGCCGGTCATCCTCCTTCACGGCAATCCCAATTCCAGACTTTTGTATGGACTCATGCCTGATTGTCCCTTCCGACCAGGCCTGCACCTAATCGCGCCGGATCGGCCCGGCTACGGTCTCTCGGACTTCTATCTGCCAGGGCATAGCATCGTTGACTATCCAGACGACATTGTGGCGCTCGCTAATGCACTGGGTATTGACAAGTTTGCCGTGTTCGGTGCTTCAGGGGGTGGTCCCCCTGCCCTGGCTTGCGCCTGGAAGATACCGGAGCAGTTGACCGCAGTGGGACTCTGGGGCAGCGCGGGGCCGTTCACACCACAGTCCTCAGAGGGCATATATCCGGGCCTCCGCGTGCTGTATCGTCTATCATCCAGAGCGCCCTGGATACCCCGGATGCAAATGGGCTTAATGTCATTTGTAATACGCCACTATCTTGGTCTCTACCTCAAACTTGTATTTACCGAGATGAACGAAACAGATAAAGCCCTCTATGTCCGTCTAGGATTACGCGAGCGCCTGCGTCCAGATCGCACGGAGGGAATGCGTCAGGGTGGACGCGCTTCGGCCTATGACATTAACCTCACCGGGCGCTGGCCTATACCCCTGGAGCAGATTAGTATGAAGGTACACCTCTGGCAGGGTGAGGAGGACCGTGCTGTCGGTGGGATGGGCCGCTACATGGCGTGTAAAATGCCCAAATGTGAGGCGACATTCATTCCCAACACCGGGCACTTATGGGTCTTCGAACATATGGGTGAGATGCTGGATACGCTGGTACCTCCTGACGGCATTTCCGAGTCAGAGTAAAAAATACAAAAGTAGAGGAAGAAGTATGAGTAAGACTCAATTCACGTTCCCAGTCGGATATTATGAATTTCATAAAGACCAGGGTATAAATTTTCAGCTGAATCGCTATCATTCCTTTGGATACGCCAGGTTTGAAGATATGAAAGAAGCAGGTCAAAAGATTAATTCTTTTAAAGAATGGAAAATAGAAATGCTAAAACTGGCAGAGAAAGCCGGTTCCTCATCACGAGCTGAAATGGTGAATGTCGGGCTGACCTACGTCTTACCTAAGGAGGTATAGAATAAAGATGGTGACGATTAGCGAAACCTCTTATGAAACGGGATTGCAGAATGGCGAACCGATACAGATTGATGGAAAGACCTGCAACGGGTGTGGGATCTGTGCTGAAGTCTGCCCACGTCATATTCCAGAGGTTGAAGGCACAGGCAAGAACAAATATGCCAGAGTAAATGTAGCGCGATCTGGACTTTGCATGTACTGTGGCCAGTGTGCTGCCGTATGTCCTAGAGATTCAATTGAAGTCTCAGGTCTAAACCCAGATGAGTTTAAGCCCATCCAGCCGTTAGCGATCAATGATGAACAGCTCCTTATTATGATGAAACAGCGTCGGTCAGTTCGACGTTATAATAATAAACCCGTTCCCAGAAAGGTACTTGAACGAATTGTTGAGGCTGTTCATCTAGCACCTACAGGAACAGGCAGTCGAACTACCGGTGTAATAATTATTGATGAAAGTGAAAAACTCAAAACACTCTCTGAGCTAATGTACCAGAAATATGAAGGGCTGGCTAAAGCATTGAAAAATCCCATCGGCCGACTGATTGTCAGAAGAAATGCAGGAAAGAAAAGGTTGAGTGATCTACAGAGTTTTGTAATGCCTGGCATGAGGTGGTATATCAGATGGTACCGTGATGGAATTGGCGACGAGATACGCAGGGATTGTCCCGCTCTAATGCTCTTCCATAGCCCAATTAATGAGCCAATGGGGGAAGAAAACTGCGTTGTCGCTACGACATATGCTGACTTCATGGCACAGGTTCTCGGTATTGGTGCTTGCAGAAATGATCTTATTCCCCCCATATGTAATCGCAGCCATAAGGTTAGAGAATTAATTGGATTACCCAATGATCATGAAGTTTATAGCAGCTTGACATTGGGTTACTCGAAGTACAAATATCAACGCACAGTACCACGTCAGGTTGCTCAAGTGCGTTATCTATAGACTGGAGGGAAATAATGGATATCGAGTCTTATATACAGAGTATGTTAGTGTCTAACCTGTTAAGAGAGTCTACCCTTCGTGCCATGATTAAGGCATTACAGCTACCTGCCGGGAGCTGTGGATTGGATGCCGGATGTGGAATCGGTCTTCAATGCTTGTTGTTAGCCGATGAGGTGGGACTTACTGGGCATGTCACTGGTCTTGATGTGTCTTCGGAGATGCTTGATCGTGGCCAGGAGATTGCGAAGGAGGCTGGTCTGTCAGAACGGATTTCTTTTCAGGAAGGGGATGTAGCCAACCTTCCCTTTGATAATAATGTCTTCGATTGGGTATGGAGCGCAGACTGTGTGGGATATGGCCCCTGGGAACCACTGCCTTTATTGAAAGAGATGGCACGAGTGGTAAAACCCGGTGGTATTGTTGCCATCGCTGCCTGGTCTTCTGAGAAGCTGCTTCCCGGATATCCTCGGTTGGAAGCTCGGCTGGGAGCAACATCATCTGGTATCGCACCCTTTATACAAGGGAAGAAGCCGGAGTTACACTTCTTACGTGCGCGGGGTTGGTTTCGTGAACTGGGGCTAAGGAAACCCAGGGCAAAAGTCTTTGCCGATAGTGTCTGTGCCCCCCTAAACGATGAAATACGCAATGCCCTAGTGGCTCTTTTTGATATGCGTTGGCCAAACGTAGCACCTGAGCTGTCATCCGATGATTTGGCAGAATTCCAGCATCTTTGCCTTCAGAATTCACCGGATTTCATTTTGAATCTGCCGGATTACTACGCATTATTCACCTATACAATGTTCTGGGGTAAAGCTTGAAAACTGGCCTAACGATGTTATTGCACTGGCCGATTCGCTGGGCATAAAGAAGTTTGCCGTCTTCAGTCCCTCCGGCGGCTTGGCTATGCCAAATACGGTGACCCCGACGGTAAGCCAGTCATTCTTCTTCATGGCAATCCCAATTCCCGGCTTTTATACGGACTCATGTCTGTTTGTCCCTTCCGGCCTGGCCTACACCTCATTGCTCCGGACCGGCCAGGCTATGGCCTTTCGGATTTCTATCCGCCTGGTCGCGGTGTCGCGGACTACCCAGACGACATTGTGCCCGCCCACGATCCGGGAGCCGCCGAAGCGCTCTGCGAAGCCACTTCCATGGACGTGAGCGCGGGCCCAGACAACTAAAGGTAGTGTCGCATCAACGTACTTATCGTTCGCACTTTTGCCTAACAGAGCGTATCTGGCTCCGCACCTTCGGCACTTCGCCCAAATCCGGCCTTACGGCTGGACTTCAGATACGCGCAAAACGTTATATGAAATTCCGAACCCCACAAAAACGGAAAAATATAATTTTAAATAATTGAGCCTCTGGCAAAATGGATGTAACAGCTTTAAAATGCCAATAAATACATATGAAGGGTCAGTTTTTCTAAAATTTCATTCTAAGGGCTTGGATTGCGTGTATTTTAGGCAATTTTTGATACAATATATGCACTAACTCAAAAGAATTAATTTAAGTATATCTGCTGTGTGGCATGATTCCCATAAAATCAAATAACGAGGATTATTAGAATTCATAATTTCATTTTATACGTCCCTTAATTGTTGATAAGCCCAGAATTTTAGCTTAGCTTCTTGATACATATTCCTTTTTTTATGACTCAGTACACTTTCACCAAAGATTCTCTTCACGGCAGAAAATATACCTTCGGTTGCTTTCCATCTCATCCCATATCCTTTATGTTCAACCCAATTTCGATATCCCAATTCCTGATAGAGTCGAGTTTCTTCTGCCCTTTTATTTAACCCCTTACCTGTAGCATTTTCTCGTATCTTAATTGCAGGTTCAATATTTTCCTGTTTGCATAAATTGAATGTGTCCTTACAATCATGGAAACCATCCATTAGGACCTTATCAATGCAACCCTCATTTTTTCGGATCATTCCTCTACTTGCAGATCTTTCATCTATGTTTTCACTCCCTATTTGAATATCCACAATATCTCCACTAATATCCCCCATAATTACTACTTTAATCCATCCCCTTCTAACTTTCCATTTTTGCCTTATCCATTCCCCTCGATTGGTTACTTTGATACCGGTTCCATCACATCCGACTGCAAGATTCTCTGATTTGGGTTTGAACGATAATTCGAGCTTCTTGATTCTTCTTCTTATCTGACTGTAGCTAATTACAGGGAATGGCCCAAATCGTTTAGAAAGTGCACGAACTATTCCTTGGAGAGACCTGTAATCAAAACCTTTGCTTTTAATTATACCAAGAAACTCAATCATAGAATTAGGATAAGTGTAGGGTTGTCCGATTTTTTTTGAATTCATTTCATTAATTTCATCTATCCAATTATCTAAAAATCTAAGATCAATGTAGTATTCTCCTCTCCTGATGAGATGTTCATTGTACTCTATCCAGTTTCTATTGTCCTTGAATTTTTTACCCCATCGTTTCTTATGTGTCATAATATACACCACAAGGTATAAACATATTTAAACCTTATGGTGTATCATGAAGAAAATAACAATAACAGGAAAGAATGTTCTGATGGAAGATGAAATCGAGGAAGTTAGTGAAGGAATTGTGAAAAAAATTGGAAATGGAGCGATGATACTATCTTCGAAGAAATATATTGGTAAAAAAGTGTATGTTTTAGTGAGAAAATAGTTTAATCATGCCACACAGCAACTATATCGAAATGTATTTAAGATAGGTGCTAATCATAAGTTATGATTATATCTTAATTTTTGTTATTTTTGGATATTTAGCAATAATGTGCACCTAAACAACTAGAATAGTTAGATTTTACTTAGAATTTCAATCAAAAAGTATATGAATAAATTTTTTATAAATTCACGCCTTAACAATCTCATAAATCAAAAAATAATGAATATGCTCTGTAATGCCGGAGCCTCAATTTAATTAATTCTACCCCCATCCATTCTTCTACTCTGCTGCCGGCCCGGATAGCCTTTCACTTTAAATAACTATAAATTTTCCCAATCCCGCCTACCAATCGACAAGTTTAAGTAATTGTATGCTAGTACTTATAATTGACGATACATTGTTAAATATAATAATTAAAAAGGTGTTGGAAAATGTTTGAAGAGTTTGAGAGAATCAATGAGCGGCCTGAACCGTTCGAATTTTACACAGCTGGTGATCTATGGGCTGATGAGCATACTTCAGCCAAGATGCTCGCTTTCCACCTCAACGAGGACATAGATATTTCTTCGCGAAACGCTCAGTTCATCAATCGATCGGTGGAATGGATCGCTTCCATATTCAACATCGGCAAGGATACAAAGATTGCTGATTTCGGTTGTGGTCCTGGGTTGTACGCAAAGAGTTTAGCTAAACACGAGGCAGATGTGACTGGTATAGATTTCTCGAGGAGGTCCATCGAGTTCGCAAAGGAGACCGCAGCAAGCGAACAGCTGAACATTAAATACGTTAAGCAGAATTACCTGGACTTTGAAACAGAAGACAGGTTCGATCTTGTCCTGATGATCATGTGCGACTTCTGCGCCCTCAGCCCTACCCAAAGAAGTGAGATTCTGAGTAAATTCCACAAGATTCTGAAACCTGGCGGTTCGGTGCTACTTGATGTGTATTCCCTAGCTGCATTTGACAAAAGGGAAGAGGTGGCGAAATATGGAGTTGATCTGCTAAATGGGTTCTGGTCGCCAAACAAGTACTATGGGTTCCAGAATACCTTTAAATATAAAGAAGAAAAAGTTGTTTTAGACAAGTACACAATTGTCGAATCAAAACGCACCAGAACAGTATACAACTGGTTGCAATATTTCGCGTCAGAAGATCTGGAGAGGGAGTTTGTAGAGGCCGGCTTTACCATTGAAGGTTTTTATTCCGATGTCGTGGGAACCAAGTACGATCGAGAGTCAAGTGAATTTGCAGTTATTGCAACGAAGTGAAAAAGGGGTGAAAAAATGAAAGAAACCGATACTCAACCAAACCTATGGCAATTCCTTAAAT
>JAIOQW010000254.1 GCA_021108405.1 Methanosarcinales archaeon
CAGATGAACACAGATAAACACGGATACGCTGCCTGAAAATCTGTGTTCATCTGTGGTTTCATAAGATTCACCAACACGAATTGTAACGGTCCCGATAAATAAAAAACTATATATATTATGTCACTATAAAACAACCTTTGATCTTAATTAATATTACTAATATCGGAATACATAGCATCAAACAATGTAATATTAACTCAATATTTTTTAAAAAAGTGAAAATCAATGAAAAAAATAATAACAGTCCTTTTATTAATCCTGTTCATTCCATCGATATCAGCATCATATGCAGGTGATAAACCTCCGGTGACTATAATCCATGATACTCATAGGGGGGGAGTGGAATTTTCACTTGGAAATAGTACATATAGCGGAGCGATGGACCAAAATGATACATATACTGTTAGTTTTGATATTGATATACCTGATAACGGAAAAATAAAAATTGCAAGAGCGTATTCGTACTGGGTATGGAGCAAGAAAGGGCTTGAGGGTATTTATCCGCTAATGAATGTATCGATCAGCCACGTTGGGACCACTACACAGGTTTCGCACTCAGAAATGTATACTGATACCAAAGGATTTGTAGCAAGATATGATTTTTTCTCAGGTGTAGATGTATATAATGTGAGTGACCGGATACATGGAGATGGCACATATTCCATATCAATAAGAAATTCAGCAGATGACGGGCGCACATTTTGTCTTCAGGGGATTGGACTCCTCATTATCTATGAATCCGAAGGATCACCTGTTGTTGAATACTGGATCAATGAAGGGTGTGATATGCTCTATGCAGATTACGGCATTACTCCTGAAATGGCCACAACAACCATATATTTCAAAGGTGAGGTGGATAAGGGATCTGTGAGTAATGCATCATTGATAACAATATGTCCTTCCGGGGGATATTCACAAAGTACAAAACAGACCCGTAACAAGCTTTTTTTTAATGAAAAAACCAGTACCATACCTATAATAGGAGATATTATTAAAGTACTGTTCGGCAGCGGAAAGATGTGGAAAAATCCCTACATAATCAGTGATTCAGTCCAGATCGCCCAGGATGAACGAGATGTTACAAATTACCTCCAACATGTGGATAATTTTGTCAGCATTCAGGACCGTGGAGATTATATGGTAAGTACAAATGCCTTATTAATACTTGAAAAGGGAAATAATGAACAGGTATCAAACAGTACCCGTGGTTTTGGCTTATTATCAGGGATTGTTCTATTATTAATTGTGTTTGCAGCTTTAAGGAGTAAACGGTGATCACTTATGGATAATATGGTCGAAGTACGGGATCTATCTAAATATTACTCATTCGGCTCAGATAATCAAATAGCTGCCCTCCATAATGTAAATGTGACAGTTAAAAGAGGAGAGTTTGTCGCTATTATGGGACCATCCGGATCAGGAAAATCCACACTGCTTAATACAATCGGATGCCTTGATCAACCAAGTACAGGTGAAGTTTATATAGATAATACCAGAGTTGATTTCAAGAATACCGGCAGTCTTGTAAAGCTTCACAGACAGACAATGGGGTTCGTTTTCCAGGCATTCAATCTAATTCCCACAATGAGTGCACTGGAAAATGTGGGTTATCCTATGTATTTTAACAGGATCCCACGAAAGCAACGAGAATCAAAGGCAGCGAAACTACTGGATTCAGTAGATCTGGGAGATAGGGTACATCATCTTCCTACCGAACTATCAGGCGGTGAGCAGCAGCGTGTAGCAATAGCACGGGCACTTGCAAATGATCCCAGACTAATTCTGGCAGATGAACCGACAGGGAATATCGATTCGAAGACCGGGAAAAAGATAGTTGACCTTATGATCAAAGTAAATAAAGAGCAAGGTATCACTTTTATTATCACCACACATGACCTCAATATGGCTGATAATACCGATCGAGTGATAAAGATAGTGGACGGTGAGATCGTTGATTGAAGAATTCTCAATGGCATTCAAGCAGCTGCGCATGAAAAAGGTAAGGACACTGCTGATACTGCTTGGAATCTCAGTAGGTGTTGCCGCAGTTATTGGGGTCACTTCACTTGGAGAAGGAATACGTATTAATGCGGTAGCAGAGATCCAGAAGTCACATGACCTGACATTAGTAGAAGTATCACCCGGAGTCAGCAATGCTGGTATTATCCTGATAACAGATTCAAAAGTACATTCGATCGAGCCATACGGTACCATAGTCTCACCATATGTGATGGATGATTATGTTACTTTAAATAAAACATATTTTGAGGTTCTTGGTATCACAATAGATTACAAAGATGCAAAAGAGCTTGAACTTGAAACAGGCACCTGGTTTGAAGAAGAGACATACCGGATCGTGCTTGGAAGTGATATTGCAGAGAAATTTGAAAAGATAGAAGAGATTGAAATTGGAGATACCATAGAAGCCAGGATCAGGTTGTATGGGATAGAAGGTAAACCAATAGATAAAGATGTGGAGTTTACTGTAGCTGGTATATTAAAGCCTACAGGCACACAGGCAGATGATCAGTCCTTTATTGATATCAATATTGCGACTAAGATAGACGAAAAGGATGTGTACAATGGCATTATAGTCAAGGTGGATAGTGCGAATCAAGCTCCTGATGCACGGGCTGCTATTGAACAACAAGGACTGACCTGTTATAGCGCACAGGATGAAATAGACTCGATCAATAAAATAATGAATGCTATAACGCTGGTATTGGCCTTCTTCTCAAGTATATCACTGATAGTAGGAGCACTTATGATTATCAATACAATGATAGTTTCAGTATATGAACGCACACGTGAGATAGGTATTGCTAAAGCAGTCGGGGCATCACAAACTGATATAATCAGGATATTTCTATCCGAATGCATTATCATAGGAATACTGGGTGGTTTACTGGGCGACTTGTTTGGTATTATTTTTTCAGGGTTGATAGATAAAGTAGGTAAGCCTTTGCTGGTTATGCAATTAGATATCAGTGGGATCGAACATTTGACTGCTATTAATATGGAAATACTGATCGCCGGATTCTTAATATCCCTGGTCATATCAATAATTTCAGGATTATACCCTGCGTGGAGGGCTTCAAAGCTGGACCCTGTCAAGGCACTAAGACAATTGTAAGTGGAGTATGAATATGAATAAAACAATAATTGCAATAATACTTATACTTATCTTAGCGGTGGTTATATTTCAGTTCGCACCGGGTGGAGGTTGGCAGGGGGATGGAACACCTCTTTATACGATAGCACAGGGCTGCGTTAATGGGGGGGTATATGTTAAGGGTGGACATGGTCTGACATATGAGACACCTTATGTAGAGTACTTTGATGTCCCCGATGCTGAGGTGGTATATGCCAGGTTATACATACCGGTATGGAATTATAAACCTGGTGATACATTAGATTTAACTCTCAACGGCAATAGTCCGAAAGTGAACAGCAAACCTGATTATACAGCAGCATTTGGTGTAGTGGGATATAGCTGCAATGTCACAGAGCATGTAAATACAGGTATGAACGAAGTCCGGGTAAAGTATGACAATCCAAATGGGGGTCCGTACTGTGTCATGCTGGTCGTAGTTTATGAAGATCCTGATATGCCTCCTGTTCACTTTTGGATAAATGAAGGAAACCATGCACTCGCCTATAAGAATAATATAGATACCAGTACCACAACATTTACAGGTTGTATGCCTGGAACGGATGCATCGCTTTATACACTACTGATCGCCGGTACAGAAGGTGAGATAGATGAACTATACTTTGATTCATCACTGATCGGCAGTGATGTGGGACGTTCCGGGTCGGGAAATTTTATTGATCTGGATAAGTTCAATGTGACACTGACCGAACAGGTCAGTGAAGTGCGCTTCGAGCGCGGTGATGAAGGATACCTTCATCCATTTACCTGTATACTTGTTGCTGAATCCGGATCTCAAACAGATTGTAATAATATTGAAATATTTGAGATACAGGCAGTGAAGGAGAACAGCATTCCGATATCTGTGATCGCTGTGTGCCTGATTGTAATTATTGCTGTTGTAATAAATTATTTGAAAAGGAAAAAAACATGATATGTAGACATCAGACATTATTATTATTATTATTATTGATACTAATATTCACAGGACCAGTATTTCCTTTTATTGTTAGTGCTAACACTGATACGGATGAAGTATTAACAATCCATATGGAAATCCCTGTTCATGACGATAAAGCCAGGGATAAACTGGTAGCCGGAAGTACATGGGAGCGGGCAACGATAACTATTACGAACACTGGTAATAGTGCTCTAAGTAATGTAAATGTAGTTATCGAAGCACCTGAATATTTAACAATAAACATACCGACCCAACCTGTCTCTGTTGAACAGACCGATCAAATAACAACAGCTTTGATTGGTGATCTTAAGGCGCATGATACAGTTACTATTCTGATGGATGTTAAGCCGCCCGTATCTATCGAATATAAGAAACAGATGGATTTTAATATTATCACAACTCATGATACCGGCGAGTATATTTATACTCATCAAATTTCGGTTATGCCACCACCATCATGGATTTCCTATATTATTATTGTATTGAGCTTTTTGATCTTTATTGGTATTATCATCATAGGAAAAAGGCTTGGTGTACTTGAATTATTTACGACAGTTGATCTTATTACCATTGCACTAATTGCGGCTATTATCGCAATTGTTCTCAGGTACTTGAGCAAGATGATCAATCTCGGATGGTTCGATGGACTGGTTATAGCAATACCAACGGTAATGCTCATGATAGTTGCACTGCGGCTTGTCAGGAAACCAGGGACGGCTACATTGCTTTTCATTGTAGTATTGCTTATAAGTATGGTGATGTGGGGCTCGCACATCATGTGGCTTGGATTCTATCTGGCAGAAGGAGTAGTAGTTGATCTTATGGTAGTCTTATTTAAAATGGACTATGCAGATAAACGCAGTACTGCAATTATCTATGGAGTTGCACGGGGTGTGACAGTTACTTTGTTGTTCTATCTGCTATTCGCACCTATAGAGTGGAAAATATGTTATGATATGTGGTATATTTATCTGCAGATGGGTATAGCATGTACAGGTGGTTTCATAGGTGGTTATCTGGGGTATGACACTGCTAATAAAATGGTTGGAGCGAAGTTGTAACAAAATCCTCCCTTCGGTCGGATTTGGGTTGTTTCTTTGAGCTCGGCAAGAATCCCTTCATTGAAATGCTGATTTAAACATCCATCATAATTCTTTCCATCAGGACTCCATGACCTAAAACAACCAAGCTATTGAAGAGAAGGATAACGAACAGTTCAAAGTCATCTTTTATAGGAATTGACCATCTTCACATTCAGATCATGTAGTATGAATTCTATAGATAGAGTCCACTTTATCAAAATCAGAATCAAATGATATAATTTCGTTGATCTTCATATTATTCATAACTGCAATTGAAGTAGCATCTGCAAGTGAGAGAGTACCATCATACTTTAGAAAGATTTCTGTACTTTCAATAAGCAGGTCTTTGTTAATATAAATTATTTCACAATTATCTATGAAATAATTAAATAAATTATAAGCAGCTTTTCCACCATTTCTTTTTCCGATTTCGGTCATAACCTCAGATATAATCAAACTTGAAATAACACTGCTGTTATTTTGTAAATATTCAGATAAATTTAGGGCTTTTTTATGCCACTGGTCTTTTTTATCAGCTATAGCAATATAGTATGAAGAATCAATAAATATCATTTATTTTCCGCATTGAATTCGCTTTTTTGCCGACACCGCATCTCCTCCTTCCTCAATCAGACCTACGATATCATTAAAGTGTATTTTTTTTCGTGGCTTTAGTAATATTTCATGATCATTAAGAGTCCACATTAATATATCGCCAGGATTGATATCAAGTGATTTTCTGATGATTGATGGAATGATAGTAGAATATCCACTCGATATTTTTGTTTCACTTATCATATTCAATTCACTAAGTAGTATATCTTTTACTAAGTATATATATTTATCCTCTTACAAATCAATATAGTTCCAGGCAGAGGTATAAATTATGACAAATGTAGAAGTACTGTTAGGTGAGAACAGAAAATTCTACCCACCCAAATCTCTTGTTGAGAATAGTAATATTAAACAATGGATGGACACTCACAAAATTACGGATCTTGAAACGCTTTACAAGCGCAGCCGGGATATTGAATGGTTCTGGGGCGAGGTAGAAAAGGACTTAGTAGAATGGTATAGCCCTTATGGTAAGATACTGGATGATTCCAATAAACCATTCTACCGCTGGTTTACCAATGCAGGATACAATATAGTACACGACGCTCTTGACCGTCACATGAAAACATCTATTAAAGATAAAATTGCATATATTTTTGAAATGGAAGACGGCAGGGTTACTAATATTACCTACAGTGACCTGTACAAGGATGTCAATAAACTGGCTAATGCACTTAAGGAACTGGGTGTGGGCAAAGGAGACAGAGTAGCTATCTATTTACCCATGATACCGGCCCTGCCCACATCCATGCTGGCATGTGCTAAGATAGGTGCGGTGCACAGTGTGGTGTTCTCAGGTTTTAGTGCCCATGCATTAAAAGACCGCATCATAGATTCCGGTGCCAGGACTTTGATCACTGCTGACGGGTTCTGGAGAAAAGGGAAGATCATCAACTTAAAAGAACAGGCTGATGAGGCTGTTAAAGGTACTGGTATTGAGAATGTCATTGTATATGACTGGTCACATTGCGATGTACCAATGAGAAAACGCGATACATGGTGCCATGATATTACCACACCACAGTCAACCGAATGCGAGACCGAGATCATGGACTCATCAGACCCGCTCTTTATACTTTATACATCAGGTACTACAGGCAAACCAAAAGGGGTAGAACATGTCCACGGGGGCTATGCTGTTGGTGTATCACAGACCCTTAAATGGGTATTTGACCTGAAACCTGAAGATATATGGTGGTGTGGTGCTGATATTGGCTGGATCACAGGTCATAGTTATATTGTATATGCACCGTTGATACTGGGTGTTACTTCTGTCCTATATGAAGGTGCACCGGCCTATCCTGAACCCAACAGGATATGGGAGATGATCGCACGTCATAGAGTCACGGTATTTTACACATCACCTACTGCTATACGCATGCATATGCGCTTTGGTGATGAATGGGCTAAAAAAGATGATATGTCCAGCCTCCGCCTGTTAGGAAGTGTGGGAGAGCCAATTAATCCTGAAGCCTGGATGTGGTACTATATTAATATTGGAAACTCCAGGTGTCCTATAATGGATACCTGGTGGCAGACAGAAACAGGTTGTATCATTATATCACCATTGCCTATATTACCAACAAAACCAGGATCTGCCGCACTGCCTCTCCCTGGTTTCAATGCACAGGTGCAGGACCGTGATAAGAACCCTGTTATAGATAAAGGCGGAGATCTTGTTCTTACTACACCCTACCCATCCATGTTATGCACACTCCATAATGAGCCTGAGCGGTATATCGAACATTACTGGGACAAATCCGGGATGTTTATCTGTGGTGATATTGCCAGGGTAGACAGTGAAGGATATTTCTGGGTACAGGGTAGAGGCGATGATGTTCTGAACGTATCCGGTCATCGAATAGGAAACTCTGAAGTGGAATCCGCATTGGTAAGTCATTCCTATGTAAGCGAAGCAGCAGTGGTAGGTCGCCCAGATGATATTAAAGGCGAAAGTATAGCTGCATTTGTTGTACTGAAGATAGGAGTGGAACAAAGCGAAGGATTGAAACAGGAATTAAGAGAGCATGTAGCCAGGGAGATAGGAAAGATCGCCAGACCAGAATATCTTTATTTTGTCAATGATCTTCCAAAGACCCGTAGCGGTAAGATCATGCGAAGAGTAGTGCGATCAGCTATTATCACACATGATGTAGGTGATCTATCCACTCTGGCTAATCCGGAAGCAGTTGAAGAGATCGAGAAGGCCCTGGGGTGAACGAAGTGAGCATTTTTGATACTGAAGCTTCGAAGAAGCTGAAGATTAGAAAATACGAAGTATTTTCAATACTGAAGCTTCGAAGAAGCTAAAGATTAGAAAATACGAAGTATTTTCAATACTGAAGCTTCGAAGAAGCTAAAGATTAGAAAATACGAAGTATTTTCAATACTGAAGCTTCGAAGAAGCTAAAGATTAGAAAATACGAAGTATTTTCAATACTGAAGCTTCGAAGAAGCTAAAGATTAGAAAATACGAAGTATTTTCGATTCAAGTTATACTTGATATACTACAAGTTTAAATACTGCGATACTAAATATATAATATACATATGAAATATTGTTCAAGTGGCATCAAGTATTTGGACGAAATACTGGGGGGCGGGCTGTCGAAAGCATCGATAATATTGATTGCAGGGACAGCAGGTACAGGGAAAACGACCCTGGTACTTCAATCATTATCAAAAGCGGCAGAGAATGGAGAGAAGGTAGTATATATGCCCATTACATCCATGTCTACTGAAAAAATGATGGATTATTTTCATAACTATTCATTTTTCAATGATGATATTGTGATCCACCCCATAGACCGATCAACTATAGAAAAAGACCCTCTGACAACGTTATTGGATATTGGGAATATCCTGGCATCTACTGATCCTGATCGGTTGGCAATAAACCCGCTGACCACTATGGGTTATGGTTTTTCTCCCACTGAAAGACGCCGATTTTTTTATTCTTTTGATGCTATGCTGCAGGACTTTTCTGCACAGACATTGGTGACAGGAGAATTAAGCAGGACAGAGATACATGATTCGATCCTTTCACATATATCGGATGGAGTAATATTTCTGGATCGTCAGATAATAGGGCATAGGATGATAAGGGAGATGGAGATCATGAAAATGCGAGGGATGAGTACTTCACAAAGTGGTAATTCATCTGTTTATGAATTTAAGATCGAACAAAGTGGTATCCATCTTTTTCCAAAACTTGAATTTAAAACAACAATGGAACTAATGGACGGAGATAGACTTTCCACTGGTGTGGACGGGCTTGATAAAATGATTCATGGCGGCATCCCGAAACAGTCCACTGTACTTGTTGTCGGAGGAACCGGTTCAGGTAAAACGCTGCTGGGGCTACATTTTATAATTGCCGGATTAAAGCTGGGTGAACCTGGTGTGATCGTGTTATTGGAAGAGCATGAGAACCAGTTGATACATGAAGTATCCGGTTTTGGTTGGGAGTTAAAAAATTTTATTGATCAAGGTCTTTTACGAATTATTTATTCGGATCTGCACAATATTTCCCCGGATGAACACAATTTAATAATCAAATCATGTATCGAAGAGATTGGGGCAAAACGATTGCTTTTTGATAATATTTTCAAACTTGAATCAGCTATACCAAATCGCTTAGAACTAAAAAACCACATTAAGTTATTCACGGATTTTCTAAAACATAAGGGGATTACTGTAATGCTTACCAATGAAGTATCAGGCTCGTTTAATCCAGGGCAAATGCCTGATGTAAGCATATCATCAATTGTTGATGCTATTATACTACTTCATTTTATAGATGAACAATCCAGGTTCGACCATGGTATATCAATCCCAAAACTCAGGTGTAGTGGTCATGATATGTCGATCAGGAAATATATCATTGGAAATAGTGGTATTGAGATTATTTAGCATACAATTCACCGTTGCATCAGCCAGCGAGGATTTTGTTCTTTATCTTGATGGAAAAGCTCTTGGATCAGATGACCTGACCAGCGGTTTGGAGATATGCCTCCTGGCACATGGCGGTACTTCATATATCCCTGCTTTGATATTTCTCTTAACTGGTAGCTTGATTACTGTATCACTGTTAGTACCGCAGTCTTTGCACCTGAATCCCTGGCCTTTACCTGCGGATTTCATGCGTTTTCCGCAGGACGGACATATAGGATTAATGGTCTTTTGATGTGTAGCAAGCTTTACCACTTCAAGCTTTTCAATATTCAGCGTCCCGTTATTAACACCACCACATACTCTTATCACATCACCGGGTATTAATTCCCTGATAATATGCCTCAGACCTTTAGTAGGCTCAAAAGCAGCACATTCAATACACCCTGTTTGGTTTAGAGTGAAAAATACGTGGCCGCCGCTGATAGTTTTAGGTATATCCAATACTGTTCCATTCACTTTATATGATCTTTCGTCATAAATATCATGGACAGAAGCATCAACCAGGTGCAGGTCAGTGCCCTGGTTACTAATATACAATAATGTCAAACCAACAGGTTCCGAGTTAATTATACTAAAGGCTTGCTTTATTGCATTAATGTCATCGCCTCTGATCCCGAACAGGATAGGATCAGGTGAATGAGGTGCACATACAACCGTGTTGTTAGTTCTATCCACTGTATCCCAGGTTCCCGGATAAGTTTTCTCATCTGCCCTGAACACTGATCCACGATCAATAACCCTGGGCAGACCGAAATTATCCAAAAGGCGATAGGCTATCAGTTCATATGTATGATCTGGCAGACCACACACTACAGCAGCACATGCCGCTAAAGCACCGATCAGACCTCGTCCGTTCTTAAACCTGCTATGGGTGAGATGATATTTTTTAATAAGAGAATCTACATCATTTATAGTCAGGACATCACGTATTGCACGGTACATGAACTGTTCGATCTCATTTTTAAGTCCTGGTATATTAATATCATTACTACTTAAGAATATTATACCCGGATTGGTATTCTCACACTCCAAATCTGCCATTTCGTTCATAAGAGAGGTGGCAGTATCTATAATGGATTTATCATTTCCAGGCCCGGGCTCTATCTCCAGTGCCAGAGCGGCATTTCCCCTGGTCTTATATTTGATATTCGGATTCAGTCTGATAAGATGCGGCATTCCTTTGATATTGCCCAGCTCTTTAATTTCATTAATAAGTACGGCTGTAAGGTAAGTAGTGCACATCCCCTCATTTGAGTCTGTATCATCCATTCCTATGATCATGGGATTGTTCCGGAGAATACTGTAGCAGCTGTGCCTTCCATATATGCATATTCATCAACCAGGCTAATAGTAAGTACACCACCAAGCGTATTGATAACTACATTGCTACCTGTCAGACCCAGATGATGAGCTATCACAGCCGATGCTACTGAACCTGTACCACAGCTAAGGGTCTCTGCTTCTACTCCACGCTCAAAAGTGCGTATATCCAGGTTGCCTTTTGCGTCCGGACAGACAAAATTCACATTAGCACCTTCTAAAAAGATGCTATGGTGCCTGATAGGCGGTGCTATGGTATTGATATCAAGCATTTCCAGGTCGTCTGTGAATACCACTGCATGTGGCACTCCGATATTGACTGCTGATACTAACATTCCTTCAAGTGATTCATTGATGAACTCACCTTCCCCTTTAGCTGGTATGTCCTTTCTGTTAAAGCGGGGTTTTCCCATGTTCACCTTTACTGAAACATTATCCTTATGATCAGTTGCATCTACTGGCATTATACCTGCCTGTGTCTCCACCGATGTATTTCCAAAAGAAATATAATCCTTATCAAGTGCATATTTTACCAGGCACCTGATACCATTACCACACATCTCTGCCTGTGAACCATCAGGCTGGAACAGTCGCATCTTCAGTTCTGCTACATCTGATCTTGAAATAAATAATACACCATCTGAGCCGATTCCAAACTTGCGGTCACAGTACTGTCTGGCAAAATCAGGTTTAAGATTATCAGGTACAATTCGGCTGTGATATTCGTCAATGATAATAAAATCATTACCATTTCCGTGAAGTTTGGTAAAATAGATCATATGGACCGGTCGGGAATTGAACCCGAGGCCTCTACCATTTTGGTGGAGCTGCTTAAAAGTTAGCCCGACTGCCAAGGTAGCGATCTTCCCCTGATCTACCGGCCCGCATTTGATTGATGATTTGATTGATGATTTGATTGATGATTTGATTGATGTTTCATATATCCAATATGAAATAAAACTTGTGGTATTTTGTGTATCAATTTCAAAAAGCATGGTATTTTGACAGGATTTACAAGATTTACAGTATCCACTTCAAAAAGTATGGTAAAATGAAAGATTAATATAGACACGGATTAATGTGGAATGAAAAGTAATCTTGATAGAATCAGAATGCATTTTTCAGACACGGATTAACACAGATTTACACAGATTATTGAAAAAAAGGATCTGGTATTTCGTGACAGAGTCAAAACATTATCATATTACTGAAAAAATGCTTTCGAACTCTATAAAGAGGTACTAATTACCCTTAGATTTGAAGTGGATGGCACTGTCCTAAAAACCAGTTATTTCAATAGAGGATTATTTAAATCGATAATTGCATAGACACGGATACATTCAACTCCTGCGGAGTTGAATGCCTGCAACGCCTAAGGGGCGTGCAGGTAACACAGATACACTCACCTCCTACGGAGTTGAGTGCCTGCTACGCCTGAAGGGCGTGCAGGTTACACGGATTTAAGGTTGTTGTGGTCGATATCATAAGATTCCATTAAGTTTGTGATAGAAAGTATTTGATCAAAATCAAATCCGTGTAAATCTGTGTCTGAAAAATAACTGGAAAATGGTACAGTGCCGAAGTGGATATATTAAATAATATAAAGTATACATAAGAAGAAGGTTCTATGAAAGTATTAGCGATAGATGTTGGAAAGGGTACGCAGGATATATTACTATATGACAGCACCCAACGAACAGAAAACTGCATAAAAATGGTTCTTCCGTCCCAAACGCAGATCATTGCACAGCGTATTATGCAGGCAACTGCAAAAGAACGCAATATTCTGCTCACCGGCACGACTATGGGAGGAGGGCCGTCAGGTAGGGCTGTGCATAACCATCTCCAGGCAGGGCTCAAGGTCTTTGCTACTAAAAAAGCTGCTTTAACCCTGCATGATAACCTGGAAAAAGTTGCCAGTATGGGTGTGACTCTTATAGAGGAACATGAAATTGATGCTTTTAACGCCCGGCAGATTGTGATGTGTGATATTGAAGTCGATGCCTTAGGCAGCGCACTTGAACTTTTTGATACACAAATACCACAGGATTTTGCAGTTGCAGTACAGGATCATGGTGAATCGCCTGATATGAGCAACCGCATCTTCAGGTTCGATCATTTCAAAAAAGTACTGGATGATGGCGGTGAATTCAAGCGTTTTGCTTACCTGAACCATGTTCCAGAACACCTGACCAGGATGCACTCGGTGATGCAGACCTTAAATAATGATAATAATAATGTGCTGATCATGGACACCGGTCCGGCAGCCGTATGTGGTGCCCTTGTAGATGTTACTGACTATCCGGTAGTGGTAGTAAATGTAGGCAATGGTCACACTCTTGCTGCAGTAGTATCGCAGCATAGAATACTTGCACTTTTCGAACATCATACCAGACAGATGGATGTTGTCAAACTGGATGATTACATCAGGCGGTTATGCGATGGAAAACTTACTTTCAATGAAGTTTTTAATGATGGCGGACACGGATGTTATATCAAACAGGCCGTAGGATTTACCAACATCAGATCAGTAATAGTCACAGGTCCGAACCGACAGATCATGGAAGGATCAGGTCTTGATGTATTTTTCGCAGCACCACATGGTGATATGATGCTCACAGGATGTTTCGGGCTTATTGATATGTTTATCACATCTTTATCCTCCCTATCTCAAGATACCTGATATTATTGCCTGCTTCCCAGGCAAATATCATCTGCTTTCTTACACTATGAGCCAGCCGTACAGCCCTCGAAAGCTGTGGAAGATTAAAGATATGATCATTATCTATTGCATGAACTAAAAATTCTGAATGTTTCATTTTTGATTTACTATTTATTTTCTTGTATACACGGTAATGACTACCAAATTTGTATCCGGTCTTAACTACCATTCCCTGGTCCCTGAGATCCTTATAAACCGCCAGCTTTAATGGAAAATCAGGATCTACGATGACCGCATGTTCGGCAAATTCATCTGGTGTCAGTATGTTATCTTTCACATCTTTTTTACTATCCCTGATAATAATTACGCCTTTGATCTGAAGATAAGCGGCTTCTATCAGAGATAGATGGAGACGTTTTTCATCCAGTGGTTTTCCATATAATAATTCGCTGTGAAGGTTTTGTATTGCCTGTATATCCCATACGATCACTCTATCTTCGATCAGTGACGCCCTGATACCAATATTGAGTGATCTATCTTTACTTTCGCCTTTCATACTGCGTAGTTTTGTACTATAGAAGGTGATATCACTCTCCTCATCTACTACAGCCAGTATCATTTCCTTCCTGAGGTTATCTGTAGTCTCTACCTGGCGTATCAGCTGCGGTAGTTGCAGTATCTGGCGTTCTGATAATGCCTGTACAAAGTACTTTGATGGTGTGCTGCCCGGTCTGCCGCCTCTTGGATATACTCTAAAATCCGTGACACCCGGTTTTATATAATAACCTCTCTCACGCAGGTCTTTATAGACTATATATTTAACTTCAAAATCATCCATCCGTCTGCTGGCTAGGTATATCAAGTTCTCCAGATCAAGGTCTTTGCCGTCAAGTTCGACTGTGATACGTCCCTTATAGTGTAAATAAACTGATTCTATAAGGGTCAATTCCAGGCAGTCGTCTTTTGGTCGTCCAAAAAAACCTGTATCATAGATAATTTCCCTGGCACCGGTTCCTAAGTTTACACTACTGCCGCATAAATGCCCGTACAAATCACTATTTTCATTCATGTTATCACATATGAGTTATCTGTTAGATAGTCTTACCGAATTGTCAATCGTAAGGTATTTATTTTACCTGTTCAATTTGGTACTCATACCCCGTAAAATATATTAACGGGGATATAAGGAGTGAAAAAAAATATGACAGCAAAAGTAAATGTTGATGAATGTACTGGATGCGGAACATGCGTGGACGAATGTCCTGCTGAAGCTATCACAATGAATGAAAATGATATAGCAGTAATCAATGCAGATGAATGTACAGACTGCGGAATGTGTGTAGACGCATGTCCGACTGAAGCTATTTCAATGGAAGAGTAGCTCCCGGATAGTATAAAAATTGACAATTAAATTTTTTTACTGCATATATTCTATAAGAATATATCTCAAGTAAATCGCGCATTAGCAAAGGTTTACTTGGTTTTTTTTATTTTTATGGTATGTAAAGTATAACTTGATATATCGAAAATGCTCACTTCGTTCACATTTTCTAATCTTCAGCTTCTTCGAAGCTTCAGTCAAGAAAATCCGATCGTAGGGAGGATTCTGTTATAGATCATTATAATATAACATATTAATCAAATTTCAATTAAAAGGAGGATTCTATTCATATGACTGAAAGTATAAAAGTGGGTGTTCTTGGCGCTACCGGAGCTGTCGGGCAGAGGTTTGTGGAAGCTCTGGCTGATCATCCATGGTTCGAGATAACATCCCTGGCAGCTTCTTCACGCTCAGCAGGAAAGAAATACCGTGATGCTGCGAACTGGAGGCTTGAAAGCCAGATGCCTGAAGCAGCAGCAGATACGGAAGTTGTACCAGTTGATGTAAATTCAGTTGATGCTGATCTGGTATTTTCTGCCCTGCCTGCTGATCTGGCAAAAACAGTAGAAGCTGATTTTGCAAAGGCAGGTTGTGTTGTAGCAAGTAATGCCGGTGCATTCCGTAAAGAACCTGATGTCCCGCTTATGATACCTGAAGTAAATCCAGAGCATCTGGGTCTGATAGATGTCCAGCGAGATAACAGGGGCTGGGACGGATGTATTGTAACCAATCCTAACTGTACTACTATCATGTTCACTGTGACATTAAAACCTTTATTGCAGTTCGGACTTGAGACAGTAACTATTGCATCCATGCAGGCTATATCCGGAGCCGGATATAATGGAATTCCTTCTATGTCCATCATTGAGAACGTAGTTCCTTATATTGGCGGTGAGGAAGAAAAAGTTGAGAATGAACCTAAAAAACTCCTTGGTGAGTTCGACGGCAGCCAGGTCAATCCACTGGATATCGATATTAGTGCCAGCTGTCATAGGGTACCGGTAATGGACGGGCACCTTGAGGCAATATGGGCCGGAATGAAGGATGATCCATCTCCTGAGCAGGTGAGCCGTGCTTTTGATAATTTTGATCCTGGATTATCTGATCTACCCACCGAACCTGAAAAGGTCATTATTGTACGGGATGAACCGGATAGGCCCCAGCCGAGACTGGACAGGAATGCAGGTAAAGGTATGAGTGTATCCGTGGGCAGGATCCGTTCAGGAATACGGTATATTGTGATGGGTCATAATACGATACGCGGGGCAGCAGGTGCAAGTGTATTAAATGCTGAACTGATGCATAAGAAAGGGTATATATGATCATGGACACATCAAAAAGGAATAGATTTATAGCACATCGCAACACATGTGTTACATATGGATACTACTATTCGCAATATCGATTCATTTATTTATATGAAATTGAAGGAAAAAGCTGCTAGTAATGGTTTAACCATTGGTGAAGCATTCAATAGAGCTGCGTCTGAGTGGCTAAACCTCGAAAGAAAAAAAAAGAGCATATTTGATATTAAACCCGAGCATTTTGGAGATGAATACCGGCATTTGAGCGAAGAAATTGACGAGATCCTTATGAATTGAGGAATATTGATGATCTTTATTGATTCCAATGTGATCATTGCATATAAAAATGCAGATGATATTAATCATGACAGATCAGCAAGTATCTTTCAACAGCTTAGTGATGGAATATATGGTAAAGGGATAATTTCTGAATTTATATTTATAGAAGTTACTACCGTCCTTGCACTAAAAAGGAACCTACAGTCAGCAAAAGAGGTGGGAATTATTTTACTTAATGCTGCTGATATTGAAATAATAAAAGCCAGTGATGTTTTCGAGAAAGCCTGGAGTATTTTTATCAACCAGAGAAATACCAAATTTAGCTTTGTGGATGCTTCTAACCTTGCATGTATGGAATTAAAAGAAATTAAGAACATTGCAACTTTCGATAAAGATTTTCTAAAAATAAAATCTGTGAATGTTATAAGAGAATGAACTACTTCTCGCTATCGTAAGGGGACTTCAACGACCACATCAACAAATCTGTGTTCATTTGTGTTCATCTGTGGTTTCTTTTCTTTAAATTATGTAAATTCATTCACAGCCCCAACAATCGCATCTACAAAGTCATCTGCACTGGCCCCGACCATCTGTATCTCATTTTCTTTAAAATAAGCATACACTATTCGTTCAATATCTTCTTTATCTATTGTTGACCCGATAAGTACCCTCTCCAATGAATCAAAATCAATATCATTTATCTGCATAAAATCGCCAGTAATTCCGGCACCCATTATCGTTCTTTCATTTACATACAATGAAACCCTGATAATTCCCTTTTCCGCAGGATAGATACACCTGGCATTTGATACGCTACAATGACCTGGTCTTAGAATAAATTTCTTTGACGAGAAAATATCCATCTTTCTCTTCCATATTTCATTTTCTTCTTCATTTAATCCCCCTTTTATTAATTTTATGCCTAATGCCTCTCCAAATCCCTGAATAAGATACTCTCTTAGTTCCGAAGGTGGGATCTCTCTCCCCAATTCCTGGATAATTGTGGTTATCCTTTTTTGCACGGACGAAACCCCTTTCTTTTTCAGTTTAGGTTCCGGGATCCTGGCAATCTTCATAAAGGTGTCCATATCAAAATCCCATATAACGCTGCCGTAGATCAGCAGCGAATTATGCCTGCTCATTGCAGTCATCCCGCCAACTTTTTTATCCCCGATATTTATATCGTTCATCGGGGCGAATCTTGCATCCAGACCGAGTTTTTTCAGGCCAATTATAACACCTCTTGATAGTATCTCAAAATTACTGTCCATATCAGTTGAAACCCGTGGGTCCCTTTTATCTATACAGATCCCCCATGATGTAGAGCCAGGAACCATTAATCCTGCTCCGCCACCGGTCTCGCGCCTCTCGATTGTTATTCCAAGTTTTTCACATTCTGCAATGTCGCATTCCTCTTCACAACATTGATTCCTGCCCAGGGAAAGCACGCTGCCAGGACATTCTTCTAAAAAAACGGTGTTTGGACTTACTCCTTTAATCATCCCGTCCACAAGTGTGGAATGTATGGAATTGCACCTTATTACTTCCTTTTCCTTTACTTCGAGATATCGCCATTTATTGTTTGTATAGTTTTCTTTTTTCTTTATTGTCATTTTATCATCCTTAAAAAAATTCAACTGCAGATCCAGCCATTATGCAATAAAGTTGAGACTTCACAGCCGGAGGTTTTTCCACAGTTCCTACCTCCACTCGTTCATCCGGATATCCAAGCTGCTCTAAAATAGCAATAGGCACATCAATTTTCATATCTAAAAGCAATGCTGCTACCTGATCTACTCCGAAATCATATGCCGGAAGTAAAAAAACAGTTAATCCTAATGAAATAACAGAGCGTAATTTCCCGATAGCACGGGTTGGGTTTCTTCCATGTGCAGTTATAATAACAATCTCTGTCTGATCAATATGAAGACGAGCACATGCCACCTGGACAGAAGAAATACCAGGTATCACGATATCATCAATTACGGCATATTTACCCAGACCCGATAGATTGGGATCTCCGGTAGACAGTACTACTGCATTCCCCGGGAGTTCATGTATCCTGGAATAATCCTTTATTTGTTCTACTTTGCAATTGATATGTTCTGCTGCTAACTCAATTGCACGCGGTGAGCCGTATATAACTTCAGCTTGACCTATATTTTCTGCCGCTTCCGCACTCAACATGCCCGGACCTATACCCACACCAATGATCTTCATAATTCATCTCCTGTATCGCGGATCACTACACCGTCCCTATCAATAAGCACGACCCTTGCTCCTTTTGATTTTTCAACTACTTTTAATATTGCATTATCAATAATTAGATCCTTCCTGTTTGCATTGACCAGTTCCTGTACTGTATTGAACTCAGTACCATGTAAAATATCCGGTACTGCCCATTTAAGTACCAAACCCGGCAGACCGCAGATCACTGTTTCATCTTTGCAGGCTTTCAAGCCTTCATCAAGCCTGCTGCCCATCATGACCACAGTATGATCCGGAAATAGCATTGCAGAATAGCGCATACCTGTACGCCCTGTGGTCAGTACTACCCTGGATGCATTACTGATCAATTCTATCTTTGTCTCTCCAAGATGGTCGCTCCAGGGCTCGACAAATCCGGTTGTGCCCAGAATTGAAATACCACCCATAACTCCCACTACCGGGTTTAGTGTGGTAGCTCCTATCTTTTCTCCATCCGGGATTGATATTGTAACTGTTACTCCCGAATATCCGGTTTCTTCCAATGCTTCATTGATAGCATCCATGATCTGGGCTTTTGGTACAGGATTGATGGCAGGATCACCTTTTTTTGCCTGCAGGCCGTCCCTGGTAACAATGCCTATTCCTTTATCAGCGATCAGCAAGGTAGTTGAAGATGGTACTGCACGGGCCCGGAAGATCAATCCCCTGGTAGCATCACTCTCATGATCACCTGATATCTTTTCCACTTGCGCTTTGCCTTTTGATGCCCTGACATCAAGTCTGGCCCTTATACCTGAAGGTGTGGGAACTGATACCGAATCCACCTGTTTTACTAAAGACAGCACTGCGGCTTTGGCTGCTGCAGCTGTCGTAGTGCCTGTAGTAAATCCTCTATGCAGGATCTCGCCATTGGAAAGAACTACTAATAACCCGCTTGAAACTCCTGTGGTGAGTTCGTCCAATGGTATGCTGTTCTTATTGATCCATTCCTGTGGGATCCGGAATTTATTTATTGGGTCAATCAGGGACATAGTAGGTATAATATTTCCTATAAAAACATATTATAATTTTTATAGTATATCAAGTATAACTCATTTGTGATCGGTTAAGGAATTTTAATCCGTGTAAATCAGTGTTAATCCGTGTCTGAAAAAATGCTTCATATTTTCTAATCTTTAACTCCTTCGGAGCTTCAAGCGAAGATTCTATGAATCTTCCAATCTTCCAATCTTCCAATCTTCCAATCTTCCAATCTTCCAATCCTCCATTCCTCTGGAATATCGGACGAAGATTCTACGAATCTTCTAATCTTCAGCTTCTTCGAAGCTTCAGTCAAGAAAATCCGAGCGCTAGCGAGGATTTTGTTCTGATACGTAAAACTTATTGATTATTGAGAACGTTTATTAAATTCATATGACACAAATACTGATCAAGAACGGATATGTATTGACTATGGATGGTCCTCCGATCAATAACGGATGCGTCCTTATAGAAGATAGTAAAATAGCATATGTGGGTAAAGAAGATCAACAGGCAGAACAGGTAATCGATGCTGGAGGCTGTATAGTAATGCCTGGTCTTATAAATGCACATACACACTGCGCAATGACATTGTTTAGGGGATATTGCGATGATATTTCACTTAAGCAGTGGCTGGAAGATAATATGTGGCCTATAGAGGCCCAGCTTACTGATAACGATATATATACAGGAACACTGCTTGCATGTCTTGAAATGATACGATCAGGCACTACTGCTTTTGCAGATATGTATTTTCACATGGACGAAGCTGCTAAAGCAGTTGATGAGTCAGGATTAAGAGCAGCACTTTCTTACGGCATGATCGAATTAGGTGATGAGGATAAGGGAAAAAAAGAATTATCCGAAGGCAGACGTTTTGTCAGGAAATGGAATGGTGCGGCGCAGGGGAGAATAACTACCATGTACGGTCCTCATGCCCCTAATACCTGTAGTAAGCCTTTTCTTGGAAATGTTAAAGAGAATGCGCTTGAAGATAATGTTCGTATACATATTCATGTGCTTGAAACTGAGGCCGAACTGAACCAGATGAAGGAACAGTACGGGATGTGCAGTGTGAATATGCTGGATGAGCTGGGGTTTTTAGGACCTGATGTCCTGGCTGCTCATACTATATGGCTCTCACCAGGTGATATGGATATACTGGCACGAAAAGGTGTGAGTGCGGTCCACTGCCCTATAAGCAACATGAAACTTGCATCAGGTATTGCACCAGTACCTGAACTATTAAGCCGTAAGGTGAATGTTGCACTGGGTACTGACGGAACGGCCTCTAATAACAGCCTTGATATGTTTGAGGAGATGAAGACTGCAGCTCTGCTGCATAAGGTAAATTCCATGGACCCTACAGCATTACCTGCAAGTGAAGTATTAAAAATGGCCACATATAACGGGGCAAAAGCACTGGGAATTCTCGCTGGTATGCTGAAAGTGGGGATGGCTGCGGATATAATAATAGTAGATATGGACAAACCCCATCTGGTACCGGTCCATAATCACATGTCACATCTGGTTTATGCTGCTAAAGGTTCTGATGTACGCACAACTATTGTGGACGGACACATACTGATGGAAGATGGTAAGGTATTATCCATTGAGCAGAATAAAGTAATGGAGCAAGCTGCACACGCAGCAAAAAGACTTGCTGATAGTGTGAAAAAATAATAATTACAAATGGAGTGAATAAATATGAGCGATAATCTGGTAGAATCAGGCAACATGAAGATAGAATGGGCAAGAAACCATATGCCGGTACTGGCAAAGATCAGGCAGGATCTGATAAAAGATCAATCTCTTTTCGGACATACGGTTGGAATGGCACTGCATGTAGAAGCAAAAACAGCCGTACTTGTTGAAACCCTGGTCGCAGGGGGAGCTAAAGTAGCGATCACAGGCTGCAATCCGTTGAGTACGCAGGATGATGTGGCGGCTGCATTAGCAACCAGGGAGAATGTATCTTGCTATGCGAAACATGCCTGTTCCGATGATGAATATTATGAGGCTATTAATGCTGTACTGGACCATAAGCCAGATATCACTATTGATGACGGGGGTGATCTTATTTTTAAGATCCATACTGATAGGAAGGACCTCCTGCCTGTGATCCAGGGGGCATGTGAGGAAACAACTACAGGTATACACAGACTCAAAGCTATGGAGCGTGACGGTGCTTTGAAGATGGCTGTGATCGCAGTAAATGATGCACAGACCAAATACTTATTTGATAATCGTTACGGGACCGGTCAGTCTTCATGGGATGGAATTATACGCACAACTAATTTATTAGTTGCAGGAAAGAATGTAGTGATCGCAGGATATGGCTGGTGTGGCCGCGGAGCAGCTATGCGGGCTGTAGGTCTGGGAGCTAATGTGATAGTTACTGAAGTAAACCCGGTACGTGCACTGGAAGCACGTATGGACAGCTTTAGTGTGATGACAATGAAACAGGCAGCAACTTTAGGCGATTTCTTTGTTACTACCACAGGTAATATTGATATTCTTACTAAAGGACACTTTACTTTGATGAAAGACGGTGCCATCCTTGCCAATGCAGGACATTTCAATGTGGAGATCAATCTCGATGAGTTAAAAGAGATGGCAGTTTCTATAAGACAGGTGCGAAATAATATTACTGAATACAAACTGGGTGGAAAATGTATCAATGTACTTGCAGACGGACGGCTGGTAAATCTTGCAGCCGGAGACGGACACCCTGCTGAGGTTATGGATATGAGCTTTGCTGACCAGGCCCTAAGTGTTGAGTACATAGCAAAAAATAAGCTTACACCAGGTGTGCATCCTGTACCTGAGTATATTGATAAAAAAGTAGCTTCCCTGAAACTTACGGTTATGGGTATTGAAATTGATGAGCTTAAACCACATCAGATAGAGTATATGGAAGGTTGGGAAGTCGGCACATAGTAATCACCCATATCAATATTTTTTAGAAAAGTTTATATGGGGTATTTGGTATTCCAATATAGACTAGTCAATCTAGAATTAATAGATCAAAAATGATGTGATCAGGTTATTATATATACAATTATTTAGCTTGATTTCATTAATAATATTTATAAAAAGTATAGGAGGATGAATAATAGGATGACTGATCCAATAATTATCGAT
>JAIOQW010000195.1 GCA_021108405.1 Methanosarcinales archaeon
AAATCCTCCCTTCGGTCGGATTTTCTTGAGTACATCAAGTTATACTTGATATACAATAAAAATTAATAATGATCTCATAGTATATTGATTTTTCAATAAATCAGGTAGAGAACTACAAAAAATGAAGATTCAATAACTTTTTAAGGATAAATGAATCATAGGGATACCTGAATAATTACGAAAATTTTTTGTTTTGCATTAGGTTTAAGGTGGATACCCCGGCACTTCATCGTATAGTACACCCCATACCTGCTAACAATTCATTGATATCCTGATGTACTTTACCCGCATCCATATCCCCCATTATAGTAACCCGAAAAGTTGCACTGACCCTGCTTTTACCAAGACCGTCATATATATCAATAATTTCAATAGAAACTATACCTTCCATATGTGAGATAATATCTCTAATGATCTCAACAGCAGCACCCAGGGGAATAACAAATGATATATCTCTTAAGTGATGCTCAAGGTTTCGGGTCTTCCAATCCATCAGTTCATCATTGTGCAACAGGCGTATATTCTCGATCTTTAATTCGATCTGTTTACCTGCGCGCTCAATGATCACAGTCCTGGGTGTTACCCGCTTGATAATACCTACATGTGTTACACCTGAATACTGATGTCTGAGTCCACGTTCACATCCGATAGACCGGATCAATTCCTCAAATTCAGCGATCCCGGCATTAATGAGCTTATCAGAGCGTCCCAGTGCAGCCTCAGTATCCCCAAAGTGCATGCCGGCATGCTTCATTATATCCACAAAACCCGCAATATCACCTGATTTTACCGTATTTGAGATATCCTTACAGACTTTCATATAAGCATTATGTACTGTTTCTACTTCCGGGTTCATCTGGATCATGGCATATAGATACGGGTTCTGTGCCAGCATCCTGCCTATAAAATCCACCATGATCGCATAAACAGGACTCATGAAACTCCGGGACTTTGATATATCAAAGTCAAGCTCAGCCATGGTAGTACCAATAGAAATGTATGCAAAATGCGTAAGACCCTGTACAACAGCCATCATACGGTCATGCTCAATCGCTGTGGTCACTTCAATATGTGCTCCTGCCTCCTCATAAAGAGAACGAATAATTGGAGTCCAGTGTCCGCACCTCTCATCTACCGGTACCAGTATAACTGTCTGTCCATGTAGATCAGGAATTGTAGGTCCGAACATAGGATGTGTTCCCAGTAATTCCACACCATCCGGTGCATACTGCTGCATGGCACTGACCGGTCCAGTCTTAACAGAAGTGATATCCATCAACAGACTCCCTTTTTTCATTTCAGGCGCTACCCTGGAGATCACCTGTTCTGTGAGGTTAATAGGAACTGATATCATAACAACATCTGATAAGGATATCTCCTTGTCCAGGTCATCTGCAAAATGCACACCCAGATCCATTGCAATATCCCTTCTTGCATTGGCACCCCAGACAGTTACCTCCCATCCATGATCCTTATAGAACCGGGTGAACCACTGCCCCGTTTCCCCTGTCCCGCCAATGATCAGGATCCTCATAATACCGCCTTTACTATTTGTTAAGACCGTCTCTGACCGCCTGCTCCATCACATCAACAGGAGGTTTGATACCGGTCCATATCCTGAAACTCTCAGCACCCTGGAGTGTCAGCATCATGACACCATCAATAGTAATAGCATTAGCTTTGTTAGCTTCTTTTAAGAACATGGTCTCAAGTGGATTATATACCAGATCAAAAACTACCTGTCCCTGATGCATCATATCTGCAGTTACCAGGGTATTATTAATATCAGGATACATCCCTACTGAAGTAGTATTGATCACAATATCAGACTCAGCTACCAGTCCGGCAATGTCCTCAAGTCCGGCAGCACATGCCTCACCAACCCGGGAGACATTTTCTGTTAATGCAATTGCCCGTTCTACTGTCCTGTTGGCTATGGTAACATATGCTTTATGTTCTGCCAGTTGGAAGGCTACTGCTCTGGCAGCGCCTCCTGCACCCAGTATCAGTATACGGCTATTCGGGATCACACAACCTTCCAATGTCAGTGCATTCATTGCCCCTATACCATCAGTATTATGCCCGATCACCTTATCATGTCGAAATTCAATAGTATTCACTGCTCCTATAGCATCACAGAGCGGATCAGGGTCAACAAAACCAAGTGCAGTCTCCTTCAACGGTATAGTGAGGTTCAAACCTCCGAAACCCATAGCTTTAGCTCCCGTAATAGCATCACCAAGATCACTTTTACTAACCCTGAACTTATGATACTCACAATCCATACCCAGTTTCGCAAAAGCAGCATTATGCATCACAGGAGACAGGCTGTGTTCTACAGGGTCCCCGTAAACCGCATATATTGTCTTCATACCAGTACCTCCATTATATTTCTCAGATCATCTATCCTTATCTGTCCAGGCGCTACAGCCTTATTAACTGACCCATAGGTAAGCACAGAGCCATATATAGGTGCCACAACCCTGGTATGGCTCCCAAGTTTTCCCATTGCAATGGTGCATACAGGGAAATCTACCTCTTGTGTGACCTTAAGAAGGTTCAGTGTATCAATATTGCTGTTAGGGGTTATTGCGAGTTTGGAAATATCTGCTCCCGCATCCCTTGCCTGTTCCAGTATAGCCAGCATATTGCCCGGAGTGGTCTTAAAATCATGTGACGAAATGATCACCGTCTTGTTAGCAGAATGTGCAGATTCTATTACTGTGTCCTTCATGGAAGATGAAAGTTCCACATCAACGCAATCAGCCTGTGATATAGATGACTTAAGCAATTCTATTCGCTCGGATTCACTGCCTTCCCAATGTCCACCCTCCTCTTTGGTGCGATTCGTAACAATAATGGGAAGCATGAATTGTGATTTTAATTGATCTAACAGATCATTCAATTCTACCGCATCCCTTATACCTGAAAGATCTATTCTCATCTCCAGAATGTCAGCACCCATTGACCTTGCCCTGTTGGCGGTGTTAATAGCATCCGTATCAATAACAGCAACAATCCCCGGTCTGGTGCTAAGGTCACACTGTCCGATCCGTACCATTCCCGTATACCGTATTATTTCTCGATAATAGTCTCTTCGATCTTCATACCAAAATGCCGGGCCGTATCTTCATAAGAGACCAGTATCTCATCCCCTTCCTGTAGAGCAGTTACCGGGATGGGTGTGCCATCTTTATCTACCAGTTTGATGGTCTCTGCATTCTGGAGTATTGTTGACATCAATACACCATCAATTTCTGCCTCAACCAGCATCATAGGCCTTTTTTCGATCTTTACCCGACCGACAATAGCAGTCCTTTGCTGTCCACCTGAACTGATGATCGTTACTTCATCTCCTGCACCCAGTTCGGAAAGGTACTGTGTCTTTTCCCCTATTTTAATGTAAGCATGTACAGCTCCTGCATTAACCCTAAATGGTCTGGCAGCTACATAGGGACTGTCTTCTGATTCGGAATGTATCAGGAACATCCCATTGGACTGACTGCCCACCAGCATTCCTTCACCTATACTCATTAATGAGCATGTATCCACACATACTCTATCTCCCATGCCTACTGGTTTGACCTTTGTGACTGTAGCTATGCTTAAGCTGGTCTGTTGTGCATCGCTCATTTCAACAGCCTGCATTGTCCGTTTGATCTGCGATAAGTCATCCGTATCCAGCAGTACTCCGTGAGAGCCGTGTTCTAATGTCTTAAACGCTATTTCAGTCTCCTGGGCATCCTTGACTCCTGATATGATCTCCACATCCAGTTCCTGAAGAGCTGCTATCAGGTTCTCAAGAGGGATAACCTTCCAGTCCGTACCTACTACAATTATATAATCACATATCTTACCCAGTTCTGCGGCAAATTCTTCATACTGTTTGTCCTTAATGACCACATATCCGGCAATGGTCAGTCCTTTCTCTTTTAACTGCAGTGCCAGGTTAATGTCCCTGCTTCCTGAGAGATCACCAGGTAGGGGATGCATACCATCCCCTTCGCTGTTTTTACCAATTACATAGACATCTGCATTGCCTTCTCCTTCCCTTTCAAATGCAGCTACTTTGATATTACCCAGTTCCCTGACCCTGGCAATATCCTCTTCATTGACAAGAACAAAGTCAACTCCGGATTCAAGTCCGGTAGTTATCTTCTGTTTCCTATCATCCCATGCTCCTGTATCTGCTTTTATCCATACGGTCTTCTTATCTTTCACGCAAGTTCCTCCAGAGCCTCTTCCACGCTTGTATTCTTATGTACGATCTTCGTAATAGCCCTGGTCATCTTTGTAGGATCCGGATGTTGAAATACATTTCGACCTATTGCCACGCCGCGTCCACCTGCATCTATACATCCGCGTATCATTTCTAAGAACTCCGCATCAGTTTCCGTCTTTGGTCCCCCTGCCATGACCACAGGTACGGGACAGCCTTCTACTACATCCTTGAAAGTATCAGGGTCACCTGTATAGTTGGTCTTGATCACATCAGCGCCCAGCTCTGCTCCTGCTCTGGCTACATGTGCAACCAGTTCGGCATCATTGGAATCCTTTATATTATTTCCTCTTGGATACATCATTGCCAGAAGCGGCATACCCCAGTAGTCGCAGGATTCTGCTACAATACCCAGTTTCTCAAGTTGGTCGGATTCTGTTTCACTGCCTACATTAATGTGAACACTTACAGCATCAGCACCCAGTTTAATGGTTTCTTCCACTGTGCATACCTGAACCTTATCGTTCGGGTCAGGACCCAGTGCAGTAGATGCACTCATATGGATTATAAGACCTATATCGCTACCGTAGCCCCGATGGCCGTGCTTTGCCATACCTTTCTGGAGCAAAACTGCATTGGCCCCACCATCTGCTACTTTATTCACCATTTTCGGAAGGTCTACCAATCCTGTTACCGGACCCACCGAGATACCATGGTCCATAGGAATGATCACCATATTGCGGCTTTCTCTATCCATTATACGCTCTATTCTAATACTCTTTCCGATTTCTGACATGAATTCACCTTATCGTGATAGTATGTGACATAGTAGCATGATGGTATATAAGCATATCGATTCACTTTACTACATCATAATACTGCCAATGTGAAAAGCAAATACGCCATAGTAAGCATAATAATAGAATGTTTCAAGCCTGCTAAGACACTTCCCTCACCCATGACCCCTGCTATCAGTCCTGAACATACACCCTGCATCACCGCAGCATGGAAGAACAAACGATTAAAGACATTCACATCAAATGCCTGCATGAACCCTCCACCCTGAGTACCGGATTGCGACATCTGTTCGCCTGCTTTTTCCATTTCAGTAAGAAAAGTGGTTGAAATGACAAACACCACACCAATAAATACTGCAAATGATATATAAATAATCACAATATAGATCAGCATATTGGTATTTCTCTCCCTTTGCATTTCCTGTTCATATTGCGCATCTTTTGCTGCTACCATCAACACTTCACCGAGATCACCACTGGACTCGTTAGCCCTGGTAATTAGTGTAATAGATCTTACGATCGTATTAGTGCGTATCCGGTTTGAGAACCTGGTAAGGGATGCATTAACATCAAGACCCCAATCCATATCTTTCCAGACATTTCGAATATGCTTACTCAGATGTCCTATCTTGGATCTTCCCATAAGTGCGATCGAATCCCGTAGCGCCATTCCGGTCTCGTTTGTACTTGCCAGTTTTTTAAGGAAATCAGGGATTTGGGATTGGATCCTTTTTTCCTTAAAGCGCTTTAACTCATAGAAAAATGCCAGTGGAACAAATAATAAATAGATAGAATACACAAGACGATCATCGATAAAATCAATAAAATCGGGTGCGTCTAAAGCACCAATTAGAGAATATATTAAGAATACCAGTGTAATGGGAACTGTTAATAACAGGATATATACGGGCTTTTCTTTAACGAATTTGAACGGATTCTTCAACAGTTTTTTAAAAGAAAGTCTCTTTCGTGAAGTATTAAACGCCTTGAATAAACCATATTCAGGATCATCCTTTGGCGGAAGTTCAATCTTGTCAGGGAGTAGACGTTCAGTTGGTAGCAGTGGAGGTTCTCCGGTAGCGCCTGGCGTCATAATACCTATCATAAATATAAACATAAAGGAACCTACCGGTAATACCAGATAGATGATCGCATAGAGCATGAACGTAGTATCCGAACCCATAACACTCATCATTACACCCATTATAATAATAAATAAAGGACCGGCAACAAATGCAGTAACATATGATTCTGCTATTAGTGCAAGGGTTTCTAAAAATCCCTTTTGCTCGAACTTTGCCTTTACCATGAACTGTTCGGATTTATCCCTGAAATATGTAGGGATATCACCACCGCTGTCTATTACTGTGAGAAGATTATACATCAGGTCCTGGAAGTTATTTGATGGAGTAAGTTCACTAATATTATGCAGAGCTGTACGCAGGTCATTGCCGAAATAATCCATATCCCGAAGTATCACGTCTACTTCTTTTGATACTTCACCATAAGTATGCCTGCTGGAACTGATGGACCTGAATACTTCAATAATATTCATACCACTCTTGCTTAATGCGAACATAAAGGTCACAGCAAAAGGAAGGTACCTGTCAATGGCTCCTTTTCGATCTCCTACCAGATATCGGGGATATAATAAGAATAATGTAAATGTCGTCCCTCCCAACACCAATGTCAGAAATACGAATATAAAGACTACTACTATCAATTCTTTATAATCCAACATCCATGCAGTATATGATCCGAATGTCAGATGTGTGATCTGGTCAGGAAGTCCGATGACTGTGATCACGATAAATGATATGATAACTCCGAGAAATGCCCCGATAAGCCCGGCAAGGGCCGAATAGAATATCGTATTAGAGAGATACATCTCATAGGACATGGCCATACGTGCCTGTTTAAGCTGTTTTTTAAGATCAATAAAATTATCTTCCTTTTTTTTCATCAAGTCCCCTAAAATAATATAGGGCATCATTTTGAACTTGTATAATAAAAATGATATTTTTTTTAGAAAAACCGTAAAACCAGAGATTTTTTGTTTATCAGAGGCCTTTTCGGTTAAAGATTCATAATTTTCATCCATTGTCTGCGCCACGATTAGAATATTGATCATTCTATGATCTTTAATTTTTTCAACACTTTCTGTGCATTTATTGAATATTCATAAATTATTGTAGATATTGCAGAGTAATCGGTAATATTATTCCTTGCAAGAAAATCCAGGACTTTCTGTCTGTACATGAGTTCCTCTTTAAGGTCCTGGGGTGACCATGCCCGTGTGATCATAATATCATTGAGTGCTTTTGATTCTCCTACTAGCTGGAATACATCTGTCATGGAATCCCATGAGAATATTTCATTAGTACGGATGTTCCTTGTCTGCGGATCAATGTCAGTGATCTCTACCAGTTTCATATTTCTTCTTACCCGCTTATCTTTGGTATAGGTCTGGGACTGAATACTAATGATATTCAGGGCCTGGATCATAGTCCTGGGTACACTGATCGGGGGGTTTTCCAGTCTATGGATCGCCGATGCCACCGAATCCGCATGCATAGTTGAAAAAGTAGTATGCCCAGTACTCATAGCCTGGAAAAGCGTTAGGGCTTCCTTACCTCTTACTTCACCAACTAAAAGAAATTCAGGCCGCTGTCTGAGTGCGGCTCGCAGCAGTTCATACATATCAATAGCACCACGTTCATCAGCAGTAAAAGCATCCCTGGTAACAGAAGGTATCCAGTTGGGATGTGGTAGTTTCAACTCACGTGTATCTTCAAGAGTTATGACTTTAGCCTGTCTGGGAATGAACAGGGCTACTGCATTAAGTGAAGAAGTTTTCCCGGAAGCCGTTCCCCCGGCAAAGATCAGGCTCTTATTGTTCTCGATACATAACCATAAATAAGCCATCGTCTCTGAACTGAACGTACCCCATATGATCAGGTCGATCGGAGTGAGTGGAACATCAGCGAACTTCCTTATAGTGAATGTGCCTCCGTGTGCAGTTATATGAGTACTGAGCGTCATCTGTATCCTGGAACCGTCAGGCATGGTCGCATCTATCATAGGCTCTGCTACTGAGATATGTTTACCACTACGCTGTGCCAGTCTAATGATAAATGAGTCAAGTTCTTGCTGGGTAAATATTACCGTAGTGGCGATGTTGGTATATTGCTTATGATAGAGATATACAGGTGTATCATGCCCATTGCAGGAAATATCCTCTATTCTATCATCATTCTGGAAGGCATCTATCAGTCCGAAATTAACATAATCACGGATAACGTAATATAATATCTTCTCAAACATGGGAGGTGTCAGTTCGATAGCATAGTCCTTGACCAGTACTTTAACTTTTTTGACCAGAACTGTCTCTTTGTCTTCATCAAGAATGACATCTTCCACAAGAAGTGCATCTCTTAGGCGGTCTTTGATCTCTTTTAAAAATATATTTTCAAAAGGGGAGAGTTGTGGTTCTACTATATAGTATAGCATCTCTCTTGTCTCAATATTATTAAGGATCACTATGAAAACATACGGCTCGTTCACCCAGTAGCGTTCGATCTCTTCATATTTTTCCAATCCCTCAAAAGTTACCAATGGGCCATGTACATCAGGGTCATATTTTTCAATCTCTTCACTTTTTGATAAGTACACTTTAATGCGTTGTATAACAGAAAATGATGATCTGTCTTCTTTTTTCAATTGTGATCTGTCATATGCGGCCTTAGTTGTGTCTTTTTTAGCATCAATCTGACTCTCATCGATGATCTCCTTAACAAGTTCTTCTTCACTGGATTGTTGGAGATCTTCTTTAGTTTTATTTTCATCCATTTATTTCGCCTGATTTAAAACCTTAATTTTTTAAAGTCTATAATATCATGTGATAAACGGGTAAGCTCGTCATCTGCCAAAGCTACTTGACTTTTAATTTTACTAAGTTCATGTTCAAGTTGTCTAATTCTGACATTCATTAGGTACATCAAAATAATAGTAAAAATTAGAACGATTATTAGACAAATCGTTGCAATAGACATATTATTTACTTCCGAACAGAACTCTTGCCAATCTTCCAACGAATGCTTCTGTGGGTTCTTCTAAGGTAATTTCGGGTTCAATGAAGTCCGTACCTGCAAAATGAGATGCAAGTCGTTTGTAGGCTATGGCAGCAGGAGAAGTTGGTGATTTAATGACAATAGGCATTTTAAAAGCAGCAGACCGTCTGACATTCGAGTCTTCCGGTATCATTTCAAGAACTGTTACTCCAAGTAGTTCAGAAACTTTATGCTTATTGATCTCTGTTCGTTCCAATCCTGCCCTGTTTAAAAGGGCACCTCCGATATTACCGCCGAGCATTTCTGTTAGGACTTTTGTCTTAAGGGCATCAGCCATGGATGATAATTCCGGGTTTACTACCAACAGGACCTGATCGGCAATAGCCAACGGTATTACACCATCTTTACTGATCCCGGCCGGGGCATCGATCAATATAAAATCCCTGCCTTCAACAAGATCTATCATGGCCTTCTGTAGTTTTTCAGGATCAGAGTTCTGGAATCCCTGTAATGAGATTCCACAAGGTACGACCTTGACACCCCCGGGCCCTTCATATATTGCTTCGCTAACTTCCGCATCCCCGCTTAATACTTCATGCAGTGTGACCTGGCTTTTTTCAAGCCCCAATAAAAGGGCAATATTTGCCATCCCTATATCGGCATCTATTATAATTGTGTCTTTTCCTAAAAGTGCTAGTGCAGTACCAAGATTGACAGTAGTTGTGGATTTTCCCGTACCGCCCTTTCCTGAGGCAATTGTAAATACTTTAGCCGTAACTGTATAACCCCCTGCTTATTTACACTCAAAATTATGATGATGATGGCATATATACTTATCGTCCATTGGCTTTAAAAGGAATCGAAAATTATATATTTCAATATAACATGCTAAAATTGAAATGAGTAGAAATAATATTCTTAAGATTGTACTTATTGCAGCATTGATCATAATTTCGGTTTTATGTTGCGGGTGCTTGAGAGAATATGATGAAACCGATCTTAAGATCAATAAGGTGGATATTTCGGCGAAGGTTATTGACGAAGATATTGTACAGTTAAATATCATAACTTATGTAAGCAATGATGGGGAAAGTTCAGGTAAAATTGATATCCAGGCAAAAGCCTATAACCTTGAAACCAGTCTGCTGAGTGCCGATCAAAAGATATCACTTGAAAAAATCGAAAAAGATAAGACTGTGAACGTAACAGTACCCCTTTTAGTACAGATCACTGATAACTACCGTATCGAAGTGATATTATATGAAAATGAAGGTCAGATAACATCAGGATATGCAACAATATCAGGGCTTGAATCTTTACTTTCAAAGCCTAAACATTCCTATATCAATATACGTGACGTGGATGTGAGAATGCTTAATAGGTCCGACTCTACTACTACACTCAAAATAACTACTTTTTTGGACAATTACGGCATATCCGATTCATCTTCACTGATCGAACTGGTAAAATTGCGTGACGCTAAATCCAATCTCATTGGTAACAGTGGTAATATCAATGTAGGTGTTATCAAAGCAGATACTACAGTGGTCAAGGATATTGAACTTACTGTTCCGAAGGACAAGGATTACAAAGTCGAAGTAATGGTCTTTGAGAATGACAGGATCATTGTTGAATATGGTGTATCCTGTTATATGGATCCTGATAGTACAGGCCCTAAAACGATAAGTAAAGAATCAACGTCAGTAAGTACAACAAAGACTGTTACTACAGATTTTATTGAGTCTGAACCTGAAGAAATTGAAGACGATGTATACCGGACTGAGTATGGTAATGTTGAAGCAGAACCAGGGTTTGGAGTGTATAGTGTATTATTTTGTATGGTAATAGTAATATTATTTATAAGAATACGAAAAAAATTTAAGTGACTATTCAGGCAGCATATCACTGTTTATCTGTGGTTAATATTGAACTGATCCCTGTCCTCCATATTTTTCTATGATTTCATTATGAATCTCAAGAACAAAATCCTCGCTAACGCTCGGATTTTCTTGACTGAAGCTTCGAAGAAGCTGAAGATTAGAAAATGTGAACGGAGTGAACATTTTCGATATATCAGGTTATACTTGATATACTATAACAAAGATTCATACAAATTTTATTACCCTTCTTTTTGAAATGGATACGATTCAGGTGCTTACCCGCTTAAAAAAAAGCTTGAATCTAACACACCTCGACCGATGGGGATCCTGATTTCGGACTAACCTCTGGAACCGTATACGGATGAACTGGAATGGACATTCATTTAAGAGCATAATCTACGACAATAGCCAGGCACTCTACTACTTTTTCCCACCAACCTTTCGATCAATCGAAAGGTATAAATACCAATGGCACCTATTTAAAATCGGGCCTGTGAATATATAGACGGGTTTGGAGATAATTATACATAATGTAAATAAGGTGAAAAGTTATGAAAAGTATGAGGATATATATGAATTTATTTGGGTCTTTGTTATTAGTAGCATTAATATTTGCAATGTCCATGATCCCGGTTTCGGCAAGTGGTGCTGCACTCAGGGCTGATATCGTAAAATCTGACCCGAACCCGGCACAGATCGGGCAATATGTAAACGTATGGATAAAGATTGAAAATATAGGTGGTACCAGGGCGCAGGATGTTTCGGTTAAATTTATTCCATCATATCCATTCTCCCTGGATGCGGGAGATGATGCGCTTAGAAATATTGGTATATTATCACCGGATAGACACACATCATTGGAATACCACCTATATGTAGATGAAAATGCAAGACCGGGTACCAGATCGATAAAGGTACAATACCAGGATGATGAAAGCACGTCCTGGAAAGAAAAGACACTTGATATCTGGGTCGGTGCAGGTTCTGATACATTTGATAGCAGAGGGACCATCCAGCTTGAGCAGATCAAGACAGAACCCGAAGTATTAAGGCCAGGTGATGAAGGGACAGTGACCTTTACATTAAAAAACACTGCTACCCAGTATTCTATTACTATTGACGGCGAGGAGTATGACACAAACGCCAGGGTCAGGTCTGCAACTCTTGTAAGTATAGATGATATTGAGGTAAGCAATGATCCATATCATGATATCGGTATCCTCGGACCTGGAGATGCACTTAACCTTACCTATAATATCAAGGTAGATGACACTGCCCGGGACGGTACCAAACACCTGGAATTTATTGTGGCCGGAAGTTCCTATACTTATAATTATGACTGGAACATCCCCATCAAGGTCGATTCGGCAGGTATCAAAGTTATTCCTACTAAACCTATGACTCTCGGGAATGGTGTGGCAACCCTTGAATTCGATATTGTCAATACCCACCCCTCTACATTAACCTCGGTATCTATCAAACCCCAGGTAGAGGGCGTTGAATTCTCTCCTATGGAATATTTCATCGGATCCATGGATCATGATGAACTGTTCACTGTGGAATTTGATGCTATAACAGAATCAAATGATAGTACAACGAAAAACCTCACTTTGATCGCACAGTACAGGAACGGGGTCAACCAGCATGAAACATCAATTGACGGTTTAAGCCTTGAAATAATATCCGATAATTCTAAAAGCGGAAGCGGACTAGCAGGAATTGGAATACTGTTTGCCATATTTACCATATCAGGTATTGTGATATACAGACGCAAGAAACATCAGCATTAAAGAGGTGAATCTTATGGTAAACATTGTACAGTCCATGCGTATCGCTGCGGGAAGCATAAGAAGTGCCAAGATGAGGTCCATCCTCACTACCCTTGGTATTGTAATCGGTGTGGCTGCAGTGATCGCCAATGTATCCCTGGGAGCCAGTTTCAACCAGTATTTTGCAGATGTGTCTTTAAATGCAGGGACAAACTATATCGCAGTATTTGGTAAGGAACCAAACCTTTTATACGAAAATGAAATGAAACTGATCGATAATACTCCTGGTATAGTGGGGATTTCACCTTTTAAAGACAAATCTGCCGAAGTCACGTACTATTCCATTTCCAAACATATCAAAGTTACAGGGATTACTGAAGATATGGAAGAAATTGCGAATATTAAACTTGAAGATGGAGCTTTCCTGGATGATAAGGATAAGTATGTAACTGTCATTGGACATGACATAGCGTATGATAAATTTGATCGCAAAATTTCCACTCAAAATTCTATTGACATCACATTTCGTACAAACGATGGCAATACTATTACCAGGAAGTTCAAGGTCAAGGGAATTATTGAAGAATCAAAAGAATCGTTTATTCCATCCGGGATTGGAGATAATGTGATCTTAATTCCGGTTTCAACATTGAATGAAATACTGGGAGAAAATGATTATAGCGCTTTTTTGGCCATGTCATCCAGCCTGGATACCATAAGGGAAACAGATGAAAAAGTTGATAAAAGGCTGGGCCGTCATTTTGGTGTCCCTACACGTGATATGGATAATAATGATGCAAAACCATATTTTATATCGAACCAGGCAGAGGACCTGGACAGTTTGGGCCAATTATCTGATGCCCTGGCAGCACTGCTTATTTCAGTTGCTTTGATCGCATTGATCGTGGGCTCAATAGGTATTATGAACATCATGCTGGTAACAGTAACAGAACGTACCCGCGAAATAGGGATAATGAAATCGTTGGGTTTCACCAATTCGAATGTACTGCTTTTGTTTATTGTAGAATCGATCGTATTGAGTGTGATCGGTGGATTGCTTGGTATAGTACTGGGAGTTACAGGAGCTTACGGAGTACAGATGGTAATGGGAATGCCACCGGTATTTCCAGTTGAATTAATATTGATAGGTTTTAGTGTATCAGTAATTGTGGGCCTGATCGCAGGTGTATATCCTGCAAATAAAGCAGCGAAGATGAATACTGTAGACGCATTGAGGCACGAATGAAAAATCAATATAATATGTTGGGATCTTCCGGTTTGATATGTGGTATCATAAGTATCTTACCGGCCCTGATTTTCATAATTGGTATCAATATAGGTACACTTGTACCAGTATATTGTGGGATCTTAATTGGAATTGTCGGAATAGTATTATCCGGACTTCAGTCAAAAAGTACAGATAACCAGGTTTCTGAGGTCGGGTTAATAGCCAGTATTATTGGGATTAGTTTGAACTTGATAATTTTTGTAATGTTCATGGGTCTATTCCATTGACAATTTTTCCAAATATGATGAACTCCTGGTTTCGAGTATTTCGCGTATAATGGGTTCTATTGATTCCCCAACCCCCTTTATTTTTCGCAGCCCTCCACCCAATGTTGATAGAGGCTCATTTAACTGTGAAATTGAGTAAGCAGCATAACCGTAAGGTGATATTTTCCCTTCCAGTTTCAAAAGATAATCAATCTGTTCAAGCATTACAACCACCAGATCATTTTCACTTAGTATATCCCTGTAAAAAGCAGGAGGGATACGTATGGGCATCCTATATTTCTTCGCAATACTTTTAAACATAATATTTATTGAATTATAATACTCTCCCTGTGCCTGTCCCCATTTATCCCCCTTATATATTGTTTGATATTCTGTAATGAACTCAAGGTAATGATCGTTAAGCACATTTAAGAAGTAGTCCTTCTGCTTTCCATCCTTTAGGGTCATCCCTCCGAAAATTATAAAGTCCACACCCACTTCACTTGCTTTTCTTACAGATTCCTCTATCAACTCAGCCGTATCAGTATTGACCAACATAAATTCAGAGGCATCCATCAATATTGTACCTCCTTATTTTACGAGCAATTTAGATAACGTTCCCAGCATATACAACGTTGCGCCCGAAGGGAGCAATGTCCCGAAGGGCAAGGGCGTAAGCCCGTAGCGTATATGTTGTGTTATCTGTTGTTTTGTGTTTATTTAAATACTCTTTCTATGGCTTGTGGCAATTCTGTAAAACCACTAATTTCAAAATCGGCAGAAAAATCATCTTTCGATTCTCCCCGAACAAACCTGATTGTTTTGATACTTATTTCAGATGCCGAACGAAGATTTTTTGAACTATCATCGACAAAAACACAGCATGAAAGAGGCGATTGAATTCTATCCGATAGAATATCATAAATCTTTTTATCAGGTTTACGATACCCTACTTCACCACTTATAATTATAATTTTGAACAATCTATTTAAATCAAATTTGGCGCGTAAGTAATTGGACCATTCTTTCACATCATTAGATAATATTGCCAGAGAATAAATTCTTGTTAATTTCTTTGCAATTCCCGTAAATTCAGGATTTATTCTCAAGCATGTATCAAGATACTCTCTCTATTTCCGGATACTCACTATCAAAACCCAACTCGTTCCAAAAATCAAATGATGAGATCTCGCCCAGACTTATCTTCAAATACATTTCATTGATTTTTTCTGCAGAAACCATATCGTTTCTTTTTTGAATATACGGCACAAGCAAGTCATTTGTATCATCACCAACTTCAAAAATGACACCCATTACATCTAAAATAGCCCATTTTATTGATATCTGATCTCCTAAGCACGAAATTGTAGATAACTTAGGTATATCCGAAGCTGATCCATATGTGCATTCTTCCGGGCGAACTCCAATCATCACATACCACCTTCTATCCAGTTCCTTACAGGTTTTTCGCTGTATATATTATAGAACAATATATCTCAAGCAAATCCGACCGGAGGGAGGATTTTCTTGTATAATTATCTACCTTCATTAATAACCTAAAAAAATCAGTCATCTTAATTTATATACAAAGTGTGATCAAAGGTACAATATTATTTTTTTCATTATGGGGCGGATGGTCCCCGCAGATCATGATTCCTGTATCCTTCGAGCAAATTATAACATCCTTTAGATTCATAGAGAGTATTTCGACCGCTTCTTCGATATTTTTATTGTCATGATAAAATCTATCCAGAATCCTGAAATGTGCAACAGTAAAAACACTCTTTTGAGCGGCTTTAATCAATGCATTCTTTATCTGATGATCGTATTTAATAGCATCCTCTTCTTCAACCTCTACTACCTGATCAACTCTAAATAATTTTGCACCAATTTTCTCCATTATTACTGCCGATATAATACCCTGTATGCTGGCTAACTCCACAACTGAGATGGGGTCTGATGTATAAGCATGCCGGGTCTCAAACACTCCATGATTGTGAGGATACAGACCCGTAAGGATGGTTGCAATGGCAGGTGTGGTATGCATGGAAACCCCTTTGCACCCTATAACCATGCCATTGAAATTGAAATAATGTTTAAATATTTCATAGAGATTCAGGCCAAAACCATCAACGATTATCAATATCAGTTTGTTGTAGTCATTTAAATCTCTGACTATTGCAGGTATCGGTACGCCGTCGGTCTTTGGTAGTGATACATGCAAGATACTGGCAATTGTGGGTGCCACATCAATCAGGCTATACATAATACTAATTATGAATTATTGATTCTTTAATTTATCACTGCACACTCACAATCAACCCCCTGGGATCATACAGTCCTTATTGTGAATTCATCGAACATCTTTCTTAAAATAACATCCTGAATAGAGCCGAAACCAGGAGTAGCAATTGTTTTTCCATTAAGATCGTCAATTGATTGTATATCAGAATCCACTCTTACAATCAGAGATGACCCTCCCGAATTCAATCCATTGATAACATAGACCTTTCCATTTTCATTCACCCTGTACATTAACAGCGGTGTCATTCCAAAAGCAGCCGCATCCACTTCACGTTGATCCAGGGCATTTGTTAATGTAACACCATTCCTGAATTTCATTAAATGAATATTTTTATCCGGAATAAGACCGATCTGATTAAAATAACCTTCTTGTGCTGCTACATATATCCCCAGTTGATGTAGATCACCATCAATATAACCCAATCTGATATTCCCATCTACAGCATTCGGGATCCAGTCCGGATCAACGTCCAATTTTTTCCAAGTTTCGTTGTAGTATTCTGCAAGAATCAGATTTGACAGAAGTTCGTCAACATTTTCATACCCCATTGATGCCGGACTTTTTTTTAAAACACCGGTCCTGCTCATTATCTCAAATACTTTTCTTGTTTCATCCATGTCAGGAAATTCCAGGTATTCGGTATTGTTGATGGCAATTGATATGGCTGTTTTGTCCACCCCGGTAAAATCGGAGCCATAATTAACGACTGTGTTCCAATTGATCGGATCATTGATGAATCTTGTACTTTTTATATGCATCCAGACTAATGCCCCGATCATATCCTCATCTTTTATATTATCTGAGATGGCCAGGACGCAGCAAGGATGGTTTTTCCAGATGTCACTGGAATTTACAAGATACCGACCATATCCTTCGAATACTGTCTTTGCCGGATAGGGTTCCCACGAAATAAAGCCAGCTATGGCTCCATCCTTAAGACCTGCTTCCATTTCTTGTGGGGTCATAGAAGCAACATATATCGATTTTTCAATATGAGGTTTATCAATTACTTTAATTGCTGCAATTAACAGTAATAAAAAAATAATAATAAAGGCAATAATATATATATAAATGTTTTTTTTCATGTTCAATCCTATTTTTTTAATCTGAAACAGAAGGTACTTCCCTGTCCAGGCTCGCTCTCTACATGGATTTTACTACCATGGGCTTTGATAATTTCACTGGATATTGAAAGCCCAAGTCCACTGCCACCTATTTTCCTTCGAGATGGGCTGTCAACCTGATAGAATTTGTCAAATAGTTTTTCTAATTGTTCTTTCTCAATGCCTATACCTGTATCTTTAACCTTGATCTCTATATAATCCTGATATTCTTTTGCTGATAAATGGATGGTACCACCATCCGGTGTGAATTTTAATGCGTTACTTAAGAGATTATTCAACACAATGATAAGCTTTTCTTTGTCGGCAGATATTGTAGATAATTTATCAGGAATATCCTCTGTAATTGTTATATGGTTTTTTTGGGCAATAGGCCTGATATTTTCAATTGCCAACGGTGCCATATGTTTGAAATCCACCTGTTCAAACCGAAATTCCATCCTACCTGCTTCAATCTTTGTAAGGTCCAGTATATCGTTGATCAACCTGGCCTGGCGGTCCACGTTCCTTATTATATTTTCAAGCATTTCTTTTTGCACACCGGGGTCAGCATTTTCTTCTGATTCAAGGAACTCGGAAGAAGTCCGTATTGCAGAAAGAGGCGTCCTCAGTTCATGGGATACCAGAGATATAAAATCTGATTTTAACATATCCAGTTTTTTTAACTCTTCATTTGCTATAACAAGCTCTTTATTCTTTAGTTCCAGGTCCTTATTTGCCATATCTATTTTCATTTCAAGCTTTTTTCTGATCTCCAGCAATTCTTTAGCAGTCTGGTTGAATATTTCTGTTAGCCGTCCAATCTCATTTTTTGAAGATACGGGAATTGGTTTAAAATTTCCTTCCACAAGGCTAATAGCACCATCTTTAAGGGATTCTATCGGTTCAGTTATTCTTCTTGAAATAACAATAGTAAAAAGAATAACACCCAGAATGGCAAACAGGGATATTGCCACAGTCAGCCTTCCCAGGGCAAGTACTTCAATATAAGCCTCGCCCCTATTCATTTCCACTATGAGCCCCCACCTATACAGGGGCAGCCAGTAATATGAACCCAGTACAGTTTCTTCTTGATAATTAACGTATTCAGCTATCCCGTTCTTTTCGTATGTGACTTCTTTAACTGCAAAATTATTCTTAATATTCTCATGCAGGATCATTGACCTGTTCTCATGAAAGATGATGTCTCCTTTATTGTTGACTATAAATACCTCACCTAATGTTCCGATTTCAATTTTTTCTATTATCCCGTATAACTGCTCCAAACCCACTCTTGCAGCCATTATGCCCGTTATTGTGTTATTCTTTTTAATGGGATTAGCGATTATTATCTCCGGAGAGCCTGTAACTTCCGGAATATAAACATCTGATACATACAGTCTTCCATTAGAGGCTTCTATGAAATATTGTTGACTATCTACATTTCCTGTGTGGTTTTTGGTAGAAAATATAATATTTCCATCCAGGTCAAGTAAAAAGAACTCCTTGTATACACCTTCATGTTCATTCTCTAAATTGTTAAGGTAATCATGCAGCTCTTCTTTTTCTATATACTCTACCATTCCGAATTGGGAGATCACACGGATATCACTCTTTCTTACATCCATCCAATTATCGATTGCCTGACCGGTATTTTCAGTAGCACCTACCAGATTGTCCATAATGGAGGCACGGATGGTTTCCTGACTGTAGTTATATGATGTGTAAACAACGAAAGAAAGTGGTATTATTGATATGATTAAAATAGAGATGATCAATTCTGACCGTATTCTCACACATATGCTCCCTTAAATATTTCCTGGCCTTCTCATCACGCTTTTTATTCGTGCCTTAAGCTCTTTGAGAACGAATGGTTTGGTTACATAATCATCTGCACCGATCTGTAGACCTTTCACCTTATCATCTATATTATCTTTAGCTGTCAACATGATTATGGGGATTTTTTCTGTTTGTGTGTCTGTTTTTAGATGTTGGCATACTTCAATCCCGTCCATTCCAGGCAGCATGAGATCAAGTAATATTAGATCTGGTTTTTCTTCATTTGCTTTTTTTATTGCTTCATGTCCATCATAAGCTTCGACGACTGCGTAATCTTCGGATTCAAGGGATCTTTTCAGCGGCATAAGTGTAGACATCTCGTCATCCACTATCAGTATTTTTTCTCTTATATCAGAAAAATTCTTAATTTTTTCTTCAATATCCTTTTCTGGAATTCCTACTATTTGAGAGATTTTTGAATATGAAATATTTTCATCTTGCTGTATCAATTCAATGATCTTTTTATCTATATCTTTTTTATCCATTATTTACACCTATATTTTTAATTGTATTTCTTATGATAATATCTTTGCCATTTACCATGAATTTTATTATGAAAAATCATCTATGACCAGATAAAACCGCTCTGTCGGGTAGTTCCTGGTGGTGGGGTAGGATGTTTGATAAAATACTCCATCATGAATACTCTTCAAGATCAAAAACCAGGTACTTCATGTCTCTTAACTTTTTCTTTGCGTTGATCTTTTTCCCGATAATGCCATAAAGTTCGCGGCGCTCGCTATTATGCCATTTTACCAGGGCAGCTTTACGTTTAAGGTCAGCAAGGATATGTTCAGATCTTTTCCTGTCCACTTCCTGCCATTTACATTCAAAAAACGCGATTTCTTTTTGCACTTCATTCAATGCCAGTACATCGATTTCTTCACCTTTGTGCCACCAACGGCCTATTTTCTGAAAATCCGGGATTAAGTGGTGGATTATCTCCTGTTGAACAAAAATCTCGAACCTTTTCCCGAAAAATCTGGTCATATCATCGTTTCTTAGTTTGAATACGCCTTTTTCAATCTCTTCTTTATACTTAGAAACAAAGTTGAACCAGAAGTCAAAGACCGGGTCTTTTATCAGGTATATACCTTTTTTCTGGGTTCCAAGAATGGATACCTGTCGCGTAATGAATCCCAGACGTATCAGGTTCTCAAGGTATGGGTAAATCTTGCGTGCATCCATACCAACAAAATTAGCTATATCTGTGGGTTTTGTGTCGCCAAAGGCTATGGAATTAAGTATGGAAAAGTAGGTTTTGAGTTCTTTGAACTCCTGGGAGATTATAAAGTAGGGTTCTCTGTGGAAATAACCGAACTTGTCAAGGAACTCCTTTTCTACAAAGTTCGTAATATCCGTGTATTCTGAAGCTTTAAGGAGATATTCGGGTACCCCTCCTAGTATCATGTATGTTTCAAGAGTTTCCTGAAATGGCATGTTTAGAAATTCTTTTGAGTCTGAGAAGGAAAGTCCTTCGAGGAGTAAATCCCTGCTTCGCCTTCCATATAGAGGAGACGCATGGGAAAGAACCATTTCACTCATAAGGCCGAGCATAGAGCCTGATAATATTATGTATATATTTGATGAAGATAATGCTGTGTCCCAATACTTTTGCAGGGTGCTGAGGATACTTTTGTCACTTTTTATGAGATATGAAAATTCATCTATGACCAGATAAAATCGCTCTGACGGGCAGTTTTTGGTAAGATAACCAAAAAGCTGGTCCCAATCTTTTATATCAAGGTTTCTTAGTATCTCGTCCCTGGTGAATTCTGCGATTTTCTCTTGCAGCCTGTTTATCTGGATGTGGGGGGAGGTATTCTCGGCAAAATAGAATATCCCGTTCTTATTTGATGTGAATTCAGTAATGAGCCGGGTCTTGCCTATCCGCCGTCTTCCGTAAAGTATTATTAACCGGCCATTGGTTTTGTTCCATTCGTCTTCCAGCAGTGAGAGTTCTTTTTGGCGGCCGATGAATTTACTAATCATGATTAGTACTAATGTGGATTAGTATTTAATGTTTGTGGGTGTTATTCAAGTCTATCCTTGCACCTTCATCGGATAATCCCACATTTGCTCCCGCTCCGGTCTGCCCGTCATCACAAATTCCACATTGATATTCTTCCGGATAAAATCCATACCCTCATCGATCTGCTCAATGATAGTGCCTTCGATCATCCGATCATCAATAACAATGGTCTCTTTTTTGAACCTGCCGCAGTGTATGGCGGCCTGTGATACAAACCGGTGCGGGTCTTTTCGGGAAATAGGTTCTTCGCTAATTCATGTAGGAAAGGTAATCTTACCCCATTACCCGTATACAGTCACATCCGGTACAGTCTCTTTGATACGTGCCAGTGCATCGGCCGGCATATCGATCAGTATACGTTCTTCTTTGAGTTTGGATCTGAGTATTTTTAGCATCTGCTCACCGGGTGTTACATAGACAATAGTTTTCTCATCGTCGATGTGCATTTCTCCAACTATCAATATGCCGTGTGGGGTTTTGGAGATTATCTTCACATTCCATGTTTTAGTGCTGTTGTCGTAATACACATCGCCGGCAGATACCTGATTTCCTATATTTTCTATAAGGAACTCCTGAGCAGTTTCATACATTTCTATAGATTTCATTGTTTCACCTTCTGGAGTTTGAGTTTTGTACGTTTTTTACAGTGATTTTCAAGAGGAAAAAGGATAAAGCTATAACCGAAATTTTCGGTGCAAAGTTCAGTGCAAAGGGAAAACAGCTCGATAGGATGGTATCAATTATAATAAGGGTTGCCCGGAATAGAGATTTGAAAGTTCCTGAACTGGTTGATGAATTTGATGTGATCATTAGGACGTTGTATGAATACATGAAGAAACTCCATAAATGGTATGTTATCAGGTTTTGGTCAAAGTTTAAGGTGATTAACCAGCCTTTCGTGTTTTTGAACAAAAATGTTTACATAATTGGAGTTGGAACATCTTTATAACATTTCATGTTCATAGAATTATCAAAATTAATTTAAATCTAACCAGGTGATACTATTGGAAAGTATTGGAGCAATCAAAAAGCATTTAGATTATATGTCCCATGAAATTGTTGAAATAAAGAAATTAATAGTTGGCCTAGAATCAGATAAACAAAAATCCAATAGGGCATGGGATAATTAAAAGAGGTATAATAATATGTATCGTTTCCTTATTGTAATTGAAAAAGCCAATAATAATTTTTCGGCATATTCACCGGATTTGCCAGGGTGTATAGCTACAGGTATTACTCGTGAAGATGCAGAACGAAATATGTATGAAGCAATTGAAATGCACATTCAAGGATTAATTGAAGATAAATTACCTATTCCAGAATCAAATTCTTTTGCAGAATATGTGGCAGTTAATGAAAAATCTGGTACAGCTAATACATCACTTCCAGCTTAAGATATAATCTTAAAGTTTTTTAATAGTACATTAAGGATAACTTGATATATCGAAAATGCTCACTCCGTTCACATTTTCTAATCTTCAGCT
>JAIOQW010000184.1 GCA_021108405.1 Methanosarcinales archaeon
CTTGATATATCGAAAATGCTCACTCCGTTCACATTTTCTAATCTTCAGCTTCTTTGAAGCTTCAAGCGAATATTCTACGAATCTTCTATTCCTCCATTTCTCTGGAATGTCGGTCAAGAAAATCCGACCGAAAGGAGGATTTTGTTCTAAAGCGTCTTATTATTTTCCAGTTCTCACAATTCCTTTCAATTTAATTATCCACCCAAAAGAAATAAAAAATTCCCTACAGTCATCAGAAACCTTTATAATACTTCAAAAACAGAAGAACTCATGATGAAAAAAGTTACTCTTTATATTTCAGGTAATGTCCAGCGTGTTGGTTACAGGGCAAAAGTCATATCAATAGCCACTACATTAGGTATTAAAGGATCAATCCAAAACATTCCGGATGGCAGAGTGAAGATCATTGCACAGGGGGAGCAACCGGAACTGGATAAGTTGATCCAGGACATAAATATCTCAAATAGCCTTATCAACGTCACTAATATCACACAGGAATATTCCACTCCTTCAGATGATTATGAAGGTTTTTTTAAAATTGTTAGTGGTGGAGAAACTGATGAAAGACTGGATAATGCGCTATATTTATTTAAAAAACTCATTACTACCACCGAAAATGGTTTTCGTGACCTTGGTGACAAAGTAGATGACAGTAGAATAGCAATAACTTCTGAAATCCATTCCCTTGGAAAAGAACTTGGTGATAAGATCGACCGGGTAGGTGACAAAGTAGATCAAGTAGGTGACAAAGTAGACCAGGTTAGTGAAAAAGTAGATCAAAGCAGAATAGAAACAACTTCTGAGATCCATTCGCTTGGAGATAACCTCAATTCCCTCTTTGATACAAGAATAACAAAAATAGAATTTGAATTAGCCGAAATAAAAGATAAAGTCATGGTTATGGAATCCTCTTCTTCTTACAATCTTAAAAATAAGAATAAATAGATAAATTTAATGTATTCCTTTCAAAATTCCCGTCCTACGCGTTCATCCATAAGGAGTAACTCAGCCTCAATCTTCAATGTGAGAACAATCGCTTCAGCTTCTCCTGCATCCGGTTCTTGTCACAAAACAGATACATAAGATGTGTTGGAGACCGATTGTGTCTTGATTCGGATCGCAAGCCTTTACTTCTTTTGCACCTGGCTGTCCCGCACCTTCAATGGCTACTTCATACTATTACTATATCGCTTCTGGAATTAATAGTTCGCCATATAGTTAGCGCAGCAAGTCCGATTTCTCGATTCGCGCCAGGTTAATAAGTGTAGGGGCATTGCTTACAACACTCATAGTCGATTGAGTTCCTTTAATGTTGTCAAATCTTCCTAATAATCTTCTAATCATTAACAGCCTTGACAGCAGTGATCACCTTTGAATGATACCCCGGCTATTCTGCCTTCTTCACCGGATAATAGGGATTTGCAGGCATCTCTTCTGATTTGGGTAAAGTTGGCGTATCGCCATATACGGATGAAGATGAAGCATAGACCACCTTGTTAATACTTGAATCTCTTGCAGCAATTAATACATCCAGGGTGCCTGTTATATTGGTATGGTTCGAGCTTTTCGGATCTTTAATACTTCGTGGAACACTTGGTAGAGCTGCTTGATGGAAACTATAATCATGATCTGAAAATATTGTTCTTACAGGATGTCTCAAAACTAAAATTCCCATAGAAAAGGAATCTAATTATGCCTTTAAATCAAGAACTAAGGTCTAATTTTTTCATTTTTTGTATCCACTTCAAAAAGTATGGTATTTTGATATTTGTAATCAGTTATGGAATTTTAATCTGTGTAAATCCGTGTTAATCCGTGTCTGAAAAAAGATTTTCTGACTCTATCAAGATTACTTTCTATTCTATAGAATATGTAACCTTGGATAAAAATCATAAGCAATGTACACTTCCTTGTTAGAACGTATTTTTTTTAGACACGGATTAACACGGATTTACACAGATTTTTCAAGAGGCAATATTTCATTAAAAAAATTAGTAAATTATCATGATTCTTAAAGAGGTACTAATTACCCTTAGATTTGAAGTGGATACAAAATATCTTTAAATTCGATAGTGGTCATTCCCGCGATCTCTGAAGCTTTGCTTAAAGATATCTATTCTTCTCGATAAAGTTCAATAGCAGCAGAGATTTTAAGAAAAGATAAAGTCAAGATATTTTCAGCGAGAAAAGTGTCTGACTAATCTGCTTTTGCAAGTTGTTTCTCAAGAAGTTCACTTGCGAGATTATTGGTTGGAATGCCTCTCTTCCTGGCAGATTCTTGAAGCAATTCAGCACTGTTTTTATCAAGTTCTACAAGATAGTGCCGTTTTTAAAGATCGACCTTCCTTTCAATTTAATTATCCAACCAAACAAAATAAAAATTTCCTAACAGTCATCAGAAACCTTTATTGCACTTTAAAAACAGAAGAACTCATCATGAAAAAATTTACTCTTTATATCTCAGGTAATGTCCAGCGTGTTGGTTACAGGGCAAAAGTCGAATCTATTGCCACTGCATTAGGTATTGAAGGATTAATTCAAAATCTTCCGGATGGCAGAGTAAAGATCATTGCACAGGGGGAACAATCAGAACTGGATAAGCTAATTCAAGATATAAATATCTCAAATAGCCTTATCAATGTTACTAATATCGAGCAGGAATATTCCACTTCTTTAGATAATTATGAAGGTTTTAATAAGGTTGTTGGTCGTGGAGAAACTGATGAAAGACTGGATAATGCCGTAGATATATTAAAACAACTCATTACTGTAGTCAAAAATGGTTTTAGTGATCTTGGTGACAAAGTGGATCAAGTAGGTGATAAAGTGGATCAAGTAGGTGATAAAGTGGATCAAGTAGGCGATAAAGTAGATCAGAGTAGAATAGAAATAACTACTGAAATCCATTCCCTTGGAGATAACCTCAATTCTCTTTTTGACACAAGAATATCTAAAATAGAATATGAATTAGCCGAAATAAAAGAAAAAGTAACAGTTATGGAATCCTCTTCTTCTTACAATTTAAACAATCAGCAAAAAACCTGAATATATTTTATTTTTTTTAATAGTATATCAAGTATAACTTGATGTACTCAAGAAAATCCGACCGGAGGGAGGATTTTGTTCTTGTGTCTCCCGCCCGGTAAGCTCCGGGTGAAAAACCGTCCCTATCTTAAGTAAAATCTTTGCGTCTTAGTGCCTTTGCGCATTTGCGTTAAAATGATAGCTACAGAGATCACATAGGATTTCTTATCTGTGTCCTTTACAATACATATTAATTTCCCCACAATTATCAGAAACCTTTATTGCACTTTAAAAGCAGAAGAACTCATGATGAAAAAAGTTACTCTTTATATTTCAGGCAATGTCCAGCGTGTTGGTTACAGGGCAAAAGTCATATCAATAGCTACTGCATTAGGTATTAAAGTAGACCAAGTTACTGAGAAAATAGATCACAACAGAATAGCAACCACTATATCCCCTCACATCCGGATCATTGAAGTAAAAAATAATTGAAAGTCACTGTGCAGACAGAGGTTGCCAGTATTTCATTTTTCTATCGAATATTCCCATAATTTAAACTTGCACTTTTTCTTTTATACCATTCAATTGTCGTTTTCAACCCATCTTCAAACCTTTTTCTTGCTTTAAACCCAAATTCATTCTTAGCTTTACTAACATCAAGACATCTTCTGGGCTGACCATCAGGCTTTTTAGTATCCCATACAACATCTCCCTTAAATCCTGTGAATTGTACGATCAGGTCCACAAGCTCCTTGATAGATATCTCAAATCCGGCACCTATATTCACAGGCTCGCTCTTATTATATCCCTTAGCTGCCAGGACAATACCCTCAGCAGCATCCTCCACATAAAGAAACTCCCGGGTAGCCTTTCCTGTACCCCATACAACGATCTTATCTTCCTCATTCTCTATAGCATCAAAACATTTCCTGATCAATGCAGGTATCACATGGGAACTGGAAGGATCAAAATTGTCACCAGGCCCATAAAGGTTCACCAGAAGCAGGAAAATAGAATTGAACCCGTACTGCTGGCGGTACGCCTGTGACTGCACCAGCATCATCTTCTTGGCCAGTCCATAAGGAGCATTTGTTTCCTCAGGATAGCCATTCCATAGTTCTTTCTCTTTAAAAGGGACTTGAGCGAATTTGGGGTAGCTGCATATAGTACCGATTGCTATGAATTTGTTGATTCCATACAATCTACCCTGTTCCATCATCTGCACTCCCATCATTAGATTACCATAAAAGAACCTGCCAGGATTCTCTTCATTAACTCCGATACCACCAACCACAGCCGCAAGGTGTATTACAACATCTGGATCAGATTCCGTATACAGCCGTTCGATATCTTTCATATGAATAAGATCATAATCATTCCTTCTAGGGACAAAAATATCACTATACCCTTCATTTTTTAATTTTTCCACAACATACTTGCCAAGAAATCCTGACCCGCCTGTTACGATAATTCTCTTATTTTCAAGGTACGACATATTTTTCCTGCTTAGCACGTCTGGCATAGCCGTTCAGTTTGCGTTCTTCTTTTTCCATATCTGCATCCACCATTAACCGCACCAGTTCTTTAAATTTGACCTTTGATCTCCAGCCAAGTATTTCCTGTGCTTTACCCGGATCACCTATTAGCACATCCACTTCAGTAGGCCTGAAATATCTTGGATCTATCTCAACATATTCTTCCCAGTCCAGATCTGCATAATTAAAGGCGTCATACAGAAACTCCTCAACAGAATAGGCTTCTCCCGTTGCAATAACATAATCATCCGGTATGTCATGCTGAAGCATCAACCACATAACCCCTACATATTCTTTTGCATATCCCCAATCCCGTTTGGATCCGAGATTACCCAGATAAAGTTTATCCTGCAGACCAAGTTTGATCCTCGCCAGTGCTTTTGTTATTTTTCTTGTTACAAAAGTCTCGCCCCTTCTTGGCGATTCATGATTAAAAAGAATACCATTGCATGCAAAAATGTCATAGGCTTCACGGTAATTTCTTGTCATCCAGTATGAATACGCCTTTGCTATTGCATATGGACTTCTGGGTTGTAAAGGATTATTCTCATTTTGTGGTGGTGGTGAACTGCCAAATATTTCACTGCTGGAAGCTTGATAAAATTTAATATCATTATTACATTTTCTTATTGCTTCAAGGATTCTTGTAGTTCCCAGACCAGAAATATCTCCCGTATACTCAGGCAAATCAAAACTGACACGGACATGGCTTTGTGCAGCAAGATTATAGATCTCATCAGGCTGGATATTGTAGATAAGGTTAGTCATCTGACCTGCATCAGATAGGTCTCCGTAATGGAGGAACAATTTTGTACCCTTTATATGGGGGTCCATGTACAGGTGATCTATACGTTCAGTATTAAAAGTACTTGCTCTACGAATGATCCCATGTACTTCATAACCTTTTTGAAGTAAGAACTCACTAAGATAAGAACCATCCTGTCCGGTTATACCTGTGATTAATGCTCGTTTAATTTGATCCACTCCCTTTATAACTACATCCTATTTTGAAGAACCATCCTCTATATAGTCCTTAAAAAATGCTATAAACACCCCGGCAAATAGTCCGAGTATGCAGGCAATAATGATATTCAATGTCCTGTTAGGACCAACAGGTATTTCTGATCCGTACGCAGAACTTATCACTTCGATCCAGTTGAACTCAGGTGATGCCATATATTCCAGTTCCATTCGCTGTAGTTCAAGAATATTTAACCTGTCTTCAATAGCACCCAATCGTGAGAAAGCCATGAAAAGCTCCACATTGAGAGTGCTGTTACCAGGATTTTCCTCCTGTATCTTTTCTATTGAAGTAAAAACATCAGATAATTTTGCTGCTAACAGTTCAACCGACATATTTACCTTCCTGGTATCATTATTAGCATCCTGGGTAAGCTTTTTCTTATTTTCCTCAGTAACTACCGTGATATATGTTTGAAGGGTTTTTTGTAAGGTATCAGGCTCTACAGGCCCTTTTAATATCAATTCAATTTCATTGCCCTTTGCTTTGACTTCAATATTCTCCTTTAGCCATTGTGCTGCTCTTTCATCCGGCCATCTTTCACTCTTAAAAAGTTCATTATTAGCAAGTCCTGAAAGTCCCACTGTTCTCATAATAATATCATTTGATGTAATCAAGGAGACTATCACTGAACTGGAGTAGCGCTTAGAATTATTCAGACTTTCTGGTATATCCTCGACATACAGAAGAGCATCTACCTGATATTCATTCGCTGATGGCATAACATATGAAAAAAAAACTACTGTGATCAATACCAGCATTGTTACTGCTATTATTAAAAATTTTTCTTTCCATATAACTCTTAGATAATCCTTTAAGTCTATATCTTCATCCATTATATTCAGTTCTCATATAAATTACACACTTATTTTCTTAAAAATCTCGCTCAATATGGCAACATCATCGGAATAGCCTTCATCCCCTTTTCTTTTCTTAATAAATTCAAGACCTGAAAATGTTTCTTCCCAGGTCATACCGAACTCTTCTGCCAATTGAATGAACATCTCATACAATTTCTCAAGTGAAAGATGAAAACCCGGTATTATTTGCCATTGGATCAATCCGCAATTAGTGCAAAACGGAAAAGGGAACGTTTCTCCTTTAATGTACACTTTATTAAAATAATCCAGATCACGTGATCTGCATTCTCTGCATATTTCTGTTCCATGTGTTTTTACATGGTGTATTAATAAATCATTTATAGTACCCACTATTTTACCTCACATCCGGATTAATATAATCATACAATATTATAGAAAGTCACTACGTGGACAGAGGTTGCATTAAGAAATATCATTAAGTAAATGATAGATAAAACTAAATGTACAACCTAATTATTTAATATTGTATGACTATCTTTCTAACCCCCTCTTTTATAGGAACAAAATCCTCCCTCCGGTCGGATTTTCTTGAGTACATCAAGTTATACTTGATATACTATAAAAAATTATTATTATAAATAAAATATATAATATTATTCTAATAACTATATTATTAAAATAATTATATTTTATATTATTATCCCGGTTCTTAGTTTCCCCACCCGTTAAAGTCAATTTATTCAATAGAAATTATTATTATTATGCTCATATTTTTCATCCTATTTATATGTTAGGAAAAAATCTTTATACACTAATAATATTTTCATATCCATTAAAAATAATATAAACAGCTGCCAACTTTTTTCTCAATACAGTCACATCCAGACCACACCGATGGGCATAAAACAAAATCCTCGCTATCGCTCGGATTTACAAAAGTCATTTTCCACAATACTCCTCCTCAATCCTGATTGCAATATCTCTCCAGGTATAATCCAGTGATAATTTTCTGCCGTTGTTTCCCAGTTTATTTCTTAACCCTTTATCCTTGATCAACATATACATAGCACTGGCAAGTGCCTCTGGGTTTTTGGGTGGAACCAGTAGTGCATTCTTATTATTTTCACAAATATCAGGTATCCCACCCACGTTTGTGCTGATTACCGGTAATCCGGCCGCCCATGCCTCCAGGATAGTTAATGGAAAACCCTCCCATACAGACGGCAATATGAATGCATCATATGTGCAGTATAGATCTCTTAATTCATCATCAGTAATAATTCCAAAACAAACCATATGATCATTCAAATTATTCCTGCATATCAGATCCTCTAATTCTTCTCGTTGGGATCCGTCACCTATCAATAGAACCTTGAAATTGTCTGTCCTGTTTAATAATATCTCAACTGCCCGGATAAGATATTTGATCCCTTTTTGTGTTTCTAACCTGCCGGCAAATAAGAATTTAATCTCATTTTCATCTTTTTTCTTTAACCTTTTACTATTAAAACGTTCAATATCAACCCCGTTTGGAATGTATACGGCATTATCAACCTTTATATCTTTAAAAAATCGTAAACTATTCTCATCAACTGTTATGATTGATTTGAAACGTCCGTGCATTAAAAAGAATTTTTCAGCAGACCTCTTAAAAAAACTATACTGTCGATATGGAAAAGTAACGCCGTGACATGTATTTATCACAGGGATATTATATATCATTGCAGGAAATGATATAATAAAACCAAGATCTGCTGAATGTGAATGTATAACACCCGGTTTTATCTTCCTGATAAGCCGGGAACTACTAAATAATAAAATAAAAAGCGATATGATCCTTCTACAGGTGATCCTATCCTGATCAGGTGCACTATCTTTTAATCCGAATTTAACAACATTCTCTTTTTCAATGATCTCGGGACAGTTGGAAGTGAGAATAAAAACCTCATGCCCTGCCTTTTGCTGTTGTTTCTCCAAATTAACAACAACAACAGCATCACCACCTAAAGCTTTGGGATATTTTTTTGTGAGATGCAGGATTTTCATCTGGGACTCCTCTTAATAAATCCCCAACCAAATCCAATATTCCATCCCGCCATAGTCATCACGAACATTATAAAGTTGTCAAAACCGACTTTCAATCCGTACTTAAGAAAAAAGCTAGAAGCTGTAATAAGAAAAACACCAAAGGCAAACACAACACCCCAATATAAATTATACAATATCACCAGGATCCATCCGGAAAATAATAAAAAACCGGTGAAAGGAACATAATGAAGCTTCCTGAAAACACCGTATTTCCTGACCAGATAAGCCTGTGCCTGGCCATATCTTTTCATCATACCAAAGAACTTTCTTAAATTGGCAGGCCGGTGATGGGCAACGATCGCTTTTGGATTGTGCATAATCTTATACCCTCTATGCCTGATCTTATAATCCAGATCAACATCTTCACCGGGCCACAACCGTTCATCGAAACCATCAACCTCTTCGATCACGTCTCTCTTATATATAGCATTACAGGACGCAATATGATCAACAGGTCTGACTATATCCCCTGTTTTTATATAATCGCATATGAAATGCATACTTGAAAGAAAAACATGGACTTTTCTCTCAAATTCGATTGCATCATCGGGAATATCCTGACTTCCACCAACACCTGCTATATCTTTTGTAGTGAATCCTTTTAGTAATTCGTTAAGCCATTCAATATCAACAGTACAATCAGCATCTGTAAATGCTATCAATTCACCATGTGCTTTTTTAATTCCGATATTCCTTGCCTTTGAAGGACCAACTCCGTCAGTCTCAAGATAAATATAAGGTAATTTTTTAACCTGGCTCTTAATAATATTCCCGGTATCATCTTTTGAACCATCATTGATCAAAATGATCTCAAGTTTATCATGTAGGTAATGCAGATCCTCGAGTGAAGCGAGGCATTTAGCGATCATATCTTCTTCATTATGTACAGGTATGATCACAGATATTGCCGGTATGTCTTGCATGCTACCTCTTTATTAAATATGAAGTGAAATTCTTAAAACCCCTTAACTTACGGTACAGATCAGGTAATGAGTGCGTGTTTAGCAGGAATGATACCATATATCCAGGTCTGAAATAGAACTGTTTTAACCCTTTGTCCACATACCATTCGACCTCATTCCCGGACAGGTCCGGATACTCCACCACAGTTGACTGCTCACCATTGTCCAGCCAGTCCTCCCATGATGTAGCCTTGATCAATCCATTCCTCTCACATATATTGTAATACTCAGTTCCTGGAAATGGTACTGATGCTGAGAATTGAACAGTATCCAATTTCATCTCAATAGCAAATCCAATACTCTTCTTCATTGTCTCTACTGTTTCTCCTGGCAAACCCATAACAAAGCAGCCATGTATCACCAGACCAGCTTTATGTGCATTTTCAACAAATTGTTTTGATTGCTCAAGTGTCAAATGCTTGTTAATATTATCAAGTATGACCTGGTCTCCACTCTCAAAACCAACAAGTACTTCTCTACATCCTGCCTGTTTCATCCTGGTAAATAATTCAATATCCCCTGTATCAGCCCTGGCATTAACCGACCAGGTGACTTTAAGCCCCCTATTAATGATCTCATCGCATATCTGCAATGCCCGCTTTTTATCGATAGTAAAGGTATCATCTTCAAAAAAAAACTCTCCCTGTTTTAATTTAGGCCATTGCTCAAGATCAAATTCCATTTCATCAACTACATTTTTGGGGGACCTCAATCTATATTTCAATCCATGCATAATTTGCGGCCAGAGACAGAAGATGCATTTATTCGGACAGCCCCGCCCCGAAATTATATCGATATAAGGAAATAATTTACCACCGTCAAAATAGTCCATAATATCCAGATGATGCCATGCAGGAAATGGTAATTTATCAAGATCCCGGATTAAAGGTCTATCAACATTATGATGTATCCCATTATGTTCAACATAGGAGATACCCTTTATTTTTTCCAGATCACCTCCATTTCCAAAGCACTGTACTACATCGCGAACAGTGTAATCATATTCTCCTCTGCATACTACATCCACAGACCCACCGGCATCAAGTAAAGTCTGGTTTGCAAGTGCACTGGCATGGGGTCCGACCATTATTACTTTACTTTGTGCTTCCTCTTTAATAATACTGGCACAGTTAATATCAGAATAGATAGAAGGTGTGGTAGTGTCCAGCACAACCACATCCGGCTGTTCTATATGAACTAGAGACCTCAATTTATCTTTATCCCATCCTTTAGCGACAAAATCTAAAAATTGTACATCATATCCATCATTTTCCAGCACGGCAGTAGCGTAAGCCAGCCAGTCCGGTGCCCGTAGAACCCTGCCCCTGGTACGAGCAGCCCACCGTTGGGTACGGCAGAAATCCTTTATGAACGGCTCATTTATTACCAGTATTTTCATTTGTTATTTATCCCTCTTTCAGAGAGCATTACACTAATAAACAATGCAGTAAATATTATCTGGATCCCAATGATCGAAAAGATCATTGCTGCCACTGCACTCTCCACTTCAGAAAGCGTTCCGTATCCTGCATAGACCCATGCAAGCAGCACCTTCAAACCAAGAACAATCCCAATAACTACAAATATAATGCCAAGTATGCCCTCTTTCTCCAGAGAATGCCTGTCTAGCATTTTTTTTATAAAACCTTTATTTTCATATAAACCATGTGTTGCTCCATATGCCTTCATATATATGCCTGCAGCAATAGTCTGGGTTCCTATGATCAATAGCAGACTTGACAGAATGACCGAATGCATGCGCAGGGTTTCTACATGCCCCTGAAAGAGTATTACTATATTTAAAAGGAGTCCGATGATAAAGACCAGAGTTCCGGGAATAAACAGAAATGGCATTGGCTTATAGAGCATCATATATCTCAGATGCCTCCAGCCGTCCTGAAATGAATGAAGTTTCGAAGGCATGATCCTCGGATAATAACTTATCGGGATCTCTTTTGATTTTAACCCTGCTTTTGCCGCTTCGATCATCATCTCAGATGCGAATTCCATCCCTCCTGATTTCAGGTTCAATTGACCCAGTGCACTTCTTTTTATGATTCTCATTCCGGAATGTGTGTCTGAATATGTTGTGTTGAATAGAATGTTTAAAGTCCTGGTGAGTACAGGATTTCCAATGTATCTATGAAGAAGCGGCATGGCCCCTTTTTCGATATTCGATCGTGTTCCGATCACGTAATCTACTTTTTTGTCATTTAGCACTGATATAAGACAGGGCAGTTCATGCAGATCATAAGTATCATCGGCATCTGCCATGATGATGTATTCGCCTTTTGCCTCAGCGAAACCTTCGATGTATGCATTTCCGTATCCGAGTTTTTCAGGAGTAATAACCTTTGCTCCTAGTGATCGTGCAATATGAGATGTTCTATCTGTAGAATTATCAGCAACAATAACTTCCCAGCTAAGTTGGAGCCTATCAAAAATATCTATCGCTTTTGTGATGCATGTACCGATAGTTTTTTCTTCATTCATGGCCGGAATTATCAATGAAATATACTTTTCGGTCATGTTATCCCCCCTATATAATTAATTACAGTATCAACCCCCAACGTAATCATCATGTTTGGTAGATACTTTACACTCCGAATTATATCTACAACAACTGAAGTATAATTTTATATAAGATTAACAATATATAAATTTTTTGTAGTAGATGGCATCTTAAGAAAAAAATTGGTATAATCCCAATTAATTGAAATATCTGTGTTCATATGGTATCCACTTCAAATCAGAGGGAAAAAATGATAGCCACAGATGAACGCAGATGAACACAGATACGAAAATGCCTGGAAAATATAGCTCCCACGACCCCATTAGCAAATCTGTGTTCATCTGTGTTCATCTGTGGCTAAATTTTTTTTTCAACCAGCCATAATAAAATAAAAACATTCAGTGATCACATGGAAATTATATGAAGTTATGAAAAAACGATGTGGATTGGTATAATATCATATAAACTTATATTGCACATGTAAATATCTATAGGTATATCTAATTAAATGAACTAATATTGGCCATTATCAGAAAATAAGTATCCACTTCAAATCTAAGGGTAATTAGCACCTCTTTATAGAGTTCGAACGCATTTTTTCAGACACAGATTTACACAGATTTACACGGATTTATTGTTAATTGGTATTGATTTAATTTCTTCAATTTTGTTTTTGATAAACCTTCTCTAAGAAACCTGATGCAAGAGTATTATGTACATTATAAGCGACTCCAATGATTTTTTTCAGTAATATGATGATGTTTTGACTCTATCATGAAATACCATATCCATTTTTTCAATAATCTGTGTGAATCTGTGTTAATCCGTGTCTATATTAATCTTTCATTTTACCATACTTTTTGAAGTGGATACGAAAATAATAAAAAGTCTCCAATTTACACGGATTTCACGGATTAACACAGATTAAAATTCCAAATTACACTTGCGAAATAGTATACCATACTTTTTGATGGTTTCTACCCAAATAACAAATTATTTATTATAGAAATCCAAATATTATATATGATGGGGAGTAAATTAGATTTTCTAAAAAGCAAAACTTTTTTCATTTTATGTGTTATATCCGTTCTCGCATTTTGTCTAAGAATATTATCATATCCTAAGGTCGTAGTAGATGGAACCCTACACCTGATAGGATATGATCCGTATTATCATATGCGTAGAATCCTATTCACTGTTGATCATTTTCCGGATTCCATCACATTTGATACGTACCTGAATTATCCTTATGGATTGGAGATTGGTTGGCCTACGCTGTATGACCAGGTTGCTGCACTGCTGGCATTGATAATCGGTCTTGGGTCGCCTGATAGATACACTGTTGAAATGACAACTGCATTTTTTCCTGTAATATTAGGGATTTTATCATTTATTCCATTATATATTGTGACTTTGAAGCTCTTTAATAGAGATACTGCCCTGCTGAGCGTTGGCTTACTTGCAATTCTACCTATACACATCAAACATTCACTGTTTGGTTTCCCGGATCATCATATTGCGGAAATACTACTTTCAACTACTGTTTTTGCTTTTTTCATAACTTCACTGAAAAGCCCGCAAAATACTTCCAGATACCTGGTCTATGCAGCATTTGCAGGTATTTTTTTAAGTATTTCCTTATTAACATGGACTGGGTCGCCAATCTTTTTTGGAATTATCGCCATCTATGGGGTGATACAGTTCACACTTGACCTAAAAAAGAACAGGCCATCACAATATCTTATAAAAATTCTAACAGTCACATACCTTGCTTCTCTTATTCTGGTTATTCCATTTGTAATAAAAACAGTTCAACCTGGAATGGAAATGAATTTATGGTATATTTCCTGGATCCATGTTTTATCCATTATAATTATTATTGTATTAGTTCTTTTATTAGGTTTTCTTTCCTATTTTATGCATGTAAGAAATATTACCTGGTGGTATTACCCGGCAGTAGTAACAGCATTAGGAATGGCAGGAATAATTCTTACCAGGGAAGTTTTACCATCATATTATCAGTTATTAGTATCCGGGTTTTCATATTTATTTGACAGTGAATTAGTTATCAGGACTATTGCAGAGGCACAGCCACTGTTTTTTGAGCAGAATACTTTTAAACTCTCTCCAGTATGGTATGGTTCTGCCTTTTGTTTCTTTATTACTATATTCGCATATATTTTGTATATAAAAGATGTAATAACAAAGAATTATACTTCCGAAATGGTTTTTTTTATGATCTGGACTTTGATCATACTATTGCTTACCCTTTCCCAAAGACGTTTTCTATATCTTTTTTCGATTAATATCACAATATTAACCAGTTATATTATCATTATAGGATCTAATAGATTAATGAATAATAATAATAATAATAATAATACACGAAAAGTTCCAATTAAGAAAAATAAGACTACAAAACATAAACAGACCTCTAATTTATCACCAATACAAATAGCAGGTATTGCCGCGATATTTCTTATCGTTGTATTCCCAAACATATATGTAAGTATTTCTGCCTCAAACCACATTAAAATCCCTCCGTCTGATTGGGAAGAGTCTTTGGTATGGCTTAAGGATAATACACCGGTAACATCATATTATGAAGATCCGTCCAGAACACCTGAATATGGAATAATGAGCTGGTGGGACCTTGGCAACTGGATCATGTATATTGCACAGCGTCCGGTAGTAACAAATAATTTTCAAGTAGGATTATATGACGCTGCAAGATTTTTTATTGAATCCGATGAATCAGGAGCCAGAAGTATACTGGATGCACGAAAAGTAGGATATGTGATCACCGAAGATAGGATGATAATAAAAAAATTAGGCTCGATAATATTGCTTGCAGGTAAGGAACCTTCTAATTATTGCACGACACAGGTGAGCGAACATGATAATCTGGTTACTACTTCAGTAGATGTAAAAGATACATTAAAACAGACTATGTTATGGAAATTACACGTTGATGATGGGTCTAACCTTGGTTCTTTTCGACTTATATATGAATCGAAAACAACACGAACACAGAGTCCTCCGGTCAAATTTGTAAAAATATTCGAATATGTTAACGGTGCGAATATTATAGGTTTTGCATCACCTGATGAAATTGTAGCAACTTATACTAATGTTACAACCAATCAAAATAGGACTTTCATATATTTTAATGTAGCAAAAGCTAATGAAACGGGATGGTTCAGTATTACTGTGCCATATTCAAATCATGGAACTCCATATGATACTCAGTCTATGGGTTCATATACCATTATTGGTTTGGAAAATAATATCACAAAAAGTGTAATTATAAATGAAGAAGATGTTATTGATGCTGTGAATATTAGAGTTGATCTCACAGATGAATACTTAGCTACTATTTAGGTTAACGACAGTCTCGGTATACTAGAACAAAATCCTCCCTCCGGTCGGATTTTCGATTCAAGTTATACTTGATATACTGTAAAAAAAATAAGGCTATACAGAAATTTTTTGCATAGTTAGAAGCTCAATATCATCCAGATCAAATGCAAATATATTCTCACGTCGAAATGACTCTTTTTTTTCAATCTTTCTTGCAATTATTCCATAGTATTCATTTCTGGTATTATTATGCCACCTGACAATTTCGGTTTTTTTTTTCAAATGATCTATTAATCTTGTAGTGTCAAGCCTGGTCAATTCACTCCATTTCACTTCGGCTAAAAATAAATTTTTAACATTGTCAGTATCAATTCCAGTAGCAACTATATCAATCTCATTTTGTCGATACCACCATGATCCACAATCCTCTGGCATGAAGCCGATATCTAATTTTCCCTGTCTGATCAGGTCCCTGATCAATTCTTCAAAAATGAATCCGAGATATTGATCGTAATTGCGTTTAACTTTCGATGTTATGTTAATTTCACCATCAATACTATTTTTATTTGGCAGTACAAACCTGAAATAGAAATTAAAATAATTATCTTTTATTTTATATAATGACCTTTTTGATCTTCCTGTACCTGTTAGAGGTACGGATATTTCTGCTTCGATAATACCTACACGCTTGAGATTATGGATATATCGGGAAAGAGCTCCTTTATCCATACCAGTGGCATTTGCAATCTCAGATAGTTTTCTTTTACCCTGGGCAATGGTTTTAAGGATGAACATGTAATTACGCGGTTCTCTGAATTCTTCTCTTAAAAGAATATCTGATTCCTCATACAAAAAACTACCTTTTGACAGGAAATTAAGATGAAGATTCTCCCAGAAATCAAGAGTATCCGAGAATTTTAGAAGATATTCTGGTATACTTCCCATACACCCATAAATACGAATGAGATCATCAACCTGATAATGTGGAAAAAATGAAGCTAAATGCTTGAATTCAAGTTTATCAACCTGCCATTGACCGGTTCTTCGACCATAAAGCGGCGAATTGTAGCCCAATACTTCAGTTTCCATCATCCCTATACTGGAACCGCTTAATATAAGCATTACATTTCGCTTGCTTAAATTTAAATCCCATATTCTCTGGAAAATCGATGGTATACTCCTGTCTAACTTTATGAGATATGGAAATTCATCTATTGCAAATATCATTCGTTTATCGTCTTTATGCCAGTTAAAAAATTCAATAAATAATTCTTCAAATCCATTTAAATTTATTTTTTTAAAGGTATCATTACCAAGAAAATCTCCCATCTGGTATTGCAGTAATTTGATATTTTCAGCTTTACTGTATTCAACAGGTAAAAAAATAATCCCTTCTTTTTGGTGAATGAATTCCGTGATCAGACGTGTTTTACCAATCCTACGTCTTCCGTATAGCACTATAAATTCCGGGGTATTACTGTTGTATCTGGTGTTAAGATAGTTCAGTTCATAATCACGGTTTATAAATTGTTGTGCATATTGTTGATACATAATCATTATGATCTACTATCAACTATTTGAAATTTGTGGTGTAGAACAGAGACTTTTTATTCTGAATTATTGATTCTTATAAGAGATTGAATCACAACATTTGAAATATTTATACATTAAATAGCTTATTCTGGTTATTTTTTAATTCAATCACAAGAAAATAAAAAGTCTCGGAAATTGACGCGACACTAAGGTAAGTATCCTGACATACTTTGTACTATATACCGAGACCGTTACATTACATGTTGGTACTATTAAAATAACCGCAGATGAACACAGATAAACACGGATACGCTGCCTGAAAATCTGTGTTCATCTGTGTTTATCTGTGGTTTCATAAGATTCACCAACACGAATTGTAACGGTCTCTATATACCGATATGTTTAAAACGATATCTGCTTATATTAATTTTTTATGAAAGTGATTATGGATTCTGATTCACTTATTAAACTGACAAAATCAAAAGTAAAGGAGATTGAATAAATGGAAACAAAGACTATGCGTCTTACATCTGATATGTTAAAGGGCGTTGCATACAGAGCTAAGATGGAGGATATAGATGAATATACCGCAATCAGACAGTTAATGAAATTCGGTGTTATGTGGTATGCTGTCAATCTTTATAAAATAGGAAAAATAACGCTATCTGAAGCTGCTGAACTATCAGATGTCAGTGTAAGAAAGATGCTGGATATACTTGAAGATCATGGGATAAAAGGAAATGTTACTATGAAGCAGCAAATAAAGGCCCTGGAATATGCAAAGAAATTGTGAAATTTCTTTACATCTTATTTGGGTATCTCTTATTGTTAACTTAAATAGTAGGTAAGTATTCATCTGTGTAATCTGTGTCTGAATTTTTTTTCCGATAGGATTTCCAAGATTGACGGATTGTATTTCTTTTTACTGGACTTTGTAGCAAATATATCTACGGACTGCCCTATTGGATCACTGATAATGACATTCTCCGGAGATATCCGCGACATTCCATTGGCCTCCGGTTTTGCCTACAATAATAGTGCTCGGAATTTTTTAAGACATAGGTTTGAAACTCTTTGATTTCAATTTTATCATGCAATATCAATTATTTTTTTTGATATAGCCGTTTTAATATTTCCAAAGCATTCAAAAATTTTATTTTCAAAGCCAATTAGATTTAACCAATCATCATCCTTATGATCCAATCCAGCACGGCTATATGGGCTTGAATTAACATATGTTCCTTCCTCTATTCTATACAAATTTCTGAAAAGTGTTTGACAATTTGAATAATTACCTGCTCCTTCTAATGACTTAAAACGTCTATTGTTTCTATTGATTACGATGTGTAATGTAAAAAATCAAAGACATTTCGACGAACTCCGATTCTGACTTAACCAAAATTCCAACTCAAAATTTTTTTTTTAATATCATTCTCATTTCCTATTCGTTTACATAAAGGTATTCTATCAAATCCACCATCGAAGGATAAAATATAGTCAATTTTCAATTTTTCCATAATTTGAAGGTTTGTTGCATCGACCAATCCTATTGCAGGATTCCCATCCCTATGATTGCAAAATGGTTTCAGTTTCGTATGAATTGCATCCTCAACATCTTCGGGGGTAATGTGATAAATTTTACAGTATTTCAACTCTTCATAATATTTCAGAGTTCTATGAAATTTTATTCCTTTTTGTAATTTATGGAATACCTCCACGATTATATAATCAGAAATATACAAGTCTTCGAATCCTGAAATCAAATCTTTATCTATCAGTTCATCCCAAATATTACAAGCCTTGTCATGAAGAGAATCTCTCTCATCTTTAAAACCAATGAGAAAACCGCTATCTACAAATAATCTCAATTTTTTCATAATACTGACTCTTTCAGTCGGTATTTTTTAGCAACTTTTGATATTGAGTTCACTGTCATTGTGGGATAAGCAGAATATATTCTCTCAAGTAGTTTTTCAGACGATAGATGATTATAATTGATTTTTACATACTTGAATAAGGATTTGATATCATCTTTTAATCTATTCCAAAACATATCAGATGATTCCTTTCCTTTCTCAGTCAAACTAATTTTTATATAATTTGTGGATGAAGAATTAAAATCGACATATTCCGCATCCTTTAGACCATCAAGAGCTGCAAATATCGTTTCATCGAAGGGACCATAATTATCAGGTTCAAATTTGAGCTCACTTAATAAATTAGCACCTAAATCTGTTTTTTGAATAATAAACAATTCCTTCACTAGATGTGTTATACCAGGAATTGGAGTATATTTTTTCCCTTTAATATCTTCAGACCTGAGTAAGGTCAAAATTGCTAATTGTGTTGCAGATAAATTATCATCAAGATTCATTTTAACCAGCTATCAAGACTTGGTGTACATTTCCCACATCGAAAAGATTTCATTTCCGATGTTTCAGTACTGATTTTATCTTTTTCTAATAAATAATCTAATAAATTATTATTTTCAATAGATTTTGGATATTCTCGAATTTCTTTAATTGTCTTTTCAATATTATGTTTTTTACAAATTTTTTTGATACTATAATCAGACATTTCAGAAAGATCAGATAAATCAATATCTCTTAGTACTTGAGTGTTAATAAGTTCTTCAACATTTTTAACATTTTCCAGATCATTGATGTTTGTAAAACCATAATTTTGATCGTTGAAAATATACTTATTAGAAGTATTTTGTGCTATAATTCTCGCCATCACATGGTTCGGACTATATGTGTCAAAGCCAAAACCAGTTCCTAACAAGTTATTTATTCGACTCGTTTCTGTTTTTCCAATTTTAAACCTCGAATTTAATCCATTGATTATGTATAACTCTTCACTTTGTTTGCTAAATTTTGATAATTCATAATGTAACCTTTCTATTGCATATCCGAATGCACCATATTTTTTATTTTCACAATTATATCCGAAAATGCGACAACCAATGTTCCAGTATTTTTCCAACAATTTTGGGTCTATTAAATTATATGATGACGGGACGATTGCCATAATTGGAAGATTTTTTCTATCAATTGCAGCTATTTGCCTGTCATGAAAAGTTTCAATCAACTTTCCATAATCATCGGAATTCGATAATATCCCTAATAAAGGAATAGAAATAATAGAATTACCAGGAGTACCCCATAAAACATCAAAAACAAACTCTTGAACATGTTCTGGCATGAGCTGATTTAGTGGACGTCCGTTATCATCAGTAATTGAGAACAATATATATGGAAGAGCACCAGCCTTTTTTAATTGTAATAATCTATTCGAAATTCTTGAACAAAATTTTTCCCCTTTTTCATCATTATTGATGCATTCATTTAATTGGTTTAAAGAGACTTTTGCATATACTTCACCAAATGGTTTGAACTGGTTATCAATTAGCGATTCAGCTGTCTTAAGCTCTAAAGTATCCGATTGATTAACTCCAATGGTTCGTGTTGGCGTAATTACGGTGTTACCATTGATTTTTACTTTACAAGAGCGGATAAAAAGCTTCTCTTCTCTGCCAATCTCTTCTATATCCAAATTTATCATATCATTCATAAGACACTTATGTTATATCGTTTTCATTATACATATATCCGATCCACCCCACAAAAGCACATTTCTATGCAGCTCTCCAGACCGGGGAAGGAGACATGAATTAAAATTAGAAAATATGTTTTTTTTGGTTTATAGATCTATATGGGCCATGTAGATCCGTAGAAAGGATTCTACAGTCATGTTGTTCCAAAATTTAATACCCTTCGCCTGTCAATATCCAGTTCAATTCTGCCCGTAAAATTCTGGTCGGTTCAATCTCCCGTCCTGGATGATCAGCATTGTACTTGGTGAGCCGATCATGCAACTCGTCATCTAATGATGTGTATATTCTTATCATCTCTCGTTTCCTCCGATACATTTATATTTCATTCTGTTCAAATTAAATTGTTATTGGAGGTGGAAGACTGGTCAAGTCTTCCCACCGGGCGACACACCAATACAACCGTTTTTTTTTGTGATTTACGTGTGCTCAGAACCGTTCCGCTGACAGTGTCCCGCTTATACTCATAGAAGCACACGACCGGGCAATATGCCCGATATAGTGTAATATGCACCACAAGTATAAAAAAGTTATTTTCTCTTTCGATAACGTTTTAATTATATAAATATTAAAAAAATTATATCATTCTTTGGGTAACACTTAGGTGTTACTCAAATATCATTTTAATTTTTAATCACAAACAACATTTTTAAAAAATTGGTCAAATCTCTGGCATAGGAATAAATAAAAATAAGATTAATTTGACATAGGATCATATGAAATTAAATTCAATTAATAATTTTAAATTAATAAACCTTAGAGTTAACTAATCCCTGTATTATCAAATGTTTTTATCTAATTAAATAGTATTGTATATCAGAATAACTACGTTTATACTTTCCTATACGTCAAGAAATTGATGGGAGATAACGGATGTGATGGACTGATGCATTTCATCTCGAAACCTTTATAAGATTTTAAACTACATATAATGTAGATGAAAAAAGTAATTCTTCATATATCAGGTAAAGTACAGCAAGCCGGATTTAGAGTAAAAACTGTGGCTATAGCTAATGCATTGGACATAAAAGGAAATGTACAGAATCTTCCGGATGGAAGAGTAAAAATCATAGCAGAAGGGGAAGATGCTGATTTAGAGCGGTTCATTCAAGGAATAAATATTAAAAATGCTCTTATCTATGTCAGTGACATCGTGAAAGAATATTCCAATCATACTGGAGACTATGAAAGGTTCTACAAACTCGTGAGTGAGGGGGAAACCGATGAAAGATTGGATACTGCGGCTGATTTACTAAAAAAACTCATCCATGTTGTAGAGAGTGGATTTAATAGAGTTGAAAATAAACAGGATATCATGATTGAAAAGCAGACCGAAACCATGGATAAAATAGACCAGAGTAGAATAGAAATAACATCCGAAATTCGCTCCACCAAAGATGATTTCAGATCTCATATTGACGAGAGGATTTCAATGATAGAACATGATATAGCACAAATAAAAGCAAAAATTATGGTCTGAAATTCAGAGACTTTTTATTATTTTATCATCAAAAAATACTTTTTTTTATCGTGAAGGGAATCTAACAAATTCTGGATTACTTTGTTTTCATCATTATCAGATTCTAACAATATCTCCTTATTTATTCAAGGATATTAAAATTGAATGTCATATTTGTAGATTTGGTAGAAAGAGGAATTTGCGCCCACTTATCTATTATATTAATGGTAAGTTTGAAGCAATATTTGAATGTGAGCGATGTAAACTTACGGGGGGCACTCCAAATGATCTTGGTAGACCTGGTTATAGATATCGCGATTCAGAACAGATAAAGGATGTATGGCAAGAACGTTTCAAAGATGAAAAAGATGACTAATAACAGCAATCATTAGGTCGAGGGGGTTCGGGGGATGTGCCCCCGATATTTAAAACTGTAGATGCTACTCAAACCACTTAATAAAATAGAGACCGTTACAATTCGTGTTGGTGAATCTTATGAAACCACAGATGGACACAGATGAACACAGATTTTCAGGCAGCGTATCCGTGTTTATCTGTGTTCATC
>JAIOQW010000313.1 GCA_021108405.1 Methanosarcinales archaeon
ATATAATTGATGAAGTTTATTTTGGTCATATTTTGGAATAGCCGATAGTCATGTAGTAGAGACAAATATCTTTAGTGATTTAATCTCTTGCATTTTATTCTCATCTATCGTATCTATCAACTCATAACCATCTTTTACAACTTCTTTATACTTATTAAGAGCTGCTATAGGTGCTAACCCTACTGATGTCATCTCTATTCTTCTGGCTTCTTGTGCTAATTTTTTAATTTCTTGGAATTTAGTACGAAATTCCGTTTCAGATATATTAAGACCGAGTTTTCGTTTTGTTTCATCTTTTTCTATATCTTTCAATTGTCCGTGCATGGTCACCCAAAGCAGTTTATAGCAATCTAATGTAGCACGAATTAGATGATCGTATGCCTTCGCAAGATTCTTATTTTTGTCTTGAATATTTAATTCAGGATTAAAATATTGAGATATGTGTGCAAATGTATTTTCGAGTTCAATCATCATCTGGCGGGGTTTGTCGCCGATGTATCCAACCAAATCGGAATATGCAGGCACAAATTCAGTTCTATAGAATTCAAAAACTTCCTCTGTATCCATGAAATTTGTTACCTTATCTATGAGTTAATTATCTCGTCAAACCTACGATTTATATCGTAATCTCTTAGCTTAAAAATATTACCTCTGGTAGATACAATGCCATGATCATCAAGTTCGATGACTTGTAGTTCTCTACCAATTTTATCTTCTATAAATTTCTCAACATCTGATGTTGTAGAGAACTTTTCTATACCTACACCATATTTTTCTTCGAATATCACAGTTTTACTCCTTGTTTTGGTGCGTTCGTCGGTCTGCATTTCGTGTGTCCTCCTTTATTCCATTAGTGATTAGTTAAGGAATTTTTTTTCCTTAAATACTTGTCGTTTCTGAATAAATTTAATCATTTGATTTTTCATTAAATATTGAAAATCACCTATTATAACCTCAAATATAAAATTATGATTTAAATCCATAAATTACTAAAATGATGGCAATTTATCATGATTCATCACTTAACCGATCACGCATGTCCTTAATTCTTTTGGATCATGAATCTCAAACCACTTATGTTATATAAATTTGTTTGTGATATAAACATTTTGGTACATTTCATGTGGAGATTAGATGAATATGCACCCCAGAGCGCCGATTTGCCACGCGCTCAACCCGACCTCACCATACATCACGATAGTCTCCCGAAGTCACTATACCCCGGACTTAAGTCCAAGGCCTGTTTATGAACCTCAGCCTTTCGGTTTTCTATCTTGTCCGGCAATATAAATTTCAACAACTTCCCAACCATGTCAAACACTTCCATGATAACAACTTAGTGCCCTGAGACTTTTTTACACAACTTTTTAAGTTTAAGGGTATTCCTTTCGTAATATCCTGCTAGTTCTACCTTTGAGCATCTTCGCAATAAAGCTTACGGAATATTTCGGAAGAAATTAAATAATCAGATGTACATGATCTGAATTTACTGCCATGTCAATAATCTCAATATCCAGTTCCTTACAAGTTTTTCGTAGTATATCAAGTTATACTTGATATACTAAAACAATTATTAAATATAACTATCATATAAAACAATCGAATTACCATGAGTTTTAGAAATTTCATCGAACAACTGCGCTCAAACAGATCATTACAAGAGATCAACAAAAGTCATTCCTCTTACATGGAAGTTTCAAAAGCAGCAATAAAACACGACGATCCCATTCTTTTCAATAATGTGATGGGGCACAAAATAATAATGAACATAATTTCCACCCGCCAGTTAATGGCAGCAGCACTGGGCACTACACAAAAACAGATGGTGCATTACCTTTCAGGCATCGAACCTGATGGAAAAACAGTACTGGTCGATTCAACGTCCTCAGCCGAGGTCATTGAATCAGAAGTAGACTTAAGCAAGATCCCAATACCAACATTTTTTCCAAAAGATGGCGGACCTTATATCACAGCCGGAGTGGTAATATCTCAATATAACGGAGTAAGTAATGCATCAGTCCACAGATTGATGGTGACAGGCAAAGATACATTAGTAGGCCGTCTTGTTGAGAACAGACACACATATAACCTGCAAAAGACAGCCTCATTAGCAGGTGAACCTCTACCAATTGCAGTGGTCATAGGCATAGACCCGGTAGTACTATTAGCAACTACTACAAGAGTTCCTAAAGGCAAAGAATTCCAGTATGCCAGTGCATTGCTAGGCAGACCTGTTGAACTGTTCAAACTTGGGAATGGTATCGAGATACCCCATGCTGAATGGGTGTTGGAAGGATATATCGATCCGGTTATTACAGTAGATGAAGGGCCTTTTGTTGATATCACCAATACCATTGACATCATTCGACAGCAACCACTCATAAAGATCACAAAGATCATGCACCGCACCAACCCCATCTACCATGCTATCATGCCTGCCGGAGGCGAACATAAGATGCTGATGGGCGTACCCTATGAACCACTGATCTTAAAAGAAGTTGGAAAAGTATGTGATGTACGTAATGTAGTGCTAAGCGAAGGCGGGTGTTCATATCTACATGCTATTGTAAGCATTACCGGAACTGCACATGATGACGGACGCAAGGCAATAGATGCAGCTTTTGCTGCCCACAAAAGCCTAAAACATGTGGTAGTGGTAGATGATGATATTAATATATTTGATATATCAGATGTAGAATATGCTTTAGCCACCAGGTTTCGGGCTGATAAAGATCTGGTTATCCATTCTAATGTCAGAGCCAGCAGCCTTGATCCAATGTGTTCTCCAGATGGAAAAAGTGCAAAAATGGGACTTGATGCTACTAAAACTCCTGGTCAGGAATGGAAATTCCAGAGGCCGGAAATGGAGGAAAATTAGTTGTACTTAACTCCTGAGGAAAAATCCATACTGGAAGGAGAGCAAGGTCCGACTCTACAAAAGGCCATGGAAATAATAACTGCACTTGGTAATATCTACGGAGCCGATTCACTGGTACCTGTTAAAAGTACACAGATCGCCGGTGTGAGTTACAAGACCATAGGTGATGCCGGACTGGAATGGATATCCGATCTTGATGGACAGGTGGTTGTACCATCCGTATTAAACCCTGCAGGTATGGACCTTGAGCGCTGGCAGGAGATGGGAGTTGATGCAGCTTTTGCAGCTAAACAGCTTGAGATCATAGAGGCCTACCGACGCCTTGGTATACGGTGTGAATGTACATGTACTCCGTATCATATTGATAATACACTGGCATCATTCGGTGATCACCTGGCATGGAGTGAGAGCTCGGCTGTATCCTATGCAAACTCGGTCATCGGAGCCAGGACAAATAGAGAAGGTGGACCTTCCGCACTGGCCGCGGCACTGATCGGCAAGACTGCTAACTACGGATATCACCTGGATGAAAATAGAGTACCTGTAATTACAGTGCAGGTCGACTGTATACTTAAAGGAGCTGATTACGGAGCTTTAGGCTATCTGGTAGGTGCCAGGATAGGGTCTGATGTTCCAATATTGAAACTTAGATCACAACCGTCAAAAACCGACCTTAAAGCCCTGGGAGCTGCAATGGCTGCATCCGGAGCTGTGGCACTCTATCATGTCCACGGAATCACTCCCGAGGCTGATCAATACGAATTTCCTGATAAAACTCTTATTATCGAGCGCAGTGAGATCGATAAGATTTTCGCACAAATATGTGAAGACGGACCTGACCTGGCAGCATTAGGATGTCCGCATTATTCTATAGAAGAACTGGAAAGTCTTTCACGTTTGCTTGATGGCAAAACACTTGATAAAGAGGTCTGGGTGTGTACTTCACGAGCAATAAAAAGATCAATTCCGGATGTGATACGCAATATAGAGGACAGCGGAGTAAAAGTATTTGCAGACACCTGTATGGTAGTATCACCAGCGACCGACCGGTTCAATTGTGCACTAACTGATTCGGGAAAGGCCTTGAAATACATACCCAACCTGTGTGGCGTCAGGACCCAACTTGCACATATGCATGACTGTTTGAAGGGAGGAGATGTTGATTAAAGTCTTAAAGGGCCGCCACATCTCACATGGGTCAGGAGAAGGGAAAGCACTCATAAGTACACAGCCTATCTCATTTTTAGGAAGTATTGACCCTTCCAATGGAATGGTCATTGAATCCGGGCATGAACTTGAAGGAGAGTGTATAACAGACAGAGTATTAATATTTCCTTTTGGAATTGGTTCTACAGTAGGATCATATGTGATGTACCAATTAAAAAAAAACACAACAGCTCCGGTTGCAATAATTAACAGGTTAGCTGAACCTATTGTAGCAGTAGGGGCTATTATTTCAGACATACCTTTAGTAGACAGCACGAAACCTGATGTTTTTGAGAATATTAAAACAGGTGATAGGGTCCGTGTTAACGGGACAACCGGAGTGGTTGAGATATTATGAACCAATCCAATGACGCTATTAATAGTGATCAGGACAATGATCCCGACATTAGCTTTGATGTGATTGAATTTATAACATCAAAGGTCCCTGAGTTTAAGATCTACGAATATTCAATAAATAGAGAGACATATTATCTCTTCGGAGTTTGCGATATAGACCCGAATGATATTATCAGACGTCTGTGGGTACCTCTTTCCCAACTTGGATATTCATTAAAAGCCGGATACGAACTTGGTGAATTTATCTTAGTAGTAAGTCCCACGGTCCCGCAGCGTGAACGCGTCTGGATAAATGCAGTACTTTTAATAGCTACTATATTCTCTACAATGCTGGCCGGTTCTTTTTTCTTTTTCAATGGCGACCCATTATCTCATCCGGTTGAGATATTTAAAGGGTTACCGTATACTCTTGCAATAATGTTCGTACTGGGCTCACATGAGATGGGACATTATATTGTTGCTAAAATGCATGGTATGAAGACATCACTGCCCTATTTTATTCCTTTTCCACATCTTGTCGGCACTATGGGTGCAGTAATAAAACATAGAGGGCCTATTCCCAGCCGTACTACTCTATTCGATGTAGCAGTAGCAGGGCCTGTTGTTGGCCTGGTCGCATCAGTATTAGTAATTATCATCGGTCTGTCCTTACCGCCGATACCTGTACCCCAGGATAGCCTGTTTACGGTCCAGCTATCACTTCCCATACTTTTTACTATCATTGCCGAGCTTGTCGGAGGATTTGACCCTGATACGGTCATACATCCGGTCGTTTTTGCCGGTTGGGTAGGTATGCTTGTAACCACACTAAATCTCATACCTGCCGGCCAACTCGATGGGGGACATATGATGCGGGCCATACTGGGTCCCAGGTCAGCCTATATATCTGCGATCATGCCTTTAATTTTGTTATCAATATCAATGTATATTTTTTTCATACTTCAACAAAATGGTACAATGTGGCTGTTCTGGGGGATTTTGATAGCACTGTTTGCATCCTCGGGTCATCCCGAACCTCTGGAAGACTCTGATAGCATTAGTCGTGGCAGGATGATACTTGGAATTCTCACATTTATAGCAGGACTTATGTGTGCAACATTAACTCCTATCCAGATATAATGATAATGTATTAATATTGACCTATCATTTCAGTAGCTAACATTTTTATCTAATAAACTATGATCAATAAATTGATTTAATTCACTGTATTATTCTATAATATCTCTACAAATTTAATATAAACTTTTGTGTTTGTTAAAAGGAGATTGTTAGAAAAGATATCTCGGGCAAATGGGAAAGCCTGTACCTGGTAGTGAATGAGGAATACCCTGTAAAAACATTCTAAAAGGTGAAGGAAAATTGGAATAAAAACTTGAACTTATTGATTTATCATGTTATTTTAAGTATAAATAGTGACAAGTGATGTTACACCATAAAGTATAAGTATATTTATAATTATAAAATGAATAGAGGCTCAGCTCAATTTGTTTAGAATATAACCGAACCTCAACAGCCCAAAATCATTATGTGCACGCCTTATTCTTACTTAAGGTTTTAGTTGTGCCTTCGGGGTAAAAGAATATGGAGTAAAAAAAATGAAAAATAAAGGAATTAAATTCGGCTCGGTGCTTGTAGTAATGATGCTGATGGGTATGGCATTTGTACCGGCAGTAAGTGCAAAAGCTGAAAAATCGAGATATGATGCATTGTTAAAACCATGTGGAATCACAATAAAAGAATTTGAAACAACAATAACTGAAAAGAATAAGATTGGAGATAAGTTCGTTTTTAGTGGTAATTTTAATTTCGATGTGGAAAAGAAAATCGATGGTCAATTAAAAAGCCAAAAATCAAAAGGAACTATTAATGGAGTGATTGAATCAGACGGTTCAATTCATACAAAATATAGTGGTGATGATTTCAAATTAAAGTATGATTTAGTGAAAATTAATGAATCTAATGAAAAAATCAAATATCAATTCAGTGAAGTAATTACTCACGAAGGTAAAACAACAAGAATAGATGAAACGATTGAAGTTCCTAAACAGGATGCTAAAGCGATTTCGAACCTGGATACTAACATAGATAAATCCACACCTGTAAATGCACTTTTGACTAAATATGACATCCCCAGTACTGCACCACCTAATTCAATAAAAGTGTGGAATGATCTACAATATTCGGATCTTATAGTTGATTTGGCTTTACTTGCTACAATAGCGGTTTTTTTTAATATAGCGGTTGCAAAAATACTGGCAATGATAACAGCACTAGTGGTTGCTATTCCTGAATGGCTCGATTTCGATCCGGATAATGTATACTTTGATATATACTGTTACGGTCCAAATCCAAATATACATATGGAGATTGATTATATTTATTATTAATTGGGGGGACTCCCCCTATTATTTTTTAGGAGTAGTTTTTAATGAAAAAGACAATGGTTTATTATATCCAGAAAGGTCTGATTTTATTGGCATTTTTACTGGCGTTAATCAATGCTTATTTAGAATGGTATCACGATCAATTAAGCCAATTGTTGTTAATAATTGTATTATTACTTATTTTCTTGATTGCATTTATCGATTATATATTAAAAAGACAAAATATCAGTTGAAAAAAGGATTAAGATAGTTGAAAATTGGAATGGATATGCAAGAAATATTACAACTTAGAGGTTGTGATCAGTAGAGTAGTACAGATTCCACGGAGCCAGGGAGGATACGGACAGGGAAAGTATGGTAATTCGGATAAGATACTACGAAACGGCTGAATAAATACTGGTATGAGGATTCCGAGGATAAGGTCCGGTTATCAGCCTATGTATCTGCGATCATGCCTTTGATTTTGCTATCAATATCAATGTATATTTTTTTCATACTTCAGCAGAATGGTACAATGTGGCTGTTCTGGGGGATTCTGATAGCACTGTTTGCATCCTCAGGTCATCCGCAACCTCTGGAAGACTCTGATAGCATTAGTCGGGGCAAGATAATACTTGGAATTCTCACATTCATAGCAGGACTTATGTGTGCAACACTTACTCCTATACAGATATAATGATAATATATTAATATTGTCCCATCATTTCAGTAGCTAACATTTTTATCCAATAAACTATGATCAATAAATTGATTTAGTTCACTGTATTATTATATCTCTACAAATTTAATATAAACTTTTGTGTTTGTTAAAAGGAGATTGTTGGAAAAGATATATCGGGCAAATGGGAAGGCTTGTACTTGGTAGTGAATGAGGAATACCCTGTAAAAACATTCTAAAAGGTGAAGGAAAATCGGAAAGAAAACTTAAACTTGCTGATTCACCGTGTTATTTTAATTAAATATAGTGATAATTGATATTACACCATAAAGTATAACTATAATCCGGATCATAAAAATAATAGAGGTTCATCTCAATTTGTTTAGAATATAACCGAACCTCAACAGCCCAAAGGCATCAATAATACGCCTTATTCTTACTTAAGGTTTTAGTTGTGCCTTTGAGGTAAAAGAATATGGAGTAAAAAAATATGAAAAATAAAGGAATTAGAATTGCAGCAATGTTTATGGTAATGCTGGTTATGAATATGTTTGTGGTCATGCCGGCTATGGCATGTGCACCAGAAGGAACATGCGGTGAAGAAGCCTGTAGTGACAAAACAATTGTAGGGGAAATGGTTGAATTAAAAGGCAACGATAAAAATCAACTCCTCGATAGAGCACTTAGGGACAAAGCGATCATAAATCTTAAAGAAGAACTAAAGAAAGATGGATTTAAACAAAAAGATATTGAAACAAACAGCCTAGAAATAATTCCAGAAAATGGATCTGTTATTAATGCCAAAATTGTAACGTTCAAATTTGAATCTGCTAAGGGAGATATTGATGAATTAACTTATGTTTACAATGAACAGACTGGTGAAAGTTTTGTGGTGCTTGGTGCACCCGGTTGTCCACAATGTCTAGCATTGATTGTACTATCTGGATTTGGATGCTTCGCTGCTTGTGTAACATCAGGAGTACTTACCATGGGGCTGGGTTGTGTATTATGTCTTGCAGCTGCAGCAACTGTATCATTATGCCCATGTTATACATGTGGATGTTCATTGGGATTTGAAGATGCTTGCGATATGTCAGACCAATACAATTGTTGAAAGGAGGGACTGCTTGATGACTAAAATGAGGAGATACATTCCCCTCATCATTTCTTTTTTCATAATATTGTGGGTCTTTTATGGATTCTTTATTGATTCAGATTATTATGTAGAAATAATATTGATGAGTTTTGCCGCATTGTTTGCATCCATCGGAATGCATAGACCAGAATATAGTAGGTTCTTTAAATATATAGCTGCTTTATTCATCTCTGCGACTACTTTTGTATCATATCTTACTACAAATAATCACTATATTGCAATACTTGGCATTATATTCTTATTAATGGTCATAGCGAAGGACCTAAAATCATTAAATTAAGATCCGGAGGAATACATGAAATTAAAATTATTTTTAATAGTTATTACATTATTCATGTTAACTGCAGGATGCATCACAAATTCCCAACATACTACTCAAGAAAAATACGATTTAAAGTATGATTTTGAAAAGGGTGAACAGTATAGCTACGAGGTTCTAGCTACAATCGAAAAACCAAACACAAAAGTTTCTGGAACTACCGAGGTCCATGTGGTAAACACAGAGAACGATCACATAAATTTAAAAGTGCTAACAGAGACAACGGCTAATACCAAATCAGAAGAAGAAAATTACTACATAAATATGAACACACGTGGCAAAGTCACAAAACTAAGTTCTAATAATTTAATAGTACCAGAAATACAACTCGAATTGGTATCAATACTACAATACCCAGAAAAAGAGTTTGCAAAAGGAGATATCTGGAATTCATATTTTAACAAAAATGATAGCTTCTTTATAGACGATAATTTGGTTGAGTATACTGTATTTGGAAACAATACATACGAATGTTTAGGCCGAGATGAAATATCAGTAAATGCTGGAAAATTTGACTGTGTAGCTATTGGAACCACCACTAATTATATTCTCGATGTTGAATTTAAATCTGAAAATAAATCAATTCACTTAAAGACAATAGGCACCACACTAGGAGAAAACTGGATTGATTTGGACAGAGGAATTTTGATTAAGTCGGAATACAATCTTGACAAAAATACAATAACAAATTATTCAGAAATTTACAAAGAGATTGGTATTGAAAATGCCTATCGTGAGACCCCTCTAAAATCATACATCACTAGTGAACTATTAAACATCGAAGTAGATTAATGAAATATGGTAACTATTCAGCCATCTTTGCAACCTTATCATAAGTATAGAAAACCCAAAAACATTTAATTTATTGCCTGAGAATGATTTCACCAGAAAAACAATATGAAGACATAGAAATTGTAAGAATCGATGTCATAAACACTGAAGGATTCAACCGGTGGAACCAATATGGGTTTATTGAGGTTCCGGCTGTTGTCATAAATAATGAAACGAAAATCCCAAAGGAAGAAATTACTGAGGAGAATCTCATATTGTCAATTGATAGGTATTTTGATAACATTAAACCTAAAAACCAGTATATAAACAGTGACCTGAATTTTCCGTTTGCTTATTCACTTGGTTTGTTTGCAGGATTATCCCCTTGTTTGATGGCAATACTTGGATTTCTTTTGAGTTTTACAGCCAGCACCAGCGAGTCTGCCCGCAGCGGTATGGAACGAGCAATAATCTTTGGTGTCGGATTGATGACTTCCTACCTCACCATAGGAGTGGGGTTGCTTGTATTCCCATCATTTCAATTTTTTTACATATCTCATGGTCTCTCTATGAAGAGAGACAATAAGATCTCCCATTATAGCAAAAACGAACATTTGCAGTCCGGAAATAATTATAAGAGTAGTTAATATTCCCAGTAAATTGTGTGTTATACCTTTTAGCCACTCATCTATTACATAAATTCCGATAATGAGTCCTATCAGGACAGTTATCCCGCCTATCAGGCTAAAATAGAATAAAGGGTTATTAATTCTTGCCATTTTAATTATCATCCTTCCTATTTTAAACCCATCTGCGAGTGGGTTTAATTTGGTGATAGCTCCTTTAGCTCTGGGCAGGTACGTGATCGGGACTATTTCAATGTCAATTTCGTTCTTAACACATTCTACAGTGATCTCGGTTTCTATCTCAAAGCCTTCCTGGGTTAATACTAACTGGGATATGGTGTCCCTGGTAAACCCTCTATATCCTGAAAGGATATCAGTAAGCCACTCTCCATAGGCAAAACCGAAAAGTTTATTCAGGATCTTATTTCCAATGAAGTTCAATGGAGTAAGTGCACCTTTGGCAGGGTCTGCAAGGCGGTCTCCGATAACATGTCCTGCCCCGCTTTCCATTGCTTCGATCAAGAGATGAACATCATTAGCTAAATACGTACCGTCACCATCTATCATAATAATATATTCATTATCAATAATCCCAAAGGCCTGTATTACTGCCTGTCCTTTTCCTTTGCCTGTTTGCATTACAACAGTAGCACCTTTCTCTTTAGCGATACTGGCCGTACCATCCTTGCTGTGCCCGTCAATAACAAGTATATTAAAAAATCCTAGGGATCGAAAGTCATCGATCAGGCCTGCTATTGTGTTGGATTCATTTAATGTGGGGATGAGGATGCAGACGTCTTGAGGGTCTATGGTGAGGTTAGTGTCTGAGTTCATTCTGATTCTTTAATAACAATTTATATATTGATATTGTTTTTGGGTGTTTTTATTCAATTTCTTTTTTTTTTGGATTATAAATGATTTATTAGTAGGTTTTTAGTAGTAGATTGAATATATAATGCCGTGAATATCAACTGTTAATACCATCAATAAATAGAGATCATCTTTCATGGCCAATCCATTTAGTTCAATTGTAAACCAGTATCTCGGACCAAAACCTAAATTTTCCGAAAGTCCGTATGTAAGGCTTTTAGATCTGAAACTCAAACCTTATTATATTGTGGCTTCAGTAGAAGTAGGCAATACTACTACTAAATGTATCCTTACAGCTACCAATCTTGAAGATGGTAAGACAAGCCTTGTCAACAAGACCATTAAAATGACAAGGGATGTACGAAGTCCTAAACCCGATGAAGAGATCTTTGGACGCACGCTTACCGGAGTTCCCTTAACCCACGGGTCAGTATCAGAACTGGTAAGTAAAACTCTTTTTGAATCAGTCAAATGTGCTAACCTGGATATTAAAGAAGATCTTCATTTTGTTGTACGCTCAACCGGTGTTGTCGCAGGTTTTGATTCATCGGATGAAGTAGGACAATTTATAAAAGCCCTGGCGGACGGTTGTATGATGGCTGGAGTTCCCCCTGCTAAGATGATACCTGCTATGTCTATTGATAATGTTACGATGCGCTTTAGAAAATTCAGTCTGATAGAAAAGATCGTTTTTAATGGAGCTGTTGGTGGTGTGCTGCCCCCTATCGGTGCTTCCGGCCTTGAGATAGTAGCCAATGAAATGGAAGGTGAACTGGCAACAGCCGGTATAAAAGAAGGTGCCAAATGGGCAGGTATTGATTTTCGAAACCCCTGCCTTTCAATTGATTTTGGTACTACTCTTGATGGTCGTATCACCAATGATAAAGTTCCATATGCCAGTACCATAGGCAATTTTGCAGGCTATGCCGGTGCTATTCCCGATGCTATTATCCAGGGTACTCACCTGGTTGATGAGAAACTGGGTACTGCTCTTGATCTATTTGACAATAAATCCATAGGGATGCTTACATGGACAAGGCACTCAAAAATAATAAAAGAGTATACATCAAAGATACATGAACTGGTATCCATTGAAGTGATCCCAGATAACATAAACAGGTACGGTAGCGTACCTGTGAACCCTGGATCAGCAAAGGAACTTGGTGTTACGTTGATAGGTTGTGATGTGGGCAAAAATGGTTCTGACCTAAAACAACTTTCGTTAATAGGTAGCGAGATATATGAGAAACATGGGCTTAAGACATTATTTGCAATAGTTGATATGGTTTCTGCCAAAATGGCGATAAGGCTATTGAAAGTGGCAGTAAATGAGGATCTTGTCACTGAACGAACATCTATCGGATTTACTGGTAGAGCAGCTATTACAGGATGTAAACCCAGATTAATATTGTCACAGATACAAAAACTCAATTTATTTGATTCACCCCAAAAACATGTTGCCTTCGTCGATGACGGACTTGCACGAGGTGCAGCAGTAATGGCCAGATGTATGAATTCATTAGGAACTCCAAAGAACCCATTAGGCGGGAGTCGGGATGGAAAATGTGTTTTAGGTCTGCGTATGAAACTTCAAGGTGGACAATTGGATGAGTCAGAGATGAACAAAATGATGTCCAGGGATTCACAATCAAGTTCGATGTCATAGAGGGACCTATATTGAATAGCACAAACCCACAATATAAGCCACAGGCTCTATTGTTATTGGGCTGTCCTGAAATTGCAATGCAAACAAGTCTGGCATTATTTACCCTGGACTTACTTGTCACGGATGGTGTTAATACATTAATTGCAGGTAATAATGCTGCTCTGGAACTTGTCCGGACTGCAGACCCGAAGGGATATTATGTAAAAGATATGCTGGATCTGGATACTGCCATTGCAGACCTTGCAGAAAAAAGAATGGATCCTGATATTTGTTATGTATTCATCCATAATGATGCAGGTATTTCCTATCTTGCAACTGTAAATGCATTAATAAGGACACAAGCTATGGGCATTATCTTCGGACCGGAAGCTAAGACCCTGGCACAACAATGTACAGATCTGCAATTAAAAAATATATGGGCCAGAGCAATACATAATCCCAGACCATTGAAAGTAAAAATAACAAAGGAGATAGAGCATTGGGCTGCATTGAAGAGATAACATATGAAATTCTACTGTCTAAGGTAACCTTTAAAAAATGTTCAGCATTTATACGCTCTAATTTTAATGAAGTATATATTATCCCGCCAGGATATCGTATGTTCAATGTGTTTATTATAGGCGTACCACCTATATACGTAGGAATAAGCGGCGATAATATTACCTTTCCATATACAAAACCGTGCCATGGTACTTTCGTAATGAAAACACAGAGTCAGGAAGAAGTGAAAAAGGTACAAAAAACAGGCAAACCGGTAATGTGATCTTTGTGAGGTGGTATCACTTCAAATCAGAGGTAAAAAATGATAGCCACAGAGTTTTCCTTCTCTGTGCTCTCTGTGGCAGATAATATTAACACTGATTCATACAGATTTATTTAAGATGCAATTTACACGGATTCAACTTTAAAGAGGTATTAATTACTTACTAGATGTGATCTTTACCACATCTCCGTCTTCAAGTTCGTGTTTTTCACCCATACGCATCTTAGTTTTTGCATTTATTGCAAATAAGAACCCTTCACCTATATCAGTATGAACCATGTATGCCAGATCATGAGGTGTTGAACCGCACTTCATTAGAAAAGCATCTGGCAGCATCTTACCGTTCTTATCAGTAAGCTTGTTCTCATCTTCTACCGGATAAGCTACTATCTGGTTAAGCAGTTCCAATACTGCGGTATTGATGCATTTCTGTATACCAGTGCTGCCATTTTTATCCAGGAGATCCTGTATCTTATCCAATGCACCCTTCTGGGCATCATTAAGTTCGCCTATGATCGTAAACTCTTTATCTCCTGCCCTGTAGTTAATAACATCACTTTTATCTGCCATTCGTAATGCCAGCTCAGCAGCAGCACTAATAGGTACCACTATTCTGTCGACAGAAAGAAGACGTTCCATCAGTTCCTGTGGTGCAATGTCCATTTTGTTAGCTGCAATGATCAGGGGTTTACTCTCACGTCGTAAGGCTTCACAGAGCACTATCATTTCTTCATCAGTCCAGGTGGCAGGATTGTTTTCCATCAAGCCAGTTTGCATAAGTGCGGTCTTAGCCTGATGATCTGTGACACCTACTCCCTGGAGTTGCTCTGAAATGATACGTTCAACTTTTAATCCTTCTGCCTGTATCCTGCGAGAGAGACGGTTCCAGTTGCGTTTTAAGATACCAAACATCCACATAGCGATCTCGTGCTCCAGGAATTCAATATCTTCAACCGGATCATGCTGTGCGATCCCAACAGTATTTCCCTCAATATCTGTGCCGCCTGATGCATCTATTACATGAATTATAGCATTGACTCGACTAAGGTTATCAAGAAATGCATTACCCAGACCCCTGCCTTTATGGGCATCAGGAACAAGTCCGGCCACATCTATGATCTCTACAGGTACATATCTGGCACCGTCCTGACACTGACCACATGGAGTACCTATATCTTCACATGGGCACTTCACCCTGACATAAGTGACTCCATGGTTTGCATCTATGGTAGTAAAAGGATGATCTGCTATCTCAACATTGGCAAGCGTAGCTGCCTTGAAGAATGTACTCTTGCCTGAATTGGGTTTTCCTGCCAGTCCGATAGAGATAGACATAATGGTATCTATCTTCTTGTTGGACTTTATACTTTCGGTATTGTTTCAATAGGAAATGCTCACTTCGTTCGCATTTTCAATATAAAGTTATACTTGATATACTATTAAAACAGATAATATAGATAAATGGGGACGTTAATTTAAAATTAACAGGTGATCTGATTACATGAATAGAATTACTACTGGAATCCAGGGACTGGATGAAATGCTTGAAGGGGGATTGCTGGAGAAATCAATAACAACGGTTATTGGTCCGGCAGGTAGTGGAAAGACAATTTTTTCTCTCCAGATGCTTTATACTAATCTAAAGCAGGGAAAGAATTGCATATACATTAATGTCGCTCATTCAACAGCAGAATTGCTCACTCATTCATATAATTTTGGCTGGGATCTAAGACCCTTCTTAGAAACAAGACAATTAATTATCAAAATATTTCAACCGGTATCAATGTCATTCAAAGGTTCAAAAGTCCAGCTTATTTCAAGTTTTCTGGACGAACTCCCGGAATATTTATATTCACATAAAGCCGAAGTAATTATCCTGGATTCCATCACCGAGTTCTTAATGCTGTGTAAGAATGATATAGAACGAAGAAGCCGGGTATTTAATTTATTCCAGATCATTAAATCAAATCTATCTGCAGGAGATATGGAAAACCCTCAAATGGCATCAATTGAAACTCCACAGGTACCTGATATAAAACAAGATACTACTGCCTCAAGCCCTATTACTGTATTTGTAACGGCAGAGTCAGAAATTGATTCACCTCACAGTAGATATGGTATTGTTGAATTTGTTACTGACGGGGCAATTACATTGAGTCGTATACAGTCAGAGGAACTGTCTGAACTTATTAATATCTTACAGATAAGTAAAATGAGATGGACAAATCATTCAAAAGAGACACGACAGTATGAAATCACTGATAACGGAATTGTAGTACACAATCCGAAATCCTCACGTTCTCAATTTAAATTTTATAATTGACCTGAGTCTTTTATTCAGCCACGGATTTATTTTAATAGTCCGGGCATGTTCATAGCCTTTGATTTACTAAAAATTTTAGGCTTCGAGCTAAGTCCAGGTTCATCATTAAGTTGCGGAGATTTGACAGGACTGGATTCGATGGGCTTGGAAGGCTGTTTATCAAATAACTTTTTTTCCGGTTTCTTTTTGGGTTCAATAGAACCAACTGCTATTTTTTCTTCTTTCTGAGTCGAATGATCATTTTTTGCTGATAGTCCTTTAGAAATATCTGCTCTACGTTGTTCTTTTCCTTCTATTTTCCCTTTTTGGTAATAATCATCAATATCATCATCAATACCTTTTGCACTGGCAAGACCAAAGATCTCTTTATACTCCTTAAGTACCCATCCTTCTCTACTGTGACCGAAATATCCAACTTCAAATCCAAACTCATGCATTTTTTCTTTTATAGCATCATCCATTTGGGGATTGCTGTGGTTCTTATTTTTACGGAAAAAACTCATAATTACTGTTATGGCTAAATCAAAAGATTATTATCCAGTTAATACATCTCCGACTTCCAGTCCATCAGGTGAAAAAGTCAATTTCCTCATGTTTGAGTCGTGCTTGGTCCCCCGCATTTTTACGATTTGTATAGACCGCATCATAGATTTTGTACTTTCGGACATGAAGTGATGAAGGAATATCACTCCATGGGCTGCGAATTGTTCAGTAGTATATGAATTCGGATTGGTCAATTCCGAGATGAGAATGGTTGTGGTGCCGAGTCTTTTCAAGTTCCTGACAAATCTGTTAATATCTTTATCTTCCTGGGCAAAATTTTCAGACGAAAAACGAATAGATGAGAGAGAGTCGATTACCAGCCGTTCAATGTTTTTTTCTTTTACAAATTTCTCAATTGTATCGAATATCAACAGTGGGGTCGGTGCTGAAAGTTCGGGGTCACTGAGTGAAGATTTGTCCGAATCTATAGATAATGAACGATGCATCACATCATAAAACCCATATTCCATATCAGGGCCTATATCAAGAAATGTAACTCTTTCCAGTTTAAGATAATTCTGAAGTTTAAAGTGGTAATTAGACATATCAGTTATAATATTCTCCACTGATTCACCCAGGCTGATATATAGCCCCATCTCCTTGTTCATTCCGCCGTGGGACAGGAATTGAGCACAAAATGTAGTTTTACCACATCCGGGTGGACCGCTTAATAGGTATACTCTATTTTTTATCAGGCCCCCCTCTATTAAATCATCAAGGCCTCCAATGCCTGTTTCTATTCTAATTTATAATCCCCCTTGTTATAGCTATTAATTTAATAATCCTGATGGATCATATATGTGGTGTTAAGTTATGAGATATGAACAAAATCCTCGCTAACGCTCGGATTTTCTTGACCGACATTCCGGAGGAATGGAGGATTAGAAAATGTGAACGGAGTGAGCATTTTCAACATATCAAGTTATACATGACATATTATGAAAAAGCGACAGCGAGCAGTTACTATTTATTTATCCCCATTAATTTTTGAACGGTCTATCCTAACTCCCATAGGTGCTACAATTACCTGCTCTTCTCCTATGCCGGCAATATCACCATGCACATCCTGTACTACTTGTTTAAGTTCCTTGATAGCCCGGTCCAGATTGAATTTATCCTGTTTGATCAATGATATATCAATCAACAATATATTTCCATCATATATTTCTTTCTTTAGAGCTGATATCTCATTTAAATTATTCAGTTCCGCGATGCGGATATACATCTCTGCTGGCTCAACTTCAGGTACTTCTTCATATTCACTAAGGTCAATATGTACATAATCTTCAACATCTGACTTGGGCGTTGATGCGCCTCCAAATAACTTCTTGAGTGTTGCCATTTAATCACCATAATAATATCAATAATAATTCAATCCGGATAACCTACATAACCTATATAATGTATACAAGTGCCATTACATATATATTTTGATGCTTTATCAAGTGTGATCTTATAAATATGCTTTGTTATAATTGAAGGTTCCAGAGTTTATCACCTACTCTGTGCACTATCTTTACAGCTTTTCCACTATCACCGATCATATGTTCGCCTTCTATTAATGCATACCCGACAGCTATGGCCTTACCGTGAACTTCTTCAATTATAATGACCTTGTCTTCTTTTTGTATTCCCGGATCTGCAGATACAATACCTGGCCGCATAATATCAGCACCTTTAATAATAAAAGGTACTGCACCCGTATCCACTGTAACAAGATTTTTTTTTGGCTGTAATTTCAATGCCCCCTTAACTGAAAAATAAGGTTTGCCTTCTATTAATATAAATAAAAAATCCCCATTGACGAACAGCAGTTCATATATATCAGCACAGACAAGTTCAAAACGGGCTTTGTTGAGAACAGTATCGGCATCCTCATAAAAATTCTTTATCTCATTGATCATTAGTTTGCACTGGCTCTTTCTCAACTGGTGCCTGGATTTGATGTTAAGGTCTTTCATTTCCTTGTTTATCCTTTCTGATTCGATAATTATAAGTATGCCTATTTACTACTTTGAATCAATATTTGTAGATTGACATTTAAGCTTTTGCTGTTTATGTAACAGGAGTAAAAAAATTATGGGAAAAAGACCACTTGATATTCTAAATAACGCATTAGGCAAACCGGTTATTATTAAACTGAAAGGTAACCGCAGTTTCAGGGGAACTCTTGATGGGTATGATATCCACATGAACCTTGTGCTGGATAATGCCGAAGAGTTGTTAAAGGATGAATCAAATAATGATAGTGTAAAAAAACTGGGATCAGTTGTAGTAAGAGGGGACAATGTAGTATATATATCTCCATAATTTAATATCGTATAACATTATAATATTGTAGGCTAATAAAATTATGAAATATATTAATTTAAGGTGAAATATAATGACAAAAGGAACTCCCTCAATGGGAAAAAGACAAAAACGTAGTCACATCAGATGCAGGCGCTGTGGAAAAGTTTCAATGAACAAACATAGTAGAGTATGTGTATCATGTGGTTTTGGAAGAACACCACGTATGAGAAGCTATAAATGGCAGAGAAAAGCCGGATTAAACGGATCCTGATCTTAAATCATATTATCAAATCATATTATTAATTAATAATTAAGGTGAGCCTTATTGTATGAATCCTGTGGGGTTGTAGGTGTAATTTATTCTGATAAACAATCAGTAAATGCACCTATATCTATATATTATGCGTTATATGCCCTGCAGCACCGCGGCCAGGAATCTACGGGTATTACTGTACATGATGGAAGCCAGGTCATTACATTAAAAGAAATGGGGCTGGTTACTGATGTGTATAAAAAATACAAACTCAAGGATCTGAAGGGTTTCGTGGGCATAGGACATGTCAGGTACTCTACAACAGGCGAATCTAATATTGAGAATAGTCAACCTTTGAGTGTGAACTTCCAGGAAGGGACTATTGCAATTGCCCATAACGGCAATCTGGTAAATAGTAATGATCTTCGAGCAGAGTTTGAAGCAGAAGGCCAGATATTTCTCACGTCATCCGATACTGAAGTAATAGCCCGGTTACTGGTAAAGGAACTCCTGGATCATGACATTGTCAGTGCAGTTGATAATATCATAAGACGTCTGGTAGGTTCATATAGCCTGACTATTCTTATTAATGATACACTGGTAGCGATCAGGGACCCATTAGGTTTAAAACCGTTATGTTTCGGAGAGTTTGATGGAGGATATATCGTAGCTTCGGAAAGTGTTGCTATTGATACTATTGGCGGGAAATTGATCAGGGATGTGCATCCCGGAGAGGTCATTATCTTCAAGAATGGAAGAATGACGTCTCATCAGATATGCAGATCAAAGAACACAGCACACTGTGTATTCGAATATATCTATTTTGCCCGTGCCGATTCTATTATGGACGGGAAGTTAATATATCAGATCAGAACTCGCATTGGTGAGCTGTTAGTTGATGAACATCCGGTTGATGCTGATATTATATCTCCTATTCCTGATAGCGGGATTACTTTTGCTATTGGGTATTGTAAGAAATCAGGTGTGGATTATATGGAAGGTCTGATGAAGAACAGATATATCGGACGGACTTTTATTATGCCAGAGCAGGATATGCGTGAAGTGGCAGTTAGATTGAAACTCAATATTATTCCTCAAAATATTGTAGGCAGAAGTGTTATACTGATAGACGACAGCATTGTACGCGGAACTACTTCACATCGTATTGTGGATATGGTACGAAATGCCGGTGCCAAGCAAGTACATATGAGAATTGGGAGTCCTCCTATTATCTCACCCTGTTATCTCGGGATTGATATGGCTACCAGGGATGAATTGGTAGCAGCCCATAAGACGGTGGCAGGAGTAGAGGCTCTAATTAATGCTGATAGTCTGGGATATATAAGTATTAAAGGACTGGTAGAAGCTGTTGGTATACCTGAGGATGATCTTTGTCTTGGATGTCTTACCGGAGTATATCCTGTAGAAATACCTGGTGAAGAGTGTAAGAGGCGGCAGTTAACACTCAACCATTTTTAGAATTTTGGTGAAGTAGATCTATAGCAATAGGTTATAATTATTTAGATATTCTTCAAGTACGTTTTTATTTTTCTTATCAATTGTCACTCTGGCAGATGGATTTTCTTTTGGATCAAGCTCGTTGAGTTCAATAAATTTATTTGAAGGAATTATCCATACATCATCACTTTTAAAAAAATAACAGGCAATATAGCTATTGTCCTTTTCGTTTAAATATGATAATGGAACATCAAAATTCTTTGCCTCTTTTTGGACCTGTGTTATAACTTGAATTTCTTTAGTGCCACCGCTTTTTGTTTGGATAATGATATCAGTTTCTTTAGTATCAGTAGATGGAACAAATACTTCAAGGCCTCTCTGGGCACACTCGAATAGTACTCTTTTAGCTCCGTATTTTTTTATTAATTCAGAATCTTTTCCCATATGTTTAACCTCTAGTGTAAGTATTGAGTGCGTTATTTATATGTGTTTGTCTAATACTTTTGCGTCAGTTCGGTTTTTTGTATCCACTTCTAATCAGAGGGTAAAAATAATAGCTACGAGATCACAGAGTTTTTCCTCTCTGTGTCCTCTGTGCTCTCTGTGGCAGATAATATAAACAATGTCCATATGTGATCGGTTAAGTGATGAATCATGATAATTTACCAGTATTTTTAATGAA
>JAIOQW010000200.1 GCA_021108405.1 Methanosarcinales archaeon
ATCTGTGTTTATCTGTGGTTTCATAAGATTCACCAACACGAATTGTAACGGTCTCGAAAATCCGACAAAAGGGAAAATTTTGTTCTTATATTCCCCATCTTATAATATAATCAACCTGATCGAAATCAGAATCGAAACTTGCTATATTTTGTATATTGTTTTGATCCATTGTGACTAGATACAGTGCATCACGAGTCAATAGACCATACTCCATTCTATTGATCATTAAAAAAAATGATTCTGTGAAGGTATCAAGAATAGTAAGATTATCCATACTGAATAGTATTGTAATTACATGATGCAATTTATTGGTGTATTTTTTAATAACATTCGGATTTTCACGAATGATTTCAGTTGGATGTTTATTAAAATCATCGCTAATTGATCGTATTAGTAGAATATATAAAATTTCTTCTATCACAAATGTTGAAGTAAATCCTTTAAACCTCCCATTAATCAAATTAATAAAGAACTGTTTGCTGATTTCACTGTAGCGTGGATGTAGTCTGAAAAAATAAATAAAAATATTTGTATCGATGAAAATCTTGCCATCATCAAATTCAATCAGATTGTTAGTCATTTTTATTATTAGATTTAATACGTGATCTTTCTATAAACATCTTCAATTGGTCACTATTAAGTTTTTCCTTCCCAAATAATCCAAAGCCTTCATTTATGGAGTCAGATACAAGTGGATGCAAAACAAGTTCATTAGCTCTTGTTTCAATTATCAGCTCACTACCTTCATCCACATTCCATCTTTTCCGTAGTCTGCTTGGAATCGTAATTTGACCTTTTTTTCTTAATTTTACTTTTTGTATCATACAAATCAATTTATTTCCTACGATTCTATTTATTTCCAACGTATTTATAGTATTCCGTATTCTCGGCCCCGGGGTAATTGACTTTGTGCACTTAGCGATCATTGTGGTGAGTTTTCACAACCCCGGTCAATATCCAGTATAATAACAATGCAATAAGTACATAGCCGCATATCCATATAATTGATTCCATACTTCCAATACTGTGAATAGAGAGTCGTGTTACCATGTTTAGCGGGGAATTGGTGAAAAGATATGAGATTAAAAATAGTAGGATCAGTATCAGTGAATAGAACAACTGGGCAATTCCCCGTTCTTTGAATGTCAATGATATGATACTGCTGATCACTACAAGTATCAGGGCAATGATAAATACCAATACAAGTATCAGTAGGGCATTATCTATTGAAATCCCGTTCAGCATTAAAAGGATCATCCATATGAAGGACTGAACCGGTGCGATTACTGCCATTAACAGTATTTTTCCATTCACCACATCAAGCAGTGATATGGGAGATACCAGTAAAAGGTCGAGTGTTTTTCGTTCGAATTCCTCGGTAATGCAATCAACAGCGAGACCCCCTGAAATAAAAGCAGGCGTGAACATGAGCAGTGGAAGAAGGGCTACATATATGAATTCAAAATATGTTGATGTGGTTTTTAATGATCCTTCTATGAATGTAAGCTTAAGTGGTGTATATCCTTCAAGACGTTTTGTTCTTATGTTCCGTACAGTCTGTTCGAATTTCTCAAGAGGTACTTTTAGCTGCAGCGAAACAAGAGTTGCCTTCAGGTCTGATTTAGGAAGATATATATTGATGTGAATAATCTTTTGTCCCTCGGGATGCTCGTCAGAGATCATGAGAAAAGCATCGACTTTATGATTATAAAATCTTGTATAAGCATCACCGAACGTATCATCTAAGATGGGAGTGACATCACTATTTTTAATAAATGGGTACAGTTTATTGTCACTTTCACCTATAATAGAAACACTGGTACTTTGCAGATCAAATTGACCAAGTGCTGTCGGGTCATAGAAAGAAGTGAGTCCGATCACTAAAAATGTTGAGAACGAGGCAATAAAAAGCTGTATCAGTATGGATAATATAAATGTTCTCTCATGCATGACCTCACAGTATTCCTTTTTGGCAATAAACAGCACAATACGGGGTGAGGTTGAAGTCTTAATCAAATATGATCCCCCTTAATAAATATATATTATACAGGCCGTGGAGAAGGGTTGCCAGTCCGAGAAAGGGAAGGTACCATCTGGTACTTGTGTAATACATTCCGCATGAAACGATCATAGCACAGGTGATATGGATAATAAGTGGTATGAGCAAAAGTGTACCCATGCTCATGACCAGGCCAAAAACAGATGCGCCGATGGGAGCTAATGTTATAATTATCAACAATTTTTCGCCTATAAAAAATCCTGCACCGGCAAGTATGGCAAATAAGGCTGCGTTTCGTAGTGTTGTGGATACCATTTTTCGTTTTATTAGAGTAAATATCCCGATAGATTTGACGAGCTCTTCTACCATAGCTGAGAGAAATATCATTATTAGAATCGAATATGGCATGGGTAAATTGAAAAGCATAACGATCAGCATTAATTGAGCCATATATACATATGGGATAAGGATGATGCTTAATATAAAAACAGAGCCGTACGGATGTAATAGATACATTTCTATACAGTCAAGCATTTTTTCAGTTATTGGTTTTTGAGTGAACAGGTCTTCTTCCCTGAATATAAATGTCCCGAATCCAAAAACAGATATTGCTACAAGATAGAAAGTAAATGTTGAAAAAAGATATTCACCTGCCTTAATGGTATCACCCTCAATAAGGTTCACTATCAAAGTCATTGGGGAGATTAGACTGATTGCATGCACATTTGCAAACATAGCAGGGAAGAAGAGATATCCTGATACAACTACCGAAATAAATACCATGCCAAATGTCAGTTCTTTGAAACTACGCGATAAAATGGCACAGAAAAAAGAGACTGCAAAGAACAATAGCACGATAGGGAATAATATTGCAAGGATCAAAAGACTGCTCTTGATCACTTCCATGCTGGTAGGCAGTCCTTTTGAATATACTGTAACTATACTAAGGATCATCATACATGCAAGGATATATGGCAGGGTTTTTCCGACAACGATATCTACGCTGCGAAGAGGTGCAACAAGTACCAGTTCGCATTTCCTGTTAGCACGCTCATCCATAATGCTATTTGAGTAGAACTGTGATACGAAGTATATGGGGAACAGGAACAGGAAGGAATACATAACTGCTGTGAACGGGATAGGAGGTGCAAAATTAGATGGTGTTGATACCGTTTGTTTCTGCAGCAGGTTGTTTTTGCTTATTTGTTGCACCTGCTCCTTGTTAACCGGAAGTATGTTTGATGGTTCTTTATTTAATAATTCAGCAGCCTCTTGAGTATATGTTTCGATGTCATTTTGATTGATATTGGTAGTTTGTGGTTTTTCTGGTATTGATTGTTCAGTACCTGTTTTATCCTGCTCATTTTCCATAAGATGAAACTCTTCCTGTCGTTCAAGGTAGTGTATGGTAAGCCATACCGGATGAGTATTGTTGATATCATTATGTGATAGCAGGACAGTTTCCCTGTATTTTTTCAGGGTTTTTTCCAATGCTTCTGATGCGGATGCTGATTTTTCCGTGTCTGATGAATATACTTTTTGATCAATTATTACGAGATCGATATTATTTATATTCAGGTTTTGGGCTGTGCTCCTGTTAACGGTTATACAATTGAATCTCTGGTCAGTTTCAATTATTGGTATGAGATACGGATCAGTTACTGCTACATGGTAGATGTCATTGTTCATATTCAGGTTGGTCTGTGCAACTACAAATGCTGCAGCGATAAGTAAGCTAATGAATATAACTAATAGCATCAGGGTTTTTTTGTCAAATTTTTGTTTCGAGCGAAAAAACTCCCATTTTGCTATGGTAGACCAACCCGCCATTAGATTTAATATGGGTGCGATCATATAAAAATATTATTAGAGGATGGGAGTTATGATCGAAGTAGTTGGATTAACTAAATATTATGATGATCTTGCCGTAGTGGATGATTTAAGTTTTACTGTTAATAAAGGAGAAATATTCGGTATAGTCGGGCCGAATGGTGCTGGTAAAACAACCACATTGAAGATGTTGAGTGGCCTTATAAGGCAGCAGGCAGGAACAATAAATATAAATGGATTTGATCTTAAGGAAGAACCTGTCAGGATCAAATCGTTTTTGGGGTTTCTGCCTGAGGAATCGCCTATGTATGAAAGTATGAGGGTTAATGATTATCTGCTGTTTTTTTCTGAGCTTTATGGTATTGATAAGAAAACCGCATATAAGAGGATTGAGACTCTATTATCTGAGCTATCCCTTAGTCCTGATGGAAAAAAGATAGGTGATCTGTCCAAGGGCATGAAGAGGAAGGTGGCTATTGCACGTTCGCTTATCAATGATCCCGAGGTGTTGATATATGACGAGCCTGCCTCAGGGCTTGATCCCATGACATCCAAATATATCACAGATTTTATTTCTTCCCTTAGGCATACAGGGAAGACTGTGGTCTTTAGTGCCCACAACCTGTACCAGGTAGAAACTTTATGCGACCGGATATTGATAATGAAGCAAGGTAAGATAATTACCCTTGGCAGGATGGATGAGATACAGGGACAATACGGACATACTTCATATCAGGTGAAGTTTGTAGTGGATGATGTGAGTGGTTTAGCTGCCTCTATGATTGAGAAGAAGGATGGATATTACCTGGTTGTAACTGAGGATATTGAAGTGGTGAATTCTACTGCGAAATGGGTAGCGGCCAGGGAAGGGGAGATCGTTGAGATAAAGACTGTCGAGCTTTCGCTTGAGGAGATCTTTATTGAGCTTATGGAAGTTGGGATTATATCATAGATAACTTTCAGGTGTGTTTAATGTGATGGCGAGAGCAGGCTATGTGTAGGATTCGCTAGTGATAAAATGGTGATTTTGTGATCTGAACATAAGTTCTATAAAGCCAATACAGCAGATTCTACACTTGAAAGTCTTTCTTTAATCTGTAAGATCTCATCTTTAATAAGTAAGATTCTCTCACTTGCGTCGATATCGTGTTTTGACATTATATCCTTTAGGTCGTTAAAATTGTTATTTGATTCAGTTTTAAAGTCGTATAATATAGATGTATTTTTCTTGAGAATAGATGTGTTTTCTTTTAGAATAGATGTATTTTGCTCTAATGTTTCAGACATGTGTAAGAGAATTGGAATACCTTTTCCCCATTGCTCCATCTGAAATGACTGCATAACTCGCTCGATAGGGGGAACAGTATTCTTATATTCTTCAAAGGATATATTTTCTACAATGGATTTATTTGGTATATTATTGGTAATAAAATTTTTAAAATCCTCTATTGCCTCTTCATCAGCTTCCATAATCGCTATTACTGCCTGGGTGCGGTTGAGGTTAGTATTAAATGTATTAAAATTATTTAGGCCCAAAGAGAGGGCTTTATTAACAAGCAATATTCTATAACCCACATCATGGACCTTATTCCCTGTGATAATAGTCTTGATTTTGTACATCTATTTTACCTTGATCCTTAAGGAATATAAAAGTATGGATGTCCTCTTACAATATTGGTTTTATGATTTTTTGTAGGGAATTTGATATTAAGGATGTATTTGTTGTTAGTAGATCAATGCTGGAAGAGAGGGATACTTAGAGAAATTGGAAGTCTTTGACATTCCATCACTCTAATATCAGTTGTACAACAAACGTGTCTCTTCATCCGCGAGTGTCGGTTGAATGATCCTGGCCCATCGTGAAGAGTTCCATGTCCCGAGTGTCGTATGCATCTCATAGTAGTTCTGTGGGATCGGATGCGTCCCGATCACAACGTCAAGCCCATACTTTGCATGGATAAAGTCACAAAAGTGGGTGATACGAGGGCATGGTGGATATCCGACGACCAGTCCTGTGGCAAGGTGTATCACCTCTACTCCATTCTTTTTCATCTCCTCCGGAGCATATTCGATATTTCCACCAGGGCAGCCACCACACGCAGTATATCCGGCCAGTTTCACTTCTTTATCTTTATAAATGCTGAATGCACCCTCTCTGTTGTAGAGCGCCCTTAGACATTTGCCTCCGGCACATACGCGGTAGCGGTCGCATATAATTATTCCTATCCGTATTTCATCGTTCATTTTACATCCTCCGTATCTTTAGTTTTTTGATAGTATAAAATCTATGGGATTATAAATTATAGAAAATCATGCAAGAGGGATTATTTTGTTCTTAGAATTTATTTGTTTGACACGGATTAACACCGATTAACGCAGATTTAAAGTTGTATCTGCGTCTAATATATTTGTTGAAATCATTTGATTTTGGAATTGGGCCATATGACCTATACCCTTCATAATCTAACACTTAAAAGTTGATGCAACAATAATAAATTATCATGATCCATCACTTAACCGAACACATATGCCAAGTTTGGTGAATGTATTTCTAAACCGAGAACAAAATCCTCCCTTCGGTCGGATTTTATTGATCAACATTCCGGCGGAATGGTGGATTAGAAGATTCGTAGAATCTTTGCTTGAGGCCCTTAAAAGAATCGAAGATTAGAAAATGTGAACGGAGTGAGCATTTTCGATAGAAAGTTATACATGATATACTATAAAAATTTGTTGACATATTATTGGCGTGATTATTTTATAGTAAACATCACCATTTATAATCACAATAAAATGAAATCATATTTATTAACTATTATTAATTACCTAGTTGAAACTAAAATTATATTTAGTGGCAATATTTATTTGTGATTTTCATTCAATTTAGATATTGAGCATTATTTCAACAAATAAAATAATATTTGAGGTTAATTAACATATAAAATATTATCCAGCCATAGTTTATTTCGGTTTTTTTGAGACAGGGTAACCATAACTATTTATCTATGTTTTAAGCAATATAAGTTGGGGTAAAATATGATGTTAAATAATAAAATGTTTGATGAAATATATCAAATTGGAAAAGACGATATTATCGAATTTAAAGCGTACCTGGCCGGAGAATGGGTATTAGGTACAGAGTTACTGGATGTAACTAGCCCAATTGATGGGAAGATCATAGCAAGGATATCTAAGGTCAGTCCCGGGCAGGTCCAGGAAACTCTTAAAAAAGTTCATGAAATAGGAAGAAACCAGATTAGAAGTTACTCTGGTGAAAATAGGATTAAGAGCTTTTTAAAAGCATCTAATTTAATAAAAGAAACTCATGAAGATTTTGTCAATGTTCTTATTTCTGATGCGGGAAAACCGAAAGGAAATGCAAATGGTGAGACCGAGGCCACTATGGAAAGGCTGGAAAAAACAACCATGGAATCCAGACGATTAACAGGAGATTACATTCCTGGGGACTGGAGTAAGGATACACTGGAAAGTGAGGGAATTGTAAAAAGAGAGCCATATGGTATAACATTGGCTATAAGTCCATTTAATTATCCTCTCTTTATATCTGCCACAAAGATCATTCCTGCTTTATTAAGTGGAAATGCAATTATCTTAAAACCTTCATCTTCTGATCCCATTGCACCTATTATGTTTATGAGGATCCTTGAATTATCCGGATTCCCAAAAGAAAGCATTTCAGTGCTAACAATAAGCGGAAATGACACAGACATTTTAGTTGGTGATAGAAGGGTTAACACAGTAACCTTCACAGGAAGCACAGAGATTGGTCTGGATATTCTAAAAAGTGCAGGAATCAAGAATTTCCATATGGAACTGGGAGGAAAAGATCCGGCAATAGTGTTAGCTGATGCAAACATGGATATCGCTGTTGATGAAATTATAAAAGGAATGACAGGTTATTCAGGACAGAGATGTGATGCCATTCGATTAATTTTGGCTGAGGAAGGCATATACGGCTCTCTTAAAGAGAAACTGGTTGATAAATTGAAGACTATAGAACCTAAGAATCCGCTGAAAGATGAAAAAGCAATAATGGGACCTCTAATTAGTGAGAAAAGTGCTAATTTTGTTGAGGAAATCTACAATGATAAAGGTGCAATTGAAAAAGGGGCTAAGCCATTACTTAAATTTAAAAGAGATGGTAATTATGTATGGCCAACATTAATTGAGAGCAGCAAAGAGATTCTCCATGATTTAAGAGCTTTCCAGGAGGATGTATTCGGACCATTAACACTTCTGGTTAAGGTTAAAGATGAGGATGAAGCTATAAAAATAGCCAACTCTTCAAGATTTGGTCTTGATGCTTCCATATTCGGAGAGAATGAGGGAAAAATCAGGAAGATTGTGAGAAAACTTGAAGTGGGAGCGGTATTTATTAATTCTTCACCTAGACATGGAACCGGATACTATCCGTTTGGAGGGGTGAAAGATAGTGGAATGGGAAGAGAAGGAATAGGATACTCAGTTGAACAGCTTACTACAACCAAGACAATTGTACATAACTTTAAGGGACGGGGTATCTGGAAGTATATCTGAATATGAAAATGCTCACTTCGTTCGCATTTACTTGTAGTATATCAAGTTATAACTTGATGTACTCAAGAAAATCCGAGCGTTAGCGAGGATTTTGTTCCCTGAAGCTTCGAAGAAGCTGAAGATTAGAAGATTCATTGAATCTTCTTTTTTTTCAACCATCTTTTAATTTCAGCAGCAAGATAAACAAATTCTTTTTTTTTCCTATATGTCTGAAAAAGGGTATAACGATGAAAGCCGGTTCTTTTACAAATGCCATTTACGAATCTGTCAGAAAATTGACAGTAAGAATAGTTGGTTATGGGTTTTTACCTCCACAATGGCTTCCTATTCTAGAATTGCTCCAACTCGTGGTTGGAGTGCACTCCAAACTGTAAAGGTATGATTAACTATAAGATGATGTATTTATATACATAGACTTAGAATAATGAAAATGAATTAGAGCTAATAGATGTCGATATTTCCATTTAGTTAACACCACTAATTAGTTATAAACGTTCATCCCTTAAAATGTTCAAACAAATGGTTAAGGAGAACAACAATGCTAGAAGAGTTTATTATTGCCGAAGATCTTGATCTTGCATGGAGTAATTTTGACCCATTTTATCCTCTACCGCCCAACTGTCCATTTCATGTTGAGCGCGAAGGTAAACCTTTAAATAGATTGATCAGGGCTCTTTTGCGCCAGCATAGACAACCACCCAAATATTTTTTTTCCGGACATCGTGGATGCGGTAAGTCAACTGAATTGAATAGGCTTGCTGCTGACGATGAAATAAAAAAAAAATATTTTATTGTTAAATATTCGATAAAGGATGTTTGCGATATACATAATCTTGACTATGTTGATGTACTTTTTTCTATAGGTGCTCAGTTATTTCTCCAATATAAAGATGCAGGAAAGGAACTCAGATCTGAACTCGTCAAAGACCTTGAAGCCTGGAAAAATAGCATAGTTGAGCATGTCGATGTAGAAGAGACTTCCCTTGAAGCTTCAGTAGGGGGTGGGCTCTCAGTGTTTTTCCTATCAATATTAGCGAAAATTAGGGCAGAGGATACTTCGAGAAAAACGATCAGACAGATCATTGAACCGAAACTCTCTGAGTTGATTGAGAAAATTAATTTAATTATCGCAGATATCAGCGGCAAAGAAAAGAAAGATGTATTAGTCTTAATCGATGATTTAGATAAACCAAGTCTTGAGCAGGCAAAGAAAATTTTTTATGATAACCACACCGCTATTACTCAGCCTATATGCAATATCGTGTATACTGTTCCAATATCAATATTCTTTGCTCAAGAATTTACTGCAATTAGGGAAAATAGATTTTTCCTTCCAAATATTAAACTCCACAATAAGAATGATAGAAAAAGTATGTATCAACCTGGCTATGATCTGCTGAAAATGTTTATTTTCAAAAGAATGAAAGAAACTTTAATCGAACCTGAAACAATCAATTTAGCAATTACAATGGGTGCTGGAGTATTTCGAGAAAGTGCACGTATCATGCAAATCGCGGCTGATAGTGCAATCGAACACGAAAGAGGTCGTATAATCAAAGAAGATGTGGAAAGGGCAGAGCAAGAGATAAGAAGCGATTTTAAACGGATTTTACGCACAGAAGATTATGATATTCTAAAAGAACTCTATGAGAATAATGAGATACGTGGAATAGAAAGGATTGGGCATTTATTACACAATCTCAGTGTGCTGGAATATGTGAATGATGAAATATGGTGTGATATCCATCCAACGCTCGAGAAAATTTTAAAGACATGAATGAAGTAAAAGAGACATTCAACACGCGTGTGGAACGTCTTAGCAATTATTTGAATCGTGCATATAAACACAATAAACCATCTCTTCTTTTTGCTCTTTATGTGAGTGAATTTTTACGTACTGATATGGAGAACTACCTTAATAGACTCCTCATAGAGCAGGGACTTGAAGTTATTAATATTGATGCTGGAAAAAATAAGGATTTACCTTCATTTTTCTCATTATACAACTCTCATAATACTGTTTTTTTTGTACATAATATTGAGAAAGGGTTTCCTGAAGTTCTCCAATTTTTAAATTTCAAACGGGAAGAACTTATAGAGCATCATGTAAAAGTTGTATTTTGGATAAAGGAAGAAGAACTCGTCACCATCAGCATTAAAGCACCAGATTTTTTCGCCTTCAGAAACCGTGTGGTAGAGTTTATGGAAATCCCCCTGGAAAGAGAGTTCAAACCTGCTCTTGTTGAATTATTAGAAACTGATTATAAATCAATAGATGAAATCAATCGCAGTATAGAGTTAAAGGAGAAATTGCTCTTAGAGCTTTCCTCAGAGACTGAAATATATGGATATTTACTCGGTTCCCTTGGGATCCTGTATGATCAAATTGGTCTTTATAAGATATCCATCGATCGCAGCGAAAAGGCGCTTGCAATCTCAAAAGAAATAGGCGATAGGCACGGTGAAGGAAACCACCTCGGCAATCTTGGTTTAGCCTTCAGCCATCTTGGTGAAGTCGAAAAGGCCATTGAATATTTCAAACAAGCTCTGGAGATTGATGAGGAATTAAACGATATCAGAAGTAAAGCAACGAGGCTAAACAACATCGGAGGAGTGTATCAGAACTGGGGGAAACCTGAAAAAGCACTGGAATATTACAAACAAGCTATTAGCATTTTTAAAAATTTGAAAGATGAAAGAAGCATATCAATAGTAAAAAAAAATATGGATAGATTAAATATAACTCAACAAACATAAGATTACTATTTTTATAATTTTAAATACCGCTATCTATTGGTTTAAAATTATATTTAGTATTATATGCTTATATGTTTATATGTATAAATATATTTTTTTTCTGTTAAATGATACCTTTACAGATGGAAACTAGTGTCGAGTCAACCATGTAACATCGCAAGATATGTAATCTAACACGATTCCATTTTCCTGTGATTTTTAAGGCGCAGATAAATCAAGAAAATTAGATTATATCTATTCCTGCCAGATAATTGAAATTCATTGCAACTTTTATCTGCGGTTCCTTTTTCCTCTCATAGGGCGAAAATGATAGCCACAGATGAACACAGATAAACACAGATAAACACAGATACGAAAATCCCTGAAAAATATAGCTTCTATGACCTCATCAACAAATCTGTGTTCATCTGTGTTCATCTGTGGTTAATTTTATAATAGTGTCATATGACATACGCCTTCACAATCTGACACTTGAATGTTGACTTGACACTAGCATATAGAACAATCGACACAATCCGCACATAGGGACATTGTAGAAAAATCAGCTTCGACTTAAGCCCACACATTCTCTACTCTGTTTCGTTGTCAAATAGGGTTGACATAAATAACACAGTACAATTTCTAAAAAACCATTGTCAAAAGCCACAAATAAAAAATTTTACTGCTCCGATGGGGATTTGAACCCCAGTCGCAGGAGTGAGAGTCCTGCATGATTGGCCGTGCTACACTATCGGAGCAAATTGTAAATCCGTTCTTAATAATGTCTTTTCACATTTAACTGTTTTGTTGAACTCATCAATATTCCACCACCTCTTCAACAAGATCACCTACCAATTCCATCACTTCAGACAATATCCCTTCAAACCCGGTCCCACTAATTTCCTTCCACCCCTTACCATGAAAAACCGTATCCCATACTCCTAACCCGACCACATCATCATTCCCGGCACTCACTCTAATGATCACAGACCCACAGGGAACTTGGGTATGATCAACCAGACCATCCCTGTCCCCATCAATAATCCCTATTATTGGTATACCCAACCTGCTCAACAGATCCCCGGCAATAGCAGTAGTATCATCACCGATCACCACTGCCAGATCGGCATTTCCGGCAATCTCAAAAGTATCCTCTGCACAGTGGTTAATGATCACTGCACGTCCTGTACTTGAATGTTCCAGCACCCTGGGCAAATAAGTTCCGGGACGTATAGACCCTGACCTGATAATAGCAGATATAAGATCAACCGTCTCAAACTTTTCAACACCATGAGTTTTCAACTCACCCCCCTTTAGTTCAATTATCCTTCCGGCCTCTGAAACAATCTCAATATCAACAGACAGGGCTTTACCGATCACGATACCATTTACTGTCACATACTCCCCTGGTCTCACATCAGCTACCCTGCGCCGTATAATATCTCCATTGACAGAAAAATGTCCGTTATCTGGCTGCGGATGCATAATAGTGGCCTGCAGTAGATCTCTTAGTTGATCTAATAAAGGATGATGTGCCAGAGTCCAGGGAATAATCGTACATTGCGGCTTACCAACAGTACCAGTATCACCATACTCGATCTGAAATAAAGGTACATGGATATCTCCCAGCTTACTATACACCATTCTCCCGAAAGTCACCCCGCTATCTATTGACTTCCCTTCATTGACAAGCAGCACCATGTCACATGAAGAACTGATCTCCCTAATAGATTCACTGGGTTTGTGGTTACTGGAAATATCTATAACATCTTCCAGTGAAGCGTCGATCACAGCCGCTCTACCCATAGTACCGGCAAGCACAGCTTCTACCCTGCCAATACCTGAAAGTAAACTGAGTAGTTTTACTGCCCTGCCTGAGTCGATAACCACAGGTCCGTGGATAACGACACCAATACAGATCATATGATCACTTGATCATACTCTAACTATCCGCCGGATTCAACATTCTCATCATGCAGCATGGCTCTACTTGCTTCATCTTCCATTTTTGCAAGAGACTCCTCAATCTCGTCTCTGGAAAATATCCTCTCACCAATAGCTTTTTTGGCTTCGAAATCATCCAGGAAAGTAAGTGTTTCCAGTTTGTACAGCAGATTGGTTGTGTCTATCTGCGCCCAGGCACCTTCACTATCACATGTGATTTCGGTAACATAACCCGAAGTGCCTGTACCTCCATATCTAACAGGGCTGCCCACTTCAAGCGGGCGTCCGTATATATCCACTAAAGGATATGATCCTGATTCACATTCTATAATCTCGGGCATAGTACACCTTCAATATAGCATTTGTATTAAGAGGCATAAATATTTCTATTCATCCTTCTTCAGCACCGCATGGGCAGCAGCCAGCCTGGCAATAGGTACTCTAAAAGGCGAGCAGCTTACATAATCCAGACCAGTATTATGACAGAAGATCACACTGCTGGGTTCACCACCATGTTCTCCGCATATACCTATCTTCAAGTTGGGCTTTACAGAGCGCCCTTTCTCCACACCCATTTTTACCAGCTCCCCTACACCATTTTGGTCAATAGCCATAAAAGGATCAGTTTTCAAAATACCGGTTTCAACATAGTAAGGTAAGAATTTACCAGCATCATCCCTGCTAAGACCAAATGTCATTTGTGTCAGGTCGTTGGTCCCGAAACTGAAGAATTCTGCTTCCTGTGCGATCTCATCTGCAGTGATAGCTGCCCTGGGCAGTTCGATCATAGTTCCGATCAAGTAGTCCAGTTTAACACCTGTCTCTTTTATTACTTGTTGGGCAGTCGTTTCGGCATTATCCCTGGTTACCTTGAATTCATTGATGTGACCTACCAGGGGGATCATTACTTCAGGTACGATCGTATATCCTTCCTTAACCAGTTCACAGGCAGCTTCAAATATAGCCCTTACCTGCATCTCATATATCTCAGGATAGGTAATGCCAAGCCTACAGCCTCTGTGTCCCATCATCGGATTGAACTCATGAAGGTAACTCACCCGTTTTATTAGATTTTCTATCTCTTTAATCTTGCTACTGCTACCACTATTTTTTAATTCCATATGCTGCTCAAGCAGTTCATCGTATTTGGGAAGGAATTCATGTAAAGGCGGGTCAAGTAGACGTATTGTCACTGGATATCCCTTCATTACTTTAAATATCTCTTTAAAATCGCCACGCTGCATTGGTAAAAGCTTCTTGAGTGCTTCTTTTCTGCCTTCTTCGGTCTCTGCTAAGATCATTTCCTGTACAATAGGTATTCTTCCCTCGCCAAAGAACATATGTTCAGTACGGCATAGCCCAATTCCCTGCGCACCAAAATCCCTGGCAACCTGGGAATCCTTAGGTGTATCGGCATTGGTCCTGACCTTCAATTTCCTGACCTCATCCGACCATTTGAGCACTATATCCATATCACCGCTGATATCAGGTGTTATGAGCTTTACCGGCTCTAAAATGACTTCACCGGTGGTACCATTCAATGTGATACGGTCACCTTCATGTACTGTATGGCCATTAACTGTGAAACTACCTTCGTCTTCATTAGTACGTATAGCACCACAACCGGCAACACACGGTTTTCCCATACCACGTGCAACTACGGCTGCATGGGATGTCATCCCGCCCCTGACCGTCAATATGCCCTGGGCAGCATTCATACCACCAATATCTTCAGGAGAGGTCTCATTCCTGACCAGGATCACCTTTTCTCCTGCTTTTGCCTCCTTTTCGGCCTGATCAGCAGTAAATACTACTTTTCCAACAGCTGCCCCCGGTGATGCGGGAAGGCCCTTAGCCACAGCTTCAACCTCTTCATTCGGATCTATCATCGGATGCAGAAGCTGGTCCAGTTGTTCAGGATCTACTTTAAGTAACGCCTCTTCTTTATTGATCAATCCTTCATTGAACATATCTACAGCGATCTTCACTGCTGCAGCAGCAGTACGTTTCCCGGTTCTTGTTTGCAGCATATAAAGTTTATTTTGCTGTATCGTGAACTCGACATCCTCCATTTCTTTGAAATGCTGCTCAAGCTGCTCTTTAATACCATCCAGTTGACCATATATATCAGGCATTTCTTTTTTCAACGTCTCGATAGACTGGGGTGTCCTGATACCTGCTACTACATCCTCACCCTGGGCATTCATTAAATATTCACCATAGAATTTACGCTCGCCAGTAGCAGGATTACGGGTAAATGCAACACCAGTGCCTGAATTCTCACCCATGTTCCCATAGACCATACACTGGACATTAACCGCTGTACCCCAGTCATCAGGAATGTGGTTGATCTTTCTATATGTGATGGCCCTTTTGTTGTTCCAGGAATCAAAAACAGAATTAACAGCCATCTGTAGTTGGGTATGGGGATCCTGTGGAAAATCCGCACCTGTCTTTTCTTTATACAGTGCTTTATATTGTATCGCTACATCACGAAGAGCTTTAGCATCAAGCTCAGTGTCATTAGTAATATTCAATTTTTCCTTTTTTGCATCCAGTATCTTCTCAAACTCTTTATGTTCAATTCCCAGTACCACATCCCCGAACATATTAATAAAACGTCTGTAACAGTCAAATGCAAACCTTTCGTCTACAGTTTTTGCCAGACCTTCTACTGTTTTATCATTAAGTCCTAAATTTAATACAGTATCCATCATACCAGGCATAGATATACGAGCTCCTGACCTGACAGAAAGTAACAATGGTTGTTTTTCATCACCAAACAAAAAGCCGATCTCTTGTTCCAGATTGGCAAGCTGCCTGGCTATCTGTTCTTCCACTCCATTGGGATATTGCTGTTGGTTGTTGTAATATTCTATACAAACTTCTGTTGTTACAGTAAATCCCGGCGGTACTGGTATACTCAAATTAGCCATTTCAGCTAGATGTGACCCCTTCCCCCCGAGAAGGTTTCTCATTGAGGCATTACCTTCAGTGCTATTACCACCGAAAAAATATACATATTTCTTATCTGACAAATCCAATCCTCCATTGACAATTAAATGTTGAAATGAATATAACTGGCACGATCCAATTTTCCAGTTATTGTTTTAGACACAGATTTTAATGCTGTACTCTCAACATCACAAGTCCAAATCCGTGTTAATCCGTGTCTGAAAAAAATAATAGACACGGATTTACACGGATTTACACAGATTAATGGTTGCATCTGCATATAATATATACATAGAAATAACTGAATTTTAGTATTGTGTCAATATAACTATTATTTAATTAAATTGGGCTAATTGATTAATAATATTACGGTGTGAGTTTAAATTCTATTTCATGTGGCGTTTACTTATCAGGTCTGCCCAGATGATCACAATCATAATAGTAATCAAAAATACACTTATTCCCAGTATAGGATTATCGTTATCTGATGTACTATCCTCAATATCAACTGTTTGGTTAGTGTCCGGAATTTGAGTATTGCTTTCTTCTATCTTATCACCAGGGGATACTTCATTATTACCAGGTACTTCATTACTAGCGGATACTTCATTATTACCAGGTACTTCATTATTATCAGATTTTTCACTATCTTCAACCTCTGTATCCGTTTCCACCGGGTCGGCGTATGATGGTGTTTCTAACTGGTACATATGATTTATCACAACAACATCGCGTGATGTACCTTCAAAAACAGTCTTAAGATCAAAAGTTATAATGAGGTATTCTCTTTCATTGACAGTTACTGAATAATCAAAGGTATTATTAATTTCCATTTCTTGTTCTTTAACCATTACCCCCTGTCTGTATAATTCAATGAAAGCATAATCAGAATCCATATTATTCAACATAAGATTATAATCCTCTTTAAGTGAAAAAAAAGTATTTTTTTCAAGTGTATATTCCCTGTCAAATATAATAAATTCTGATGTAGATCGTGATGGATCAACATATTGTGTTATATTAAGCCTGGCTGTCAAGTCGTCAATATATACTTTTTCAAGTGTGATATCAAAAATCACATATATTTCCTCTTCCTCTTCATCCTCATCTTCCTTATATTCTATAGTATATCGAAAGATATTTTCCTTATCAACAACAATATTCTCCTTTACAATCTTATCGTCTGCCAGGATTTCCATAGAAATCTTATTGCCAGTAGGTGATGATTCGGTTATTTTTATACTATAACCCTGAAAAAAATCATACTGTTCGCCTATAGCAAAAACCGTTTCCTCTGTATGTATCTTTGTTTTATTTTCGACTGCTACGGCAGGATGAGACAGACCTACCAGTATTAATAAGAAAACCGATAAAAGCAAGATCATTCTGCGTAATAATATTTCTCTTTCGTTAATAAAACATCCCCCATTATCTTATTAATTTAATAATAGCTCCAGTACTACATGTACTGCATGGTTCATGTGCATTGATGCGAATAACTTTTGCCTGTATCCCTCTTAACCGTATCTTTTCTTCAAGTTCTTTTACATCAAAAAACTGATCATATCCAAGTGCTATTATATCTGGCTTAATATATTCCAGCGGCTTGAACATATCATATTCATTTCCCAGCATTGCATGATCAACCACTTTCAATGCCTTGACCATTTCCAACCGCTGTGTTTCGGGAAGCAGTGGTTTTGGTTTATGTTTTATCATTACATTACGTGCTACAATAACCCACAGTTCGCTACCATATTTTTTTGCTTCTTCCAGAAACAGTAGATGCCCCGGATGCAAAATATCAAATGTGCCTGTTGCCAGTACCCGTATCAACTTATCATCACCTGAAGATAAACAAAATCCTCGCTAACGCCCGGATTTTCTTGACCGACATTCCGGAGGAATGGCGGATTAGAAGATTCGTAGAATCTTCGTCTGAAGTTCCGAAGGAGCGAAAGATTAGAAAATGCGAAACATTTTCGATATATCAAGTTATACCTGATGTACTAAAATATTATTAGTCATATTAATATATATAGTATAGATATTTGTTTCCACTTCAAATCAGATCAAATCAAAAAACATATATGTATATCATTCAATTTGTACAGCGTGATCCAATATGGTAAAAATAGGATTTATTAAACTGGGTAACTTGGGGATGTCCCAGGTGGTGGATCTCATTCTAGATGAGATCGCAGCTCGAGAGGGAATAGATATCAGAGTTTTCGGTACTGGAGCCAAGATGGGCAAAGATGAGGCTGCCGACACAGAGAAATTCAAAATGTATAATGCGGATTTCTATGTTATAATCAGCCCTAATGCATCCGCACCCGGTCCAACTGCAGCACGGGAAATATGGAAGGACAGGCCAATGATAGTGATATCAGACGGACCTACTAAGAAAGACGACCGCAAGGCACTGGAAGATGCAGGATTCGGAACCCTCGTTTTGAAGGTTGATCCGCTTATTGGCGCCAAGAGGGAGTTCCTTGATTCTGTCGAGATGGCAAGCTTTAACAGCGATGCTATGAAAGTTTTATCCACCTGTGGTGTTGTCAGGTTAATTCAGACTGAGTTCGATAAGGTTATTGACCAGGTCAATGCAGGTAAATCAGGTAAAGACCTTGAATTACCGCATATACTGATAAGTGCACAAAAAGCAGTAGAGAGTGCCGGATTTGAAAATCCATATGCTAAGGCTAAAGCACTAGCTGCTTTACATATGGCAGATAAGGTAGCAGAGATTAACTTCCCTGCATGCTTTATGATGAAAGATATCAAAGACGTGACCTTAACAACAGCAACTGGCCATGAAATGATGAGGGCTGCAGCCCAACTGGCAATAGATGCCAGAGAGATTGAAAAGGCCAACGATACAGTCTATAGACAGCCACATGCAAAGAAGGGCAATCTTGTCGAGAAAACTAAACTCTACGATAAACCACAGTAAATTGACTAAGGGCATTTTTGCCCTTAATTTTTATTTTAATATATAATCTGTAAGATAATATACTCAAGAAAATCCGACAGACGGGAGGATTTTGTTCTTTTTTGAGATATAATATATACTATTAAATACGAATGTAATATATTATGCCATTTGTAGAGTCCTTTTTAACTAAACGGCAAAAATGGGTTCTGGAACTTCGCCTTAAAGGTTATACCCAGGAGAAGATCGCAGATATACTAAAAACCAGCCGTGCTAATGTAAGCATCCTGGAGAAAAGGGCGTACCAGAATATCAAAAAGGCGCAGAATACTCTAAAAGAATGGGATCAACTTCAAGCCATTGTATCCATACAAATAGACGAGAATACTGATATAATGGACATACCCGCTATTATTTTCGATAAAGCTGATAAAGCAGGGATCAAGGTCACTGAGAACAGTCTGGATGTGGTAACCATGATACATAAGAGCATCCCGGATGTAATACAACATAGAAGAATTGAGCGCCAAATTACTGCTTATATTAATAGGGAGGGAGAGGTTTCATTTGACTGATCTGTCCTACGATGTTGTTGTTGTAGGTGCAGGTCCCGCCGGGTCAATGGCTGCCAGGTACGCTGCCAGATCAGGTGCTAAAACTTTGATCATTGAAGAGCATACATCAGCTGGAAGTCCGTTGCAGTGTACTGGTTTGATAAGCAGCAAGACCATTGATGAATGTGAGATCAAACAAGGGCCATGGATATACCAGTCGATCAAGGGTGCACACATATTCCCTCCTAATAATACCTGTATCTCTATTGGCGGTGAGAAGATAAGAGCCTATGTTATTGATAGGAAAATATTCGACCGCACCTTACTGGAACACTCTATTGATGAGGGTGCTAATATCATGATGAAGACAAAGGCCCTGGGTTTACAGGATCACCATGATAAAAAATTGTTGCACCTTATACATAATGGCTGTAAGTGTAATGTTACTGCAAAAGTGGTGATCGGTGCTGATGGTGTACAGAGTAATATTGCCAGGTGGAGCGGATTAGGTCAGGTGCAAAAATATTTATCCGGTGTGCAGATAGAGACTGGATATGATGTTATGGATACCAATATGGTAGACGTTTTTGTTGGTAATAATTCGCCAGGGTTCTTTGCATGGTCAGTGCCTGTAAGCAAAGATATAGCACGAATAGGGCTATGTGTAGATCCCTCTAAGACACAGTTGAGTGCTTATGAGCATCTATGCAGGTTCATGCAAACTAATCTGACAATAAGAGAACGGGCACGTCCGGGTTGTCTGGATATGGTTGTAGGATGCATTCCATTAGGTCCTCAACCGTGTACAGCAGCTAATGGAGTTGTTATCACAGGAGATGCGGCCGGACAGGTCAAATCAACCTCAGGCGGTGGCGTATATATGGGTGCGATCTGTGCAAAGCACGCAGGTGAGGTGGCTGCAAACGCTGCACTTTCTGATAATACATCTGCACAGGCACTAATGGAATATGACCGGCGGTGGCGTGAAGCAGTAGGTCGGGAATTGAGTATGGGAATGCGTATGCATAATGTGTTAGGTAGGTTGAATAATGATGATCTTAATGAATTAATGGGGTTTTTTAATGAACCCGGAATAATAGAAATTATCAACCAGTATGGTGATATAGATCATCCATCTATATTATTAGGAAAACTGATCACAAAAGCCAGGGGAAAAAGTGTACTTAAAGTTACTAAGGTATTATTGAGGATGTTGATTGGATAATATCCGGACATTAATAGTTACCAGCAATTCCCGCTAAGAATATAAACGCATGCAGCTAAAGGGTCACTAGTTTTTATTTTCGTAAACATTATATATTATATTGAGAAATAAAGCGAATAATTCCAACAAATTATTAATAATCTTCGAATTCCATGGATGGAGTTTTGTATGAGTCAAAAAATAAAACTTAGAAAAAATCTGAACGCTGATGCATTATTCAGCCTTGTTCGTTCAGATTTTAAGAAAATAAAAGACCTCCGGTCAAATAACATCAAAATATCCCTATCCGATGCACTTATGTCGGGTTTTGCCATGTTTTCGCTCAAAGATCCTTCTTTGCTTGTTTTTGAAGCGAGACAACCTGAAGATACGAACTTAAAGCCGATCTACAAGATAAATAACGTACCTT
>JAIOQW010000094.1 GCA_021108405.1 Methanosarcinales archaeon
AACACGTTTTAATTAATGATTTGATAAACATTTATAATTTAATCCATATGTCTTCGTCCGGGATGTTATTTTACATATTTTACTATACAAAATCTCATTTAACGTAAATACAATCACTTACAATCAATATAAAACGAAACTAATTTCGTTAAGTTTAAGTAAAATAATAACACGCTTGAATTCACAATTTGATAAACATTTGCCAATAAACTGATATGGCTTCCATGGGACCGGAGATTTTCATATGAATAAGATTATCAAACAGATCGAAGACACAAAGCTGCTTTCACAGATAGAGAGAGTAGTCCCGTTCCATGGATACCTGAGTACAGGAGCTTTCATAGGTATCCAGATGTTCAACATTGCTAAGCAGATACTTGATTTGCAGGATGAAGAGCGTATTTATGCGACTTGTGAAACATACAACTGTATTCCGGATGCATTCCAAATACTGGGGGGTGCTACAATCGGGAACAAGGGAATGAGAATTACAGACTGCGGGAAAATGGCAGTAGTAATAAACAGACATGTTCCAGCTGATGTAACATCCGCACGTGGGGTCAGGATATATCTCGACCCTGATAAGACCCAAAAATATCCGAGATTACATGCATGGTACCTGAATACTCAGAAAGTCCCCCACGAAGAAGCTATTTATGATCTTCTGGAAGCCGGGGAAGATGTGTACAGTTATGAAATGGTAAATGTAGAAGTTCCCATAAAGCAAGCCAAGTGCGTGGCAGTGTGTAAAAGATGCGGTGAATCTTTTGTTTGTAAGGATGAAGAAACTCTCTGCAATACATGCACAGCATAGATGGATTATGGAGGAAATAATATGAATGAATCGGTATTTCAAACAAAAGATAATAAGCAACTGGTGTACATACCAGATAAATGCATAGGCTGTGGAACTTGCATCATGGCTTGTCCGAAAGAGTCTCTTGTAATAGGATCCGTAGGAGCTATTGCAAGAGGACTTATTGACCGGGATTTTCTGGAAAATGATCGTGACACTTGCAATGTGTGCGGTATGTGTACCAAAGTGTGCCCGACAGGCGCACTGGAAATGAGACTGGATGGCAATCCTGTGAAAGATGAAACATATCTGTGTGGTGCCCTAAAGCCCACTACTGTCAGTGACGACTGTGTACACTGCGGTCTTTGTGAGCAGGTCTGCCCGCAGGAATGTATAACGGTCAAGTGGCGGCTTGCTAATGATGGCAGTACCAGTGTAGAGGGTGAGACCATAATTGATAAAGATTCTTGCGTTCACTGTGGTTGGTGCGAAGCTGTCTGCCCCATAAATGCCATCACAGTTGAGAAGCCATTTGCAGGCGAATGGAAAACAGACGAAGAAGTTTGCCAGACGTGCCGTACCTGTATAGATGTGTGTCCATGTAATGCCATCTTCGCTCGCAAATGGGGTCCGGGCGAAAGAGTTGAAAAGATCACACAGCGTCCGGATGCCTGCATCTACTGTGGTGCTTGCGCAATATCATGTCCGGTAGATGCTATAACAGTTACAAAGAATGCGATAGTTCCGGAGATGTCAAAGAAAAAGCCATATGAGAAGAAGATCACTGGCATACCCACTCCAAGACCCACGCAGACATCAAGCCTTGTTACAGACGAAGATGCATGTCTCGGATGCGGGAACTGTGTCATAGTCTGTCCGGTAAACGCGTCATCAGACCCTTATCTTGCTTCCGGGCATCTTAATGAACTGGATAGTAAACCGCTACTCGAGGTTTTAAACGGTGTTATTGCAGTGTATAACCATGAACTCTGCGGAAACTGCGGCTCATGCGTCATGATCTGCCCTGTGAATGCGATAAGTCTTACGAAAAAGGAGGTAGAATAATGGCCCAAACAATAGAGATCAAGAATGGATACGTGTTTGATCCGTTAAACGAGATAGACGGGGAGAAGATGGACATTTTCATCAGGGATGGAAAAGTAGTACCCGAGCTATTCGAATCTGAGATAATAAATGCAAAGTCCATTGATGCAAAGGGTATGACTGTTATGCCTGGTGGTGTTGATTCGCATTCCCATATAGCAGGTGCGAAGGTCAACGTCGGAAGAATGATGCGTCCTGAGGATAGTTACAAGTGGTCCAGGGGAAAGACCGCACTTACTCACTCCGGTTCCGGTTATACCGTTCCATCTGTCTATCTTGAAGGATATGAATATTCCCAGATGGGATATACCACTGTCTTTGAAGCTGCAGTTCCGCCACTTGAGGCACGTCATACACATGAAGAGATGCGCTCAATCCCCATGATAGACACAGGCGGTTATCTTGTATTGGGTAACAACTGGTTCATAATGCGCTATTTGCGTGATGGTGATATAGAGAGAGCAGCAAATTATGTTGCATGGATGATGAAAACCCACAAAACCTACGGGATCAAATGCGTTAATCCTGCCGGAGTAGAGAACTGGGGTTGGGCAAGAAACGTAGGCTCACTCGATGAAGCTAATATTCACTTCGAAATTACTCCAAGAGAGATCATTCACGGGTTATGTGAGATCAATGAACTTCTCGGTATGCCAATGTCCATGCACCTGCACTGCAATAATCTCGGACAGCCGGGATGTTGCGATATAACTAGAGAATCACTTGCCATACCGAATAAGATCAAGGCAAACCAGAATCTCGATGTTGAATGGGCCGAGACCAAGATTGATTCAAAGAGAATGCAGTCCGTGTATCTTACCCATGCACAGTTCAATAGTTTTGGCGGAACCAGCTGGGGCGACTTTGAGTCAGGAACAAAAGAGATCATAGATTATGTGAACAAGACCGATTTCATTGTTATGGACAGCGGATGTGTTCCTTTCGGAGAAGCAACTGTCATGACAGGTGACGGTCCAGCCATACACAATCTGTATGCTCTTACAGGTAATAAGTGGTCAAATACTGATATTGAGATGGAATGTGGCTCTGGTGTAATACCGTTTACGTACCTCAAGGCTAACCCAATACACAGTGTTCAATGGGCAATGGGACTTGAACTACTACTGATGGTAGAAGATGTATGGAAGTCTATTATGACGACCGATCACCCGAATGGTGGGACATTTTTGAAATATCCACAGATAATTGCATGGCTCATGTCACAACAAGCAAGAGAAAAAACCTTCGGTGAATGTCATGCCTGGGCACGTGATAGAAGCGATCTTGGCGGCGTGGACAGGGAGTTATCACTCTATGATATCGCCATTTTGACCAGAGCTAATCCTGCCAGGACAGTTGGTATATCACACCGCAAAGGCAGCCTTGGAATAGGTGCTGATGGTGATGTTACGATATACAACATTGACCCGACCGAACTGAACACCCGTAATTACGAGCAAGTGATCAGTAACTTTGAGCAGGCAGAATACACTATAAAAGATGGACAGGTTGTTTCTCAACAGGGTGAGATTAAAATGATACCAGAAAAGAGGACATATTATTCCGATATAACAGTCAAGGACGAGGGTGAGAAGGATATGCTGTCTGATGTAAAAGAGTGGTTCAAGTACTACACTGTCGGATTTGCTAATTATCCCACACCAGAGAAATATCTTATGAATCCCACACCGATTAAGGTAAATAACGAGAGGTGATTTTATGGCAGAAATTATATTAACACCAGTTGGTAAGATTGATATTATGATTGAAGCAGAGGTAATTACACCTGATAACTTTACTTCAAAGAGTGCGGATGAGATAAAAAAATTACTTGTATGGCAGGGTCCGAAACAACTCCCTTTGTCTAAATTTTTTGATGTAAAGGGTGACGCAGCAAGTTCCCCGCAGGAAACATCCATTATCATAGATGGCGATGTCACCAGGGTCAAACGTATAGGCGCTGGTATGACTGCCGGAAAGATAAAAATTAATGGTTCGACAGGTATGCATGTTGGTTCAGAGATGAATGGCGGAGAGATTGTAGTAACAGGTGATGTCGAATCCTGGGCTGGCATGGAAATGAAAGGTGGATTGCTGCATATAATGGGTAATGGTAAAGATCATATCGGCTGTGCTTATCGCGGAAGCTGGCATGGAATGACTGGCGGTAGAATCCTTATCGACGGGAATGCCGTAAGCCAGCTTGGCGGCGGTATGAGTGGAGGAGAGATCGTAGTTACAGGCAGCGTTGAGAATTTCTGCGGCATACGGCAAAACGCCGGCCTAATTGTAGTTAAAGGAGATGCCAATCGTGGCGTCGGAGCCGAAATGTCAGGCGGAACAATCGTGGTTTCTGGCACTATCAAGAATTTTTTGCCAGGATTTGAGCATGTGGATACCCAGAGCGATCTTACGTTCGGTGACATCACATGTCAGGGCGATTTTCTTCAATTTTCCGGTGACCATGCAATTGTTGCGCGGACTAAAGGTGTACTGTATGCATCAAAGAATGCTAATGAGGGATTGTGAGGTGATTTAGATGGAAGCATTACTTAATACAGGAAGTACGATTAATGAAGGTAGGCTTGCCAAAGGAGGCAGCAAGAATACACATGATTACATGGTCGAATGTGCCGTTTGTTGGATAGCTCCCGAGGACTTTAAAGCCATGGGAAATCCAAAAAAAGTAAAGATGACCAGTATGGATGGTAAACACACTGTTTCGGTGTTTACGAAATCCACTGACTCGGTCCGTCCCGGGCATGTCTTTATGCCAAGAGCGATCTGGGCGAATGTGATTATTGATCCCGATACATTCTCCACAGGTTCTCCACGATATAAGGGAAGCAAGATCACACTCGAACCCACCGATGACGAGGTGCTTAGCACAGTAGATGTGGTTCTGAAAGTATATAATGGAGGAAAATAAAAATGTTTTCTAAGAATATAATATGTCCTGTGTGCGGAGGTGCGTGTGACGATATTCAAGTGGAACTTGAAGGTGATAAGATCACTGTTAAAAATGCATGCAAGATGGGGAATGCAAAGTTCCAGGAAGTGGTAAGTTCCCACCGTATCAGAGATCCGATGATAAAAGACAACGGCGAGTTGAAGAAGGCTGCCTGGGATGAGGCACTCACAAAGACCGCTGAAATACTTACTTCTGCAAAACGTCCTCTACTTTTTTTGGGCAGTGAGACTTCATGTGAGGCTCAGGAAGTTGGACTGCATATAGGAGAGTACCTCGGTGCTGCAGTAGATTCCAATGCTACGATCTGTCATGGTCCGACAGTAATGGGTATACAGGAATCCGGGTGTGTCGGTGCTACTGCAGGACAGACAAAGAACAGGGCCAATCTTTCTGTGTACTGGGGATGCAACGCGCTTGAGTCCATGCCAAGACACATGTCCAGATACGGCATATTTCCAAGAGGCTACTGGACAAAACGCGGTAGATTTGATAGAACCGTAATTTGCGTGGATCCGAGAAAGACACCCACTGCTGCTGCAGCTGATCTTCATGTGCAGATCAATCCAAACACCGATTATGAGCTATTCAGCGGGCTGTTAACAATACTCAATGGTAAGACTCCGCATCCATCAGTAGCAGAGATTACCGGTGTGCCTTTGGACCAGATGAATCAGATGGTGGAAATGATGAAAGAATCCAATTTCGGCGCTGTTTATGTGGGGCTGGGAGTCGGATCATCTTATGGTAAGCACAGGAACGTTGAGATGGCATTGAACCTCATAAAGGAACTTAACAACTATACAAAGTTCTCACTAGGAGCTTTGAGAGGTCACTGCAATGTTGCAGGTTTCAACCAGCTCGCATCATATCTGTATGGCTACCCATTCGGTCTTGATTTCGCGAAGGGGCACCCAAGATTCAACCCGGGTGAGTATACCATGGTGGATTTGCTAAGAGAACGTGATGTAGACGCCGCGTTTGTTATGTGTGCTGATCTCGTTTGCCATACACCGGCAGACTGCGCTTCGTACCTTGCAGAGATACCTATGGTCTGCCTGGATATTGCACCGTGTCCTACAACAGTTGCATCTGATGTGGTACTACCTGGTGTGATCGATGCTATGGAGTGTGATGGTACGTTTTATCGACTGGATAACGTTCCAATCTACTTTAAGCCGTTCACAAGCTCTCCGTTTGAGTATACAATGAGTAATGAGGATACTCTCAAACAACTCTTTGTCAAGATCAAGTCGATGTCATGAGTATCAAGGATGATTGGCATGTAAACAGGGATGAGGGATGGAAAGATTACTGGAGATATGAAACTCCATCTCATATCCCGGCCTTTAATACATCCATGCAATGCCTTGAGATCACTGAAAGTGACAGAGCTAAGATAGATGTGGACGTTAGTATTGAAAAGAACTTCAAGTTCGAAGTGAACAGCGTCCATATCACTTCTTTTTTTGCAAGTCCGCTAGAACTTGAGGAACTTGCAGCGGGTTTTTTATTATGTGAAGGTTTTATAAGTTCACCTGACCAGATCATTTCTATACAGGTCAGTGGCGCTTCTATCAAATGTAAAATTGAAGTGGACATAGAACAACTCGAACAAAAGAGCCCATATGACAGAACCGAAGATTTTAATTCAATCAGTTCGACCGTCTGCTTTGAGAGGAATGATATTTTTAATGCGATAGGGCAGCTTAAGGAGCGTGCAAAATCATGGAGAAAAACAGGAGGCACACACTCCTCGATAATATTTAACTCAGGGGGAGAGATCCTCGCGTTCTGTGAGGACGTTAGCAGGGCGTGCTCTGTGGATAAAGTAGTTGGAAAAGTGGTACTTAGCGATATGGACCCTACGGATTGTGCACTGGTGACCACAGGCAGGCTCTCGGTTACCATGGTTGCTAAGGCAGCACGAGCAGGGTTTGTACTCATTGCAAGCAAGGCTGCACCCTTAAGTGAGGGTATATGGCTGGCAGAAAAGGTAGGTATCACCCTTGTGGCATTTGCACGTAAGCCAAACTTGTATGTATATACCCGGGCACAGAGAGTTATCTGAGGCCTGGGGATCATTAAGATGTGTACAAGCTGTATCGCTGAATGTTATTTAAAGAAGAGGTTAGGATGTATAATTTAATAAAGGAGAAATTCGAGAAGATTGTAGCAGACAATAACCTGTCAAAAGAGGCGGTGGTCATAAAAGCAAAACCACTGACTCCCGAAGAGGCTATAGGAAATCCCGAGAGTGAAGACTTTGTGATATTAAAGGGACAGGAACGATTAATTCAGGCAGAGTTCAAAGGCAGTTTTGGACAGGCATTTACAGATATGTACGGCGACTTTGACGGAACGCTTGGGGATGTCCTGGATATGGAACTTACCAATAATTTCAGACGAGCGATCTTCATCGCCAGCCTGAATGCAGTCATGAGACATCTTGGTATGATCGAGGGAAGTGTTCACTGTAAAGACCATGGTCCTGAGGAATGCGGTCAGGATCTGGATAAGTTTCTTGGGGAGTGTGGAAAATCAAGAATCGCACTGATCGGATTCCAGCCAGTGCATGCACGGTGTTGCTCTGCAAAATATGAACTTAAGATACTGGATATGGATTACGGGAATATCGGGAAAAAGAAATTTGGTGTGGTAATAATGGATGGCAGCAAATATACCAAAGATGTGCTTGATTGGTGCGATCTGGCACTTATTACAGGAACAACAGTTGTTAATGGAACTATCGAACCGATACTTGAAATGGCAAAAACGAAGACTGTTTTTTATGGCATCAGTATAGCAGGAGTTGCCCGGTTATTCGGTCTTGAGAGATTTTGTCCACGATCTACATAATATCGGGCGGGGCTTCCTTCACGTACTTTCATTATGATCTACATCTTTGGATATTTCAACATGAATTCTTATTGTATAAATATGCGAGGATATACAAATATGCTTTTGCATCTGTTAGGAACATGATCAAAGTCAGAAAGGGAACGAGATATGCACCCGGCAAATTAATAGACAAAACCTTATTTAATCCACCAGCAAAGGCAAGATCGTACAATATTCAAACGTTATCCACAGGTATCGTAAGAACAAAATCCTCGCTAACGCTCGGATTTTCTTGAGTATATCAAGTTATACTTGATATACTAAAATAAATGAACTGCCCTTTTTGGCCTCTGATTTGAAGTGGATACATAAAATTTGTTTAGTTTTCAAAAGAAAGATAATTAAATTCTAATTTGATTGCTTCCAAAAAGTCTCATCCTAACATTAGTAAATTATATATACATTAAAAGAAAAATAGTTAATACTGTAAATGTTGGTAAAACCATGCTGAAAATGCTGGACGGGCTTAAGGGGAAAATTTCCAAATTTAAAAAGCCAGATGACTCTATTGTAAATAAACTGGATAAGATAAAAAATATGGAGCAGCAATCTGCATCTCCAGTCTATTCACCGGATGGTAGCGTTATATCACCTGACCCGAATTTAATAGCTGCACAAATGGGACAGATACAGGAAGAGACCATGGGCAAGGTCGAAGAAATGGTAGATTCCAAAATAGAGGCCTTAGGCAACATTTCCGATACCGTTAATGAGATGAGCACCCAGGTAGGTAAACTGGATAATGCTGTAGCTATTGCAAAACGTAATGTTGAAGAATATGATGAACGGTTCAATAAAATGGAAGAAACTATTCTTGAACTGCTGTCATTGTATGAAATTGTCTCAAATTCAATAAATCCTTTTGTGGGTGATAGTGATAATAAGCCCATGGATGACAGGAAGATCAAAACAATTGAAAAACATTTGAACGACCTGGATGCCAGTATCAATCATTTATCAGGCAACATCAACCAGGTGGATATATCTGCCACAGAAGAAGAATTTAAGAATATCCAGGTTGAATTCGATAAAAAATTACAAGAATATGATGCCCAACTATCAAAACTGCAATTAGAAATGAAAGAGCAAAAACAAAGCACCGTTGAACATACACCCGAAATATCCGAACCAGTACCGGTAGTATCGGAAATACCTGACCAAATTGCCATTGTCGAAGAAACGGAAATGTCTCACCAACAGATACACCAGGTGCCTCAAATGCAGCAAGATTTCCCTATACAACAAGCACCACAAACACCATCACACCAACAAACACCACCAGTTCAACAAACATCACCAGTTCAACAATCAATTCCACAATTACCACAATCATCACCAATACCTGATATACAACAAGAATTACAGGCATTTCACTCAGCTCCTCAACCAAAAGCAACTGCACAACTTGAAGATGTAGAAAACGACTCCGAATCTTCAATCATATTGCTGAACTGGGTTGAGTTCTTGATGGAAAAAGTAGGAAAGAACAACCTGATGGATGTACTTGATTATTACAATGAGATCGGATGGATCAGTGAAAAAATTAGTAATAAGATCTTAGTCTATGCCAGCGGTATTGATTATTATGACGAAAAACCCACATGGAAACTCATGCCTGAAGACCATACAAAGTCATTGATGTTTATAGAAAGATTATGCGGCAAGAAAATGAATATAAATGCCATTCATAAGATCGAAAGGGATATGGACAAAGTCAAACATCACAGCGAACCGTATTTTGATCTCTGATCATACTCTCTTCGGTTTTGACGGACGAATTGCAAGATAAATAAAAATACAGACAAGCAGAAATCCGGAAATATAGCTCATAAGTATCATCATTTTAATTGACCTCTGGTACATTAAGATAGTGAATGAAGTACCTATGACCATTGCCACTGGAATGAATAGACTGTATGTGGTATATCTTTTTGAAACCATTATTATTCACACAGCTCCTATAAGTGAATCAGCGATCTTCATTGACATTTCAGCACTAATTCCAGCAGTCCACAACAACCCGACAAAATGGATATAAATATTAAAGATATGACCCCCATCCACGATCCTCAGAAGAATAGAAGACAGTAAAGAGTGGATCATCATTAATATCATTAACATTGTAATAATCATAGAAATATCTATTCCTGCCGCTCCAGGGCCAAGACCAAGACCTATCTCTGTCGGAAAATCGGTATCAGAGAAAATAGTATTCAATAAATTCACCACTGATACAGAAATAAATAATGTTAAAGCAATACCTCCGGTCAGTCCATATAAAATACCCACTAGACTGGATGAACTGGTATATCTAAGTTTTCTAAGAGAAACAATACGCATAAAATTATTACCAATAATTTGACCGATCACTTCAGGTTTACCACCAATGTGAGTACCCTCTGCGAAAATAGTCCCGTATCTCTGGATAAGACTACTGCCAGTCCATGCAGCAAAATAATCCCATGATTTCATTTTATTTATCCTGGTATTGATCCGTTTATAGAGATGAGTAACATCAGTCGTAAGAGGACCGAAATCATGATTTGTTAATTGTTTGAGCGAATCATTGATCAATCCGCCCTTGGCCCCGGCCGAGGCGCCTAAAGAGCGAATAAAAGATGCAAAATTATCATCCTTTCGTTTAATAAGGTTCTCTTCGGTTCTGGCAAGCCATCCGGTATAAATAAGTGGTGTAAAGATTATCGGGAATTTTATGGTAATAGGTATATTTGTCAAAAAAATCACAGGTATGGAAACTAACATACATGCTGCAATTGAAATCGGAAAGGATTTTTTAATTTTTATATATGCATCGGTATCTATATCAACACTATGCCATATTTTATCTCTTGGCACCAGGCTCTTTGCAGAATATACCATCAATGATTCAACCATCGCGAACATAAATACTGATCCCCCCATCAATAATACCGGGTTCATACCTGTAATAACCGGCATAATGATGGCAAAACTTGTCAGAAATATTAAAGCCATGTTCATCGATACAAATGTCTCTTTGATATTATCAATAGACGTAAGAGCAGATTTATACAAGGTTTCAAACTCGTTCATTACTACCACTTGTTCCGATTCCAGGAATTCATCGATCTTCTGACCTGCATCAACTGCGTGAGCTAATCTATCTAAAAAGTCAGCAAATATTTCAGATGGTGTCCTTCGTGCAATGAACCGACATGCCTGGGCCAGACTTAGATTCCAGTCGTTCATTAACATATAGACCTTTGCTGTTTCATCTGCCAGGGCTTCATAACTTTCCATTTTCGATACTGCCTGAAGAAGATCCTTTCTTGGCATCTGGCTTGTGGAAAGTACACCCAGATGAGTAATATAGTAATGCATGTTATTATCAATTGATGCTTTCGTATTATTATATACAGTTAATGGATACATTACTGCTACAACCAGCATTACCAGTGGTATGGCATAGACTATCAATTTCACTGATCCGGTAATTATATCAGGAGCAACAAAAGATATTATTAAAGCGAATACTACACCTAAAGCTACTAACGGTAAAGCAAATTTGAGTATATAGTCTTTCTCAGACATTCCCACCAGATGAAACAGTGTCTCTTTATTCATAACCAAACCCTATAGAATAAAAGGAAGGCCGTCTATGCCTTTTATCTGGTAATCCCAGATCACTTTCAAGACAGCATAATAGTCTTCTATCTTCTCTTCCTTCATACGCTCCAGGATCTTTGCACGCTGGAACACATCGTCATATATCTTTCTTTTATCCTCATATCCAAGTTTGTCTGCGATCTTATTCTCAAGTATGAAGCTGTTGTTCAAACCCCTGAAATGATGCACATCACTTGCAGGGTCCCATTCGAATACTGCCCGTGTGACGACGCCGCCTGCTTCTTCGTAATAACCTTCTATCTCTTCAATACTCAGACAGCGACGCAGGAATTTACCTTTCCGGTACACAGCCTGGAGTATCATAGCTATATTCAGGTTATCTATGAACGTATTGGGTATATTGATAGGGTCGCCGGTAAGTCTTTGTATCATTTTCTTAACTGCGCTGGCATGGAATGTAGCCAGTACGGGATGTCCGGTCTGCATACCCTGGAAGGCTACGGCACCTTCGGCACCCCTGATCTCACCTACAATGATATAATTAGGCCTTGATCTTAGTGCAGCTTTAAGCAGCGTAAAGATATCAACATGTGATTCCGGAGGTCCCTGTTCCCTGGTAATAAGCTGCTGCCATACTGGCTGTGGGGGAGCAACCTCAGCAGTATCCTCAGCAGTGAACATCTTATATTTCTGGTTGATAAAAGGTAGAGTAGCATTGAGCATAGTAGTCTTACCGCTAGCAGTCTCACCGCTGTAGAATATACACATACCGTTCTCAAGACACATCCATAGATATCCTGCCATAGTACAGTCGAGCGCACCCCAGTTTATAAGCTCGATGATACTTACAGGTACATCACTGAATTTACGCATCGTGAAACTTGAACCTTTGCGGCTGACATCTTCACTGAATATAATATTGATACGGCTGCCGTCGGGAAGTGCCCCGTCTGCAATAGGAGTAGATTCACTGACAGGACGTCCGATACGTTCGCTCATGCTCCTGAGCCAGTCTTCCAGACGTGTTTTATTACTAAAGGTAAGATTGGTCTTAAGCATGTCGAATATCTTATGTACGATAAAAACGTTGCTTACTCCTATGCTGTGAATATCTTCCAGGTAAGGGTCGTGAATGAGAGGTTCAATAGGTCCGCTTCCTATGATATTACGCCTTGTATAGTACAATATTTTATCATATTGATCCTGTGTGATCTTTATTGTAGATGTACCTTTTAGAAGATTATCCAGAAAACCGGGATTTTCATCATCACCATCTACTTCTTCAGTTATTTCCGTAGATAGATCAAGTAATTTCAAAATCATTTTCTCAAGGTCTTCCTCACTTTCAGGCACTGGTTCTTGTGGTGCTTTCGTAAGTATGGAATCCATGACCTGGTCATACTTAATCAACTCAGAGTCTGTTAGCCAGGGTTCAATGGCAACATATTCCATTGTTGCTTCTTTGGCATCTCCCATTATGTGGATGAATATAGGATCACCTACCGGATATATAATACTTGGATATTCCAAAGAGCCCAGGTCCCTGGATAGTTGTACCTTGAATTCCGGAATAACTTTTCCTTTCTCTTCCAGTTCATCCAGGTACGTTTGAAGGTGCGGGTTCTTTTCACAGGCTTCACTTAAGTTCTCTGCCAATTTCTTCACCTTATGCTACTGATGCAATCTCCACTACAAGACCAACATTCGGTTCGATCCTGAAACCTACCATACTTCCTACAGGAGACGTGGCACCTGTGAACTTGTTTACCATAACAGTACGTTTGATCTCATTACCAAGAGGTTTGAGCTTTAATGATAAATAGATATCACTGGTAGATATGAAATGGGGATATATAGTATCATCAAGATCGTTTATGTTAGCTGTGAGTATTATGGTCTTCCCCAGTCCGGTGAGCTTTTTGAAAAATGAAATAAGCTCTAGAGCATTTGCAGTATCTGCACTCTGTTTGATAAGTGCTGAAATAGTATCTATTATAATAACTTTCTTTATAAACAGTTCCTCAGCACCCATCAGCCGTTCAATAAAATCGATCCTGCTCTTCGAAGCTTTAATAAGCGGAAGTACAGGGATATAAAGAAGCCTGTTCTTTAACAGATGAGAGGCAATAGGATAGTCCATACTATACATCTGGTTGATAAAACCTTTAGTGGTCAGTTGAGTTGATATTAATGTCACATCATACTCATTCTCTAAAAGCCCGAATGCGATCCTTTGGGATATGGTACTCTTTCCTCCGCCGTTATCTCCTTCTATGAACACCATGGAACCCTGTGGAAATCCCATTCCCAGTTTCTGGTTGAATTCGTCTCTTTCAAGTTCAAAGGATAGTACTGGCATTTTCTCACCTATGGTATGGTAAATTTAAAAGAATCATCCACACCGTTCTCTGTTATCACCCTTATGCTATTGTCCCCGGATGGCATTGATACATAAGTGACATTTAACTGCAGAACTTCACAACTGCGTAAGATAGTGGGATCTATTCCATTCATAACTGTCTTTTGCACATCACTATCAGGTATGTATTCACCTTCTATCAGTACATTTATCAATTCTATTGTGAGTGTGGATTTTCCGGTATTTTTTACATAAAAAGTGTAGATATTCCCGTTTTTGGGAATAATATCAGGGTCATTGATTATTTTAATATCCGTAGCAATTTGGTGGGAAAGCGTATTACCTGAAGTATGTGATGCACTAATTATGGCATTGACATTGGTGAAGATCATACCAACTACACCAGCAGCTATTACCATTGCAGCAATAAAAAAGATCAGGTGTGTTGTTGATGTATCTGCCCCCATAATTTTATTCCCTCAACTATGATATGTTCCTATGTCTGATATTCCGTTCTCTGTGATCACTATTACCTGATGGTCGGTAGATGTGATGGCATCTACAGTGAACAGGGCATTCTTAAGTGGCATCCAGTATCCATCCGGTGATGCCGAGTATGTTTTATAAATGCCGTCTACCACTACACTTGATCTGCTTGCGTTTAATACTGTGGTACCCTGGTTGGAGATAGTGATGGTTATGGTGTCCGGAGTCAGGTCGTCTATACTGGTTATATTTACCTCTGTGTTCAACTGGTCCATCCTGATACGGTGCTTATCGTCAAGTGACTCCTGTATGGTCCTGTAAGAATCAAATAAGACCGGATATACGGTAGTTGCTATGATCAGTATTGACAGGAATAATACTGCAGTTGTAATTGATGTTGCAAACCCCATTAACAGCCCCGGATTATATATTATCGTTGTAGTTGATATAGGTTTCTTATTATGGGAAGATATTATGCAGAAGATACAGGATAAATTCTAACAACCTCATCTACTCCAAAGGAGTTCGGTGTGGTTACATCAACCCTGACAGGATTACCGGCTTCAGGTATTAATGTAAAAGCGATATCACTTCTAGGTAAAGATACTATAGTTTCATTAGTAGTATTGATCGAAATTGAAATAAGATCTCCGGAATTTATTACATATACCGAATTATTTTTCTGGAATGAATCATCTTCATCCCTAATTTCTTTGAGTGTGAAATTATTTTTATCAAATGTTAGAAATGAACAAGTATTTTGATCTTCTACAATAATCACCAATTGAGCAAGATCAATACGTCTTGCCCCTGCTGCTACTCTGATCAGTAGATCATATGTATTAAGTGTAGGATCATCAGAATCAGTCCGTTCACCTGTTATTATCACAACCACCAGGTTACCTGATATTTCAGTTATTGTTTCCATACCTGTCTGCTGTGCTTTTTGCTGCAGTACTCCCGATGTCTGGATCAGAACAGCAGCAGCTACTGCTGATACAAGAACCATAGCAATGAATATGATCAATGTACCAATGCCTACCTGAGCGATAGTGTCTTTAGACAAGGTATTGTTACCCATGATTATCACTTCACAAACTAATAATCTGCTGTTATGAGTAATCCGGACCCAATAAAAAATCCAATTGAGTTATGCCTCAATCGGATAGAGTCTGACAACTGTCTTGATCCCGTATGAATTCGGTGTGGTTAGATCATGCCGTACTGCTGTTCCTGCTTCAGGTGTCAAAGTGAATGTGAGATCTGAACGAGGTGCGGAAGGTATATTGACAGCAGTAGCGTTAATAGAGATTCTAACAAGATCACCTGAATTTATAACATATATCCCTAGATCTTTATTGAAAGAATCGTCTTCATCCCTGACTTCAGTTAAAGTAAAAAGCAATGAACTTGGAACAGCACTGGCAGATTTATTTAGAGTTAATGATGTGGATGTATCTTTGTCATCTGCTGTTAGCACCAGTTGACCAAGATCTATTCGTCCTGAACCCGGAGCTGCTCTTAGGGTTATATTGTATGTTGTTAAATTCATAGCAGTACTGGTTTCTCTTGTTCCTATTATAGTATCGATCATCAGATTGGATGAAACTTCAGTTATTGATTCCATTCCGGTTTCCTGTGCCTTTTGCTGTAATACACCTGACGTTTGCAGTAGTACGGCTGCAGCTACGGCTGCAACCAATACCATGGCAATGAAAATGATCAAAGTACCAATACCAACCTGAGCGCGGTTATTATTGAATATTTCGCTCATCCGATTATTTCTCCCCTTCTTATGCTTCCATCGGATAAACTCTTACAACTGTCTTGATCCCGTAGGAATTAGGAGTGGTAAGATCAATTCGTACAGGAGTGCCAGCTTCCGGAGTCATAGTAAAGGTAAGATCAGATCTTGGTGCAGCACCTATACCAACAGCTGTAGCGTTAATAGAGATTTTGATAAGGTCACCTGTATTAATGACGTATATACCACCATCTGCATTGAATGAATCATCATCATCACGGATCTCTGTTAAAGTGAAATTTGATCCATCTGTCGTACCACCACGAACCAATGCTACTGATGTATCTTTATCTTCTGCAGTAAATACCAGTTGATTAAGATCGATTCGACCGGCACCTGGAGATGGTCTTATAGTGACATTGAACGTACTCAGGTTTGTAGCAGTACTGTTATCCCTTATTCCTATTATTGTATCAATCAATAGATTGGATGAAACTTCGGTTATTGATTCCATACCTGTTTCCTGTGCTTTTTGTTGTAGTACACCAGAGGTCTGCAGCAGTACAGCGGCTGCAACTGCAGCTACCAATACCATAGCAATAAATATGATCAGTGTACCTATACCTACTTGAGCACGGTTATTATTTACCAAATTAATTATTCCTATTCTCATTATTATTCACCTCAATTTATATACTAGCTGGATAGATCCTGACTATTTTTTTAATCCCATAAGTATTCGGTGTTGTCAGATCAATTCGTATTGGAGTACCTGCCTCTGGTTTTAAGGCAAGAGTGATGTCAGATCTTGGTGGAGCAGCTATACCAACAGCAGTGGCGTTAATAGTGATCTTAATCAGATCACCGGAACTAATAACATAAGCATTCCCGTTCGAATTGAATGAATCATCATCATCACGGATCTCTGTTAAAGTAAAATGTGTTCCGTTTGCCGTACCACCACGACTCAATGTTGTTGATGTATCTTTATCTTCGGCAGTGATGACCAATTGGTTAAGGTCAACTCGTCCTGAACCAGGGGATGATCTTATTGTGATATTATAAGTGGTTAAGTTAGAGCCTGTACTGGTTGCCCTTGCTCCTATTATTGTATCGATCAGCAGGTTGGATGAGACTTCGGTTATTGATTCCATTCCGGTTTCCTGTGCTTTTTGCTGTAATACGCCTGACGTCTGGAGCAGTACTGCTGCTGCGACAGCAGCAACCAGGATCATAGCAATGAATATGATCAAAGTACCTATGCCTACCTGTGCGTTGTTATCATTTAATACATCAAATAGTCGCATTTTCACTCCCCTTTATTGCCAGTATTAACTAGTACAATAATTGTGAGTATTGGATATTTATAGTTTGTGGTTAAAAATTTTAAACCAGAAACGTACTTTGTAAATATATAATTAATAGGATTAAAAATAAATTTCAGAAACATATAAATAATATAAATAACTAAAATAGAATATAGGGGAGAGTGGATTATGGAATCCGGATTATCAGTAAATATTCTACTAAATATAGCAATAAGTCTGGTATCATTTGTTTTCGTATATTCTCTGTATGTCAGGTATTCTGATTGTAACGGAAATAATAGTCCCACCCAGGTAAGCCTGATATTAATATGGGGAATGGTCGGGATATATTTTATTATTGATACTCTTATACAACTAAGTGCGTTTGTAGGGAACCCTGGGTTGCATTTATCAATGTATATGCTATCATTGATCCCGTTTACACTTACATCATTACCTATTGTGTTTTTGATAATCTATATCCTGACAGGCAATAAATATATGGGGGCTGCTGTTTCCAGTATGTTTTTGATATTTAGTTTTCTATATATTTATACTGTACTCGTTACACGTGATATCAACTTGATAACTACTCAATGGGGTTGGATAACCTCAACCAACAATAATATAGCAAATACTATTTATCTGTCAGGTCTGTTTATTGTACCAACAAGTATGATACTGGGATTGTTGACAATATTCCTGTTAAAACACATATCAAAATATAGGAAATATAAGATATGCTTATCTTTTTATTCTATTTCGATAGTATATGATTTTCTTTTATTAAGTAGTATTAGCCAAACAGGTGAACTGATGATCGCATCCAAAATCCTTATATTTCTTGGAGTGGCTCTGGGTTATTTTGCTAATTTTCCACCTAAGGTGGTAAAAACAAAATATTTCCCATCGATATCTACTATCAATTAAATGCCATTATAGAATTAGAGATCCAGTTATAAAACCAGCTTCATACCGTAAATTATTTATCTTTATATTTAATGAGGAACATAATGGATAAAAAAATAGATGTCGAGTTCGAACAGGAAGTTGCAAACTTCTATCAATCTCTTGGAATATTCTGCGGTCCGGGAGATATCCATTATAGACTGATCATCCTGGCGTTAGCACAAAATGGAACTCACGGGATAACCAGATTTTCAGAGATAAGGGAATATACCGATCATATTGCAGATAGGGGGAGTATTGGCAGTAAAATGAAGAATATCTTTCAACTGCAGCGCCTGGTCAAAAAAGTTGAACACGGGGGATATATCTTAACTGAAAAAGGGTCATTGGCTGCCGGTTTTATTAAAAGTTCAACAGAAAATTATAAGAAATTCAAAAAGACGATGGAAATGCTTGAGCGCATTCCTTAATACCAGATGATCATTACAATACTATATCATGACACTAAATTTGTCTGCTTTTTTTTTATTCTTGTACTTATAAGTATACTGACAGTACCCGTATCAGGAACTATTGATACGAACGAAGAAGTTATGGCAATAAGAACTTCAGGGAATATCGGGGTCGATGAAAGGATCAGATATAATGATTATACTATTAAAGTACATGAAATTCATAATGACATGGTATCCCTGGCAGTATATAAATATGATAAATTCAAGGAAATATATGACTTCTATGAAGATGAAGCACGTCAATATGAGGATTTTCAAGTTGAAGTCCTCAGGATAGAGGGATCAAGGGCATTAATTGCCATTAGTACTGCAGACACGGCGAGTGTTTGGTCACAGCGTAAAACTGCTCATGCTTTTTGGGGAGATTATCTTACAAGAGATGAGTATGGTATCGAAGTACTATCATTTGAAAATGATTCAGTCGACCTTGCAATCTATAAATATGATAGTAAACTGACATATGATACATTCTATACAGGTACAGTATATAAATATCTTGATGATTTTATGATATATGTTACCAATGTTGATAGGGGCGGATATGTTGATATCCTGTTTTATAAAAGGCATCCGCTGGATATTACTGGTTGTGTAAAAACTGAAAAAGAGGTATATAAGCCGGGAGAGTATATTCACTGTGAAGTTGAAATAACTAATAATGCCAAAATGCCTATTAATCTGGCTGATATAGTACTGACCACGCAGCCTGCTGTCGATATTGTGATACCAATGCAACAGGTAACAGATATTAAACATAACCAATCCTACGTGTTTGAATTCTTACTTGAACCTTCGGAAAAAAATGAGAACATGAACCTGAATATCAATGCACGTGTGATGCTTGTGGATTATGTCAGGCGAAAATATATCTATACATTCGAGAAGAATGTTTATATTTCTTCCAATGTTGGAATTGTCAAGGAAGTAATACCTTCTGAAGTTGAGCTGCAGGATGATTCGGGAATAGCACAGAGTGCGGCTTTGGTACAGTTGACTGTTTTCAATGTAGGTACGGCAAGTAAAAATATTGTGGTCAATGATACAATTCCGGAAGGTATCAACCTGTACAATTCATCATTACTGGAATGGAACAGGAGCATTATGCCCGGAGGAGTTATCAATATCACGTATTCCATCATCCCTGATTCACCTGGGAAATATATGTTACCTCCTTGTGGTGTTTCATTTAATAATGGAGTTATACAATCAGCTGGAGTTCCTTTTATAGTTCATGGTCCGGTAATCTATATTAATAAAGCGGCACACCTGATTGGTGATACGGTCTATGTAACCGGGTATGTTGAAAATGTCGGGGACCGGGCAGCCCAGGTGCTGGTGAGTGATAACATTCCTTATAACTGTAGTTTAATTGAGGGGAAGGTATTATGGGATGATATAATGAAACCTGGTAATTCCGGACAGATGGAGTATTCCATCACACATTATGAAGGTCTGGAAATACTGCAGGGTGCAAGTGTCCAGTACCAGGATGTTACAGGTAATATATGGTATTTCGAATCAGAACCTGTAGAAATAACGATAGAAGTTTTTAAGCCTGATGTAGGTAGAGTGAGTATGGTATTATTCCTGTTATCATCATATTTTATTATATTTATTTTGGTAGTAGGTATAGTGGCATTGATAGGTACTTCAGTTAATACCTATGGTGGTAAATATTTTAAAGAAGAACATGTGGAGATAGAAGACAATGGTTGAACTGATGAATATCATATCTATTATTGTTTTTTTAGTATTTATTTTATTAAATCTATTTATAATGCTATTTATCTCATCATACCTGGCTGTATTGATGATGATATTTATCCCTGTTTTAATAATAATAATATTACCTGATATAGGGATAGAGTTCTTTGGTTACGAGCAGGCAAAGTTCCTTGACGGGACAGTGATTATCAATAATCTTCATATCCTTTTGTTCATATGGTCAACACTGCTGGGAATTGTTGTCTATACTGAAGTTGTTTCCTGGTATATTTCAGGGAAATCTTTTAAGCTGAAACTTGGGAGGTCAAAGGAACCCCAAGAAGAGTTTTCGGAAGAATCTTCAGGTGAAGAAAATGTCAAAACTCCTAAGAAAAAGCCGAAACAAAAATCCGGTATTGCGGGTAAAAAGGTTAATATTCCATTTAAACCGCTTGAGCGTTTTTTGATGAAGCTGGAGAGATTGATTGGTGGTAAGAAATAGATG
>JAIOQW010000162.1 GCA_021108405.1 Methanosarcinales archaeon
GGAAGCTCAAACAGGGGAGATAAGTGATGAGGAGAATTTGGCAGCAAAGGAATTAAATGTATTAGCTTTAAAGCATGATCTTGAACTGGATACAAGTACAATGGAGGCTATTAAGGGGATTATTGATATTGAATAATTAGGGGGTGTTAAGGGTATGTAGCATGCACAGCACTCATCTATTGTGGCAAAATCCCACGGACACAAAAAAATCTTTAAGAATTATTACAATAAGTAAACCGGATATTAATCAAACAATCTAAATCACAATTTTATGAAATTTTAATATGGATATACAAACTCACCTCCTACGGAGTTGAGTGCCTGCTACGCCTGAAGGGCGTGCAGGTAACGCAGATACAATACCGCAAATCTGCGTTCGTATATACACCTATATCGCAGGAAAAAAATATTACTTCTTGCAGCCTACTCTAAAAGTAGGCCGAGAGGGATAACAAACATTGCGTTTGGGATTCGTTGCCGTAGATAAACTTGTTACCCTCTCTTCCTTTCCAGCCACCAAACGGCGCACAGATTCAAAAATCGGGATCATATAGGCTATTGATTTTCCACTCGCAGTACTTGTCACCAAAACGATATCTTTTCCATTTCTGATCTGTTTGATAGCTTCTACTTGATGTGTATAAAGCTGTTTTATTCCAACCTGATCTAATGCAAAATTCACCAACGGTTTTATTTCAATTGAACCGTATTCAGGCTCCTTAAGGGGAATATCCTCTATGTGTACAATCTGATTCTTGTAGGATTCGGATGATTTGATATTTTGAATTATGTCTGAGATGGTCATTTTTTTTCTGATTAAATTTATAGATATATTGTCTGGTATGGAACTATTTAATCTTTTTTATAGTATATCAATTATAACTTATATATCAAAAAAGCTCACTCTGTTCACATTTTCTAATCTTCAGCTTCTTTGAAGCTCCAGTTGAAAAATGATGGCCGGGAGCTAGCTGATCATCAGTACCGTTCCTCTTTGCGCATGTCTTCTATCTGCTTTCTTACAGTTCTGGCATCAAGGTCAGACCATGCTCCGTAAAGCGAAGTAAGGTCTGCAGGGGGTATCATTTTGATATATCCATTCTCTTCCACGATGGCCAGTTTTTCTCCCTTTTTCAGGTCGAGCTTTTTCCTTATGTTGGCAGGTATTACCACCTGTCCTTTAGCAATGATTGTTACGGTTTGCATGGTTTTCTGGTAAGAAGGTGTAAAGTAAATAATGTTCTATCAACTCTACTATACAACTTCATGGACGTCTATCTTTCCAGTCACCTAAACCTACTACCTGCTCCATTTCTCCCATACCACGATCTCATCAAAGCTTTTTCGCGGTACAGGCCGCGGAATAGTCAATGCATACCCAAGAGGCAGAAGCGCAACCACTCGTACATCATCCGGTATATGTAATATTGCTTTAACCTTTTTTTCATCAAATGCACCGATCCAGCAAGTGCCAAGTCCTTCCTCAACAGCCTGAAGAGTCATATGGTCCACAGCAATAGCGGTGTCAATTGGATAAGCCAGCTGGCCGCATGGCATTATATATTCATTTTCAACTGAACAGGCTGCAATTACTACAGGTGCCTCAGCCACAAATTTCTGGTTGCTTGCCGCTTCACATAGCAATTTTCGTGTATTTGCATCTTTTATTATGATAAATCTGCGCTCCTGACGGTTCTTAGCAGAGGGAGAGAGTATACCGGATTCAAGCACTCTTAACAATTTATCCTCTTCCACCTGACGGGAATCATACGCTCGTATACTTTGTCTTGATTGTATCGCTTTTCTCACATCCATAACATATCGACTCCTCTATGCTTTATATTTACCATTTCTTTCTATTAAATATCTCTGTTATTTTACATTTTCATCTATAAACGCCACACTTCTGCTATGCTGATTATTTGATGTCAATTTAGAAATAGTTATGTAGTTCCGGGGATTCATTATTGGTATAAAATGAAACACGACACAATACTAAATCCAGTTATTTCCATGAATATATTAGATGCAAATGCAACCATTAATCTGTGTAAATCCGTGTCTTTTAATTGATGGAAGCTTAAACAGGGAGGAGATAATTAATGACAAAAATTTGGCAGCAAAGGAATTATGGGAATTAGCTTTAAAGCATGCTCTTGAACTGGATACATGTACAATAGAGGCTATTAAGGATGGATACACAAACTCAGAATAGTAAACATATAATTCGTAATCTGGTAATATTTACTTTTCTTGTGCTTGCACTTGGCTGGCTTGGGTGGTTAATACTTTTTCTAGGGGGAGATGAAAAATCACATGAACTTGGCCTACTCATCTTTATCATTTCTCCCATCGGTGCTTCATTTCTTCTGCGTGCTTTTGCCGGAGATGGATGGAATGATCTTGGGATCAAACCAGGTATTAAAAAGAACATTTTATGGTATGCCGTCAGTATTCTGGTTTACCCGGTCGTTATCGCACTGGTACTTGTGATAGGTCTTACACTCGGTGCAGTTTCTATCCCTGACTTCTCATCAGACACAGTGGGTCTATTCATTCAAGCGTTTGCAGTTTCCCTTCCCATATGGTTCTTTAAGAATATCTTAGAAGAGTTCGGTTGGCGGGGATATCTTGCGCCTAAGATGCTTACGCTTGGTTTGAACGATATGGTAGCTCACTTGATAGTGGGGATTATTTGGGCTGTTTGGCATTTTCCATATTATCTTGGTTTGATTGACAGCTCGATGATCGAAGGTTGTACAACGCAAAGTCTGGCAATGTTTATTCTCTTTACTATGATTGGGATTACCGCTTCTTCTATTATCTATGGCGAGATTAGGATCAGGACCGATTCAGTCTGGCCCGCGGTATTAATGCACTCTATTAGTAATGCCATTATCCTCTGCCTTTTTCTTGATAACTATATTGAGATATCGAGCGAGATGGAATTGCTGGTTACTCCAGGTATGGAAGGGGTACTGAGCATTATTTTCATCACAATGGTCGGTGTTGGCTTATACCTGTTGAGAAAGAGGGGATAAAATAATGGGGTGATGGTGATAGTTGCTTAACTACTTGTCCGTTATTTGGGGTGCACTCCACTCATCACGGGTTTTATAGAGATCGTATTATTGTGTATAATCCTAGCGGTAATTTATGAAAAATTAAATGGGAAGTGAAAATATGGTGAAAGAAATTTTCTACGAAAGCTATCCTTATAGAATTTTGTGTTTATCTATGATACTCACTTTTTCAAGCTACGCATTGGGAACTTTAATTATCTATCTGATTAATAGTTTATTGGGTGTAGGATATGTTATCCTCTGTTTTGTCTCACTCTTAGTTTGTATAAAGTATCGTTGCAGTTTTTGCTATTACTATGGTAAAAAGTGTTATTCTGGATTAGGAGCACTATCTAAGTTACTGTTTAGGCAAGGTAATAGCAATGATTTTAAGAGCCCCAAAAATTTAATGCCAACAGCAATTTTTAGTTTTGCAGTTTTATTTTTACCTTTGATTGGAGCAATCGTTTTGATGATTTTTAAATTTTCATGGTTGATTTTAATTTTATCTATCATCTATCTATTGATTGCTGTAATCCCTGTATTTATTTTAAGAAAAAATCTATTCTGTAAATATTGTAAGCAAGGGAAAACTGGTTGTCCTGCATATGAAGGAATGCAAGGTAGAGAGTGGAAAATAGGCTAATCTTATTTCAAAAAAATGTTCGGGGGCAAACTCAAAAATTTCCTTTTTTTTAGGGGATAGGTACAATATGGGATGTAATTGTAAATTACAGATAAATTGTCCGCCATACAGCCAGCCATTTGTCTCCTTCACGGATGAGAATAAAAAATCCCGTCCTGTATCATGAAAGATTTCACCGTTCATTTCATAAGTGATCTCAAAGCTGTATATCACAACCGCCGTACTGCCGTAGATATTAATATCGGGATCCATTTGCTTAAAATCATGGATAATGGCATGGGTGCAGAAATCTTTATAGCTCTGTATACAAGGCTCTCTGCCTTCTCCCATCTTTCTAAGATCAACAGAATGCATTATCACCATATCTTCATGAAAAAAATCAATCAGCTTTTCAGGGTGACCTTTTACCCATTTATTATTCAGGTCCTTCATGAATTGCCATATCTCATCTGTCATTTTCCTGCCACAATTTCAGTTATATTCTTCCCTTTTCCAGGAGTGCCGGTTTTAGTAATTTTTTTTAACCGTTCCTCTCTTTCTTTTGTGATTTGTTTTTCTCTGGAAGCTATTAATTTCTTTTCCAGTTTCTTGTTTTTAAATAAAATTCTCATAACTGCGGCACTTCCGCCAGTTGAAGGATAATCGAACATTTTATTCTTCTTGTGAAAATCATAATCCGCTCGAAGTATCATACCATTTCTAGCAACCAGATCACGAAATGTCCAGGTTATGCCGCGAGTAGTAAACCTATCTGAAATCTGCCATTTTTCCTCCACAGCTCGGTCCAAATCTTCCACTGTTTGACATACTGTATTTGCAAAATTCGGGTCATTACTATTGCCTTCAGTCAGAGCTGCAATACATTTCGTCCCTGTTTTATCCAGGATACCCCCTAAATACCATGCTGCGTTTTTACCCAGAGGTCCTCCTCCGGTGGCTACGGCAAAGCCATATTTACCCTTCAAGGATGGACGGTGAGCCATTCCCCATGTCCGATCAAGAAATGCTTTTAAGTGACAATCTACCATTCCTGAAGCACAATTACCTATGTATACAATACCGTTAACTTCATGCATTCTCCTTTTTATTTCTTCATACTCGTCTTTAAGAACACAGATACCTTCTACTTCGAAGTCACAAAGATAGCATCCAATACAGGGACCAACTTTATGATCTTCTAATTCTATAAGTTCCACCTTATTTCGTGAGCCCCTGCTGATAGATTCAACTATGGATGCACCTGCTGGATCTTCAGATATCCTGTTACCCGTTATAACCAGAATGGTCTTATCGCCATCTTTCTCTGCTTTGGGACCATCTACTTCAAAACCTTTCCCACGATTCAAGGGGGAAAGATAAGCCCGGTCTAAATAAGCACTTTCTTTAGCAGGAACATATCCATCTTCCAAAGCATGGTTAATTTTTCCCGCAAGAACCCGACAGCTATCCTCTGTTTCTTTTTCATCAACGTATCCAAAAAGAGGATTCCCTTCAGCAGATATATCACCAATATAGCCAAACCCCAACTGCTCGCTTACAAATCTGACTCTACTAAAAATGTAATCATCCATGACACGAACAGATGTCATGATTGAAGCGGCGATTTTACCTGTAAAATCATAACCTTCCCTGGTAAATAGTTTATCAAACAGATACTGCATCTGAACGGGAACAAACCAAATCCAGGCTCCAAAAGTCCAGACAACCACATCGGCTTTTTTCATTTTTTCCACAATTTTAAGGAATGCAGGTTCCGCTTCCGTTGGATCAGATGATAACCTTGCTTTTACTACGTCTACAAATTCGTAGTCGTAATCGAGGAAACGAGACATGTACAACGCAGTGGACAAACTTGCGCTTTTCTTACCTCTTGGACTGCCACAAAGAAAAAGTACTTTGTTCATGATTTTACTGCCTAATTTTTAGAGAGATGAGGGTATATAAATAACTTTCGATGCATTGACATATAGCATCTCGCAAATAAAAGCAATAGGCTAATTTGGCCACTCCCCCATAATAGACCGCATAATTTATAATTTATAATTTATAATATCCATTTTACGGCACTATTCCAAAAAACAGTTATTTCAATAGAGGATTATTAAAATCAATAGATACATAGACACGGATACATTCAACTCCTGCGGAGTTGAATGCCTGCAACGCCTGAAGGGCGTGCAGGTTACACGGATTTAATGTTGTTGGGGTCGATATCATAAGATTCTTTTAAGTTTGTGATAGAAAGCATTTGGTAAAAATCAAATCAGTGTAAATCCGTGTCTGAAAAATAACTGGAAAATGCTCACTCTGTTCCTAAAAAATAAGTTTGCTTAGGTAGCGCAAGCCGATGTCGGTGAAGTACTGGGGTGATGTGGATATGATATATCCACGCTCACCCGGTTGCCCCGCCTCAGGAAGGGGTATCTAATCCGGTATCTGAAAGCCATAGGACATCTTTATTGCATAGAGTGTCAGTACCATTACTGCATTTGATGTAGCTAATATTGCATATTTTTTCTCTACATTTCCGTATAGATAAAGAGAAACTATAATAGCAGGGACTGCCACAACATACCACCAGAGCCAGTACATAATAAAAGACGTATAGGCAATGGTTCCGAAGATATGAGATATATAGGTGTGTAATCCACCCAGTCCTTCATATGGTTGCCTTGAACACCAGGCCAGACATACAGAAATAGCAGTTCCCAGAAAGAGTAATATATGAATGGCTGAAAATGAATAAGTAAAAATTTTCAGGATCGTTAACTTATCCATAATCACATTCTTCCACTTCTTTTATTCTTTGTATATACATCCATTCAGTTAAACCTTCTCACTCAAAACCGGAACCCCAGCAGATTCCAATAGTTCAGGAACCATATGAAGCCCAGCGCCGCCACCGTCACTAAAGTATAATGCACACGTCCGACCACGCCCCAGTAGCGGTTCTTTCCTGTAACCTAGAAGTCATCCAGGTCAAAGATCACAAAACCCTTCTTACGCAGGCGTTCCTTCCCATCAATCTTGTTAATATATTCTGTTTGATATTCTTCTCAATTGTCAGGGATGGGTCTAATTTTTGAATATAATACGGTACTCCGCCGCACATTGCCCATATCCTGAACAGATCAGCAGTATCATAATTGCTGAAAAATTCTTTTACGTGCCTGAACATCAGGGGCTTAACACTCCACTCTCCTGTTCGCCTGCCGTAAAGTGGGCTTTTATGTCCCAGTATTTCGGTTTCCATAAAGTACGACCATCTGAGGAGAATTCCCGGCATATTTCCTGTTCAGGAATTCAAGTTCATGTTCGCGATTAACAAAATGTTGTATCATAAGTATTCTTTGCATACAACTATTTAACGATTATGGAATGGAATTGCTGTTTTCTCCGGTTATCTGGGGAGTACTGACAATCGTTTTCTTCACTTTGATCGGCGTTGGAATAAACCAGTTAAGAAAAAAAACAATGACAGTTACTTAAGATACACTGCACATACGTCAATATGGATTGATGATAAACGAAAGGTGATGAGCGAATATGTAAGGGTAGTAGCGGTCGAGAAACGCCTGTAGCAGTTCGGACCTAGCTGCGCCTTCTGGACTATTGAAGGAAACAAACAGCCCCACGTTCTGTTCGGGCAGCAACACGAGTAAGGAGTGGAAAATGGGTGTATCTCCTCCGTGCTTGATAATCTTCTGGTTGTTAAGGTTTCCTTCGAAAAGTTGCATCACAGCAGTCCATGTGAACAGTTTGCTGACCGAACCGATACGAAAGAGCGTCTCATTTACAATCACTGGTTTTTTACCACTCTTTCTTTCATTTCACTCGTAATGAAGGAGGAGCTGGTTCGTATCTGTAATCAAACAGGTCATCCAGCCAATCAAACATAACCTGATTCCCGCGACCACGATTATCAATTTGACAGTGGTCTGATGTGCCATCTTTTTCAAGCGTAAATTTGTAGAGTTGTTTGTTTTTAGAAGAAATTGTTTTTAAAAAGTGATTACCTTGATCTACCAACACTTTTCCTTCGTTTTCACCAATGAGTCCCAACGCTGGACAAGTAATGTTTTTTAACTCTTCATCGGTTATTTTCCAATCTTGAATTCCTTTTTCGTACCAGTCGGTCATTTTGAGATTTTCGTGATTCCAGCCGAGTGCCCACCATCCATACTGGAAAAGTGATTCTTTAACCGGTGATTTACTGACTTTCCAATTGACCAGTTTGTTGAACAAGACTTTTGGTAATAAGTTGATCCTATTGCCGATATACGCATCGAAAACCGCCCACCAGTCAATCATCGGGGTGTTCGGCATGATCGCTTTCAACCGTTTTTCGTAGGCAGCAACTTTGGTGGTAACATACCCTCCCCAACTCATTCCGGTGAGTGCAATGCGTTCGTCCACGCCGGGCAGTTTTTCGAGAAAATCGATTGCTGTTTTGAAAGGGACTTGCTGATCCGGCCGTTTGACAAAATTCGGGTTGAGGTGCACTGCGCCGCGGTGACCAGGATACTCAAAAGTGAAATAATTGTACCCGCGCCGGATCGCAGCCGGTCCGGAAGTGAGCAAGATTTGTTCGCCGTTGGACTCATTGCCACCGACGCAGATCAGTGTCGGTCGTTTTTTGCCGGATTCGTCAGGTCGCCAAAAATATCCGGGCAAGTATCCGTCCTCGAATGGAATTTTGATGACTTCGAGCACGCCTTCTTGCAGCGGCACGGCTTTGTGCATGCACTCTACGCTTTTTTCCCAATTTTTCTGAAATCGCGGCTCTGAAGGCAAACTGCCGTATTCAGCGTTACTAAAATAATTCCACGCTTTAATATAATTGTCGCGCGCACTGATTTTGTGCCCTTTTTTCAGGCACTCGTTGCCGAATTTTTCCATTTTATTGCCCCACTCGCTCCAAACCTTAACCCAGCTGTCGCGACTTTTTGGGTCTATTTTGTGTGCGATGTAAAGCAATTCGCCGGTTTCAGCGGCATGTTCGGACATCGCAGAAAAGGCTTGCCGAAAGTGACAGGATATCACTGTGCAATAGTTGATATAGTGATACATTCGATGATTCCACAGGTTATTGACAATATAAGATCAGGTGCTGCTTTTAAATTGATCTTCCCGTATAATTATGAAGAAGAATTTGCTAAGCTTGTGGATGAATATGCAATCATGGATGAATGTTTGCGGGCAATGGAGATCAGGACACTGCCGAGCGTACCGGTATATATAGGAGTAACAGATGCCTGATGCTGGTTTAAATTACCGGATTTTGAGGGTAATATTGATCATTCGGTAATAATCGCTGGAAAAGATCCTGTATTTAGCAGATGGTGCCATGATCTGTATGCATACTACTGGGAGCAGGCAAAGCCGCTGATGATCCCCCGTTTGCCTGTAAGTGATAAGTATGAATACAGCTTAACAAGATCAAAAGAGCAATAATATTATCAGACTTCAGTGGCTGCATCACGCAATATAAATGCCAGAGGAGGGACATTATAATGAACACACAAATAAAACCAATGCCGCTATGGGTTTCGGCTATTATGTTCGGGGTACCTACGGTAGTCTTCTATATAGCAACCGGATTGTTAATTCCCCTCCTTGGTAGCCATACTGCAGTTCATCCGGCCCTGCTCTGGTTTGCAGTCGGGGGCGTAGTAGTGTTCATACCGCTTTTCATAACTGCATTGGTGGCTGCCCGGATGGACGGTTTTGGTACTCCCATTAACCAGGTTATGCGACGCTTGCGCCTTAATAGAATGACAGCAGCAGACTGGCTCTGGGCTTTGATTGCAACAGTGGTGATCCTGGTTTTGACCATGGCTATCATGGCAGCCGCCAACGCACTTTTAACGGTTTTCGGTCTACCTCCTTTACAGACCTCTCCACCCTTTCTCCATTTTGATCCTTTGGTTGGCGGACAACGGTGGATACTTCTTGCCTGGATACCTTTTTTCTTCTTCAACATTATGGGCGAAGAGATGCTATGGCGTGGATATATTCTGCCCAGGCAGGAACTATCGCATGGCAGTTTCGCCTGGCTGCTGAATAGCCTGCTATGGCTCGTTTTTCATATATGTTTCGGTTGGCAAATAGTAGTGGTCCTGTTGCCTATCCTCTTCATACTGCCGTTTGTAGTCCAGAAGAGAGGGAACACCTGGGTTGGAGTTGTTATCCATGCTCTTGTTAACGGTCCGGCTTTTGTGATGGTCTCACTGGGGCTTTTGGGGTAATTGTTTAGCTCCATTTACTTGACAGGAAGAAAAATAGTATCCGTTCAATATCTACTGTATTTCTTTTTCTGCTAAAATTAACTAAAACTCCAAGACCAAGTTCAATTTTAAGAGCTATGCAAGCAGATTTTATGTCATAAAATTCCTGTTTGTAGATTAATTACATCATATCCCTCTGCATATATTAAATAAACAACGAACTAAAACGAACTCTTTGACCAGAAAAAATAAAAAACTATCGAAAAATGAGCCAATAAGTTTAAATACGATAATTGGATACCATAATATGGTGGGAAAAATGACGTACTGTCCAAAATGCGGTAAGAAAAATGACGATGATGCAACATATTGCAATGATTGTGGTACTTCACTAACCGGTACTCCGAAAAATAGAAAAGAAAAAGAAGAATGTGAAGAAGAATGTTTCGGTGGATCTCGCTTTAGCCCATATATATGGGGAATAATTCTTATTATTATTGGTCTGGCAATTGTGGTCAATTCGGGTTTAGATGAAATTAAGGGAATGGAATGGCTGCGAAGCATCGATATGGGATGGGTTTTTCCCTTAATAATTGGCGTCGTAATTATTATTATGGGTGCCAGTATGTTGTTGAAAAAAAAATAGGCCTAATAGGCTTTGCAGGATTCACTGCAGTTATTACAGATACTGGTATGACGCCAGTTTGATAATTGAATCCTTGTATCCAACCAGAGAAATGACAAAAGTACTCCTGATATACCATATATCATACTTCCTGTCAAATGGAATATTCCGGTAATAATTAAGAAGAAGCTGATCACAAAAAGGATATTTAGGATCAGGTGAAGATAAGCATTTTTTGTGGGAATTACTATTTCTATGAAATTAAGGACAATAAGGACCATTCCAAGTATTATAAATAGATAAAGAAATGGTTGTGGTATTTCCTTTGGAAAAACAATATAGACACTCATCAGGAAAATTGATATGATAGAGCCCAACGCCAGACCATTACATCCTGCGCAATAAATCTTGTTCTGTATTGTAATGGTATGATTCCTGAATTGGTCACAATCCGGGTGGTGCCCTTGATATTCTATTTTTCCCGGGGAAGGTTGCGGTTTATCTGCATTAAGGCTTATTCGTTTTATGGATCGTCGCATCCGGTTTGGTTTAAGAGCAAAAATAATACCGAATATGCAGCTTATAATAAATACTCCTCCTATAACCTGTTTTTCAATAACAAGAATGGTGTTTGTTTCTGAGGATCCCAACCAGGATAATATTATAATCAGTGCCGCCCCAATGGCTGATAGAATGAGATAGTATAAAACATGAGATTGCTGTCTCAAATCATACGCCTCAGATTTCTTAAAACGGCCTTTCCTGCCATATGACGGTAGACTCTTTTCTTAATTTTTTTTCTTGAAAATAAGCCGGTAATATTTCGGGAGATGGAGCCATAATAATCCTTATAGCAGTGGTAGAGTTCTTCCTGCAATTGATTTCGTGATAACGTCTCGGTAGGCATTATCGCATGGATCATATCATAGTTCGCGTAATTCATATCTTCGATCCAGCCGTTTGTGAGTGCATTTTCATAGATCTCCGTGCCCGGGTAAGGTGTAAGTACAGTATATAATGCCAGATCAGTACCCAGATCAAGCGAGAACTGCCGCAATTGTTCAATAGATTCGGCAGTATCCTGTCTTGAGCCGGTGACAAACATAGCCTGGGAGAAAATATCATTTTCATTTAAGATTTTTATTGCTTGATACGCATCATTCACATGTACTTCCTTTTTAAAATCCTTAAGGATCGCGGGTGAATTATTCTCAACACCTGTAAGGATCCAGTTATTACCGACATCCCGCAGTTTAGCAACCATATCAGGATGCCTCACAATATCGTCTGTTCTTGCTTGCAGGAACCATGTAATATCATCAGTGAATTCTCGCTGTCGCAATTCCTCCCACAGTTCTTTTGCTCTATTATTGTAAGAAAAATTATCATCGGTAAACCACATGTATTCACCCCCGAATCTTTCATTGAAATATTCCATTTCATCCACTATGCGTTTGGAGGATTTTGTTCTCCATACACCCATCCAGTGTTTCCACTGGGTACAAAACGTGCATTTATGCGAACATCCCCGTGATCCTTCAAGTATCATATATCTGGTATTTTTTCCTGCCATCATAGTGAAATGATATTTTTTAATGTTCTTTTCAACAAGATGATATGCAGGATATGGCAGAGTGTCAAGGTTCTTGATCAATGGCTGTGGTGGTGTGTGAATGATGTTATGGTTATGTCTAAATGATAAACCTTTTACTTTTGCTATATCGTTTCCATTATCTAATGCTTTAATTAATTCTACCAGTGTTTTTTCTCCTTCACCCCTGATGATATAATCGATCTCATGGAAATCATTTAGTGATTCCTCGGGAGTAAATGAGAAATGTTGACCACCAACAATGGTAACTATATCTTTATTCACTTTTTTTGCGATTTCTGCAACTCGTGCGCATGTGTATGCATTACAGGTAAATCCTGAGCTTGCAACAATGGATGGGGAAAAGGATTCAATGTATTGTCTAACACCTTCAAAATCTTTTTCTTCCGCCTGACAATCAAGGATTGATATTTCAATGTCCGGCAGTCTTTGTTCTATGTATGCTGCCAGAACAAGCAGTCCTGTAGGTGGTGGAAGATATTCACCCATTAAGAACCAGTAATCTTTTGGCGGCTCAACAAATAATATTTTTAAGATCATTTTTTCACCCGGATTAGATTAATTGTTAATGAATGACATTCCTTTTTTTAGGCATAAAGGGATTGTTCTTCTATTAATTTATCCAGAATGACATCTATGGGTTTCATTGTATCATTCTCGTTATACAAGTTAGTAATTCAAATATTAAATATGTTTCATTGTTACATAACAACTTCCATTAATTTCCCAGCGGTAATGGTGTGCTTGATGGACGGATAGTGCAAAGAAGGACATGCTCGGATGAAGGATGTAGATAAAGTCCGATAAAATATTGAGGTCAAGGCAGCCATCCCACAAAACTATATATACCACCTAAACTAATATATGACTGACAGTCAGTCAACACATCCCACAGAGGTTACCAAAATATGCCTCGTATAACAAAGGACCCACAAATTCGACGCAGCGAATTAATTAATGCTGCTGAAGAATTAATCCTCATACAAGGTTATGATCAGACCGCAGTATCTGATATTGTCAAAAAGGTCGGTGTAGCCCAGGGTACTTTCTATCATTACTTCAATTCCAAGGACGATGTAATTAATGCGATCATTGACAGGATCATAATAGAAATAAAAGACGGGGTAGAAAACGTAGCTTCCGGGAAAGATCAAAACGCAATTGAAAAAATTCTGGAATTTTTCAGGTTTTTCAATAATTTTGGCCAGAACTGGAAAAAACTTGTTGATTATTTCCATGAAGAAAGAAATGCACATTTACATCTCAAGTTTGAGCAAAGAGTTCCGGCGATGATACTTCCCTTACTAAACCAAATAATAAGACAGGGAGTAGACGAAGGATTATTTAATACAAAATATCCCCAATTAGCAGCAGTGTCTTTCTTGCTAACCATTTCATCTATTGATCATAAGATATACGGCCTGAAAAATAACATAGGCGGGACAAATGAAATGATAGATATTATCTTTGATTTTACTGAAAGGTTACTTGGTGCAAAGCCAGGGATATTCAAAGAATATGCACTTAAAATGGAGGGAAAAGAATGAAACAGAGCAAATCCGGGAAAAGAGGAAAAGGAAATGCGGAACTGCCTAAAAGAGATAACACTTATCTTCGGGCAGTACCAATAGCAATAATATTATTAGTGTTATCACTTCCATCAGGCAGTGCTCAGCAAATCCAAATCACTGATATCTATTCAGATATAGATATGGCTGATATCACTATCCACTCAAAAGAACAATATTCAAACTTAAACCTAGATGCTGATCTGATATTTAATGAAAAAGTAATATCATCAAAACAATTATTTATTAATAAGATCACACCTGATTGCGAGATCATCAAAGTGGCATCATGGGGTGTCACTAACCCAAAAGATGGGTTCTATCGTGCTAGAATGACCTTATCTGAAAATAGTAAAGTACTTGAGACAAAATATTATAATTTTTCATATGGATGGCAGGCCCTTCCCAGGATCTACATAAAAGACATGATCCCTGATTCTCGCGGTGTCAGCGTTATTCTTTCACCATCAACCACGCAATACGGATCTAACCCGGTTCTGACAGATATGGAATACATGCTCATTGATGGAGATACTGCTATCTATCATACAACAGACAGCCGTATCAGCGTAGTGCAGGCTACACCTCTCTTGGAGGACTGGAATATAATACTTGAGAATAACCATCCTTACATAAGCAGGATAAAGCTCAGGATATCATCACCCCAGGATGCAGTAATTGCACGATCCGAAGGTTTTACTGCCAGAGACAATGCCCACATCACAGAACTTTATAAAGACGAGACAGGTGCAAGTGTAACAGTAGAGGGAAGATCACAGGTACCATTCACAGGCAGCCTGGTCTTTACCGTATCTAAAGATGGAGAAATTATTGAAGAGATCAAAGAACAATCCCCGATCCTCACATCAGGTGATGACGAGACCATCGAAGTTACATGGAGCAGCAGACTTGGAGCCGGTATATATGATCTATCTGTCATAGTGTTCGGTAATGATAAAGATGTACTGGATAAATGGGACACTATCATTGAGGGAAAAGAAGATCCATATGGCCATGGACAAAACGAATCAGAATCAACAGAACCAACACAAACACCAGGCTTTGGTATACATTTAACAGTTATCTCAATTTTAGTTATGTATCTCATATCAGGACGGATATTTCACAGGAACGGGTGATTCCCGTGTATGAGCTCTTTATTGCGATCAGGCATTTAACATCACGCCGCAGACAGACCATTCTGTCCATATTGGGTATCGGACTTGCAGTCATGATACTTATGATATCACAGGCCAGTATGGTAGGTTTTTCACAGGAGATGTATAAAAAGACCGTGGATAAGATGCCTCATATAACTATAGAACCAAAACCAGATGATGATCATATCTACCTATACCGCAGTCTTGCAGAAGATATCCGCAGCATTGATGAAGTGATCGGGGTATCTTGCTTCCTGTTGGGACAGGCCACCTTTGAATATGAAGATACTTCAAAAAATATCATCATGCAAGGCATCCTTATAGAAGATCATGATTCAGTCCTTCACATTAACGATGACATTACCAAAGGCAATTTAAGGGACTTAGAAGCAATCCGCAACAGTGTAATAATAGGAGATTCACTGGCTGAGAAGCTGGATGTGAAAGTAAATGATATGATCGATGCATCCTTCCCTGAGGCGAATCCCACTGCTCTTAAGGTTGTGGGTATAGTTGATACAGGTACTCCCCTGGATGAGACATTAGCATATACTTCTTTATCCACAGCCCAGGATTTTTTTGATGAATCCAATGTAGTGAACAGTATCATTGTCAGGGTAGAGGATCCAGATACGGCACAGCCCATATCAGATAAAATCGACACTTTCGGGTATCCTTCTTCAAGCTGGATGGAGACCAATCCTGAGATATTACAAACATTAATGATCGAAGGTATGAGCAATATTATCGTACTGGGAATGATCATTGTGATAGCATCCTTCAGCATGGTAAGCACAATGATCATGGTGGTTATGGAAAAGACCAGGGAAATAGGCATGCTCATGGCAATGGGTGTGACCAGAAAAAGCATCCTGGCAATTTTTCTATTAGAAAGCGGCATTATGGGACTTATTGGTCCTATCATTGGCGTTAGTGTGGGTATACTTGTCTGCCTGTATTTCGGGTCCATTACTTTTGATATGGGAGAAGAAGCTTATGGTGGTGTCAGTACCTTCCCATTCATTGTAAGGATACAGGATGCGGCCTCAATCGTCTTTTTTACCTTCTTACTAAACCTGGTCGCCGGTATATACCCTGCAAGACGTGCCTCAACATTTGATCCTGTGGAGGCGATAAGTAATGAATGATACAAAGGAGGTATATCTCTTATGTTCGAGATGAGCATTGCTTTTCGTCATATAAGCTCACACCGCCGCCAGACATTATTTTCGGTTATAGCAGTAGCGCTGTCTGTTGCAATAATAATTGTCTATATCTCAATGATCAATGGATTTATGGAAAATATCATTGATAGTACTGTAGAGAACCAGGCCCACATCACAGTTTTTCCAAAAGAGAATGAAGATGAGATATATCTATATCACGGACTTGAGGACTATTTATCACAACAGGAAGGTATTATCGCAGTCTCTTCTTATTATAAGGGCGAAGCTGCCCTGCAATATAGACATAATGTAGAAGGGATAGTATTATCAGGAATTGTTCCTGAAAATGAGGACCGTGTCCTGAATATGGAAAAAGATATGGTTGCCGGGGAGTTAGAATCCCTGGTAATACCAGGTAATAACATTATCCTGGGATCAAAACTGGCACAGAACCTTGAAGTGGATATCGGTGATACTGTCACTGCCCAGGTTCCTGGTTCCAGTCCAACTGATTTTAAGATCACAGGTATCATCCGTACCGGAACACCGGCAGATGAAATATCAGCATATGGCAATCTAAGAAGGGTCCAGGACCTTTATAATACCGGTGATATTATTACAGGTACCGGGATAAGGATATCAGATATCTATTTTGCCGAAACGCTTGCAAACACGATAGACCGACAAACAGATTATGATGCAGTGAGCTGGATAGAATTAAATTCTGAAATATTGACCCTGATCAATACACAGCAACAGTTCGGGACAATCTTCTATATCATGATCTTTGCCATATCAGGATTTAGTATTGCCAATATTCTAAGCATGATAGTTATGGAAAAGGTAGGTGAGATCGGTATGTTGCTTGCTATGGGAACTACTAGAAGAAGTATACTCTGCATCTTTCTGCTTGAAGCAGGTATTCTCGGGATGATGGGTGTTTTGGTGGGATGTGTGATCGGGTACATATTTTGTCTTGTGATTGTATCAATTACTATTCCTGTACCTCCTGAGATGTATTTCGGGCTGGATCACTTGCCGCTGTTAATAGCACCGCAGAACTTTATTATAGCCGGGGTTTTTTCCATGATCATTAATCTTATTGCTGGTATCCAGCCGGCCCGTAAGGCTTCAAAAATGGATCCGGTGGAGGCGATTCATAGTGTCTGATAAGAAAAAAATAGAGATAAGGGATCTGACCAAGATATATGGAGACGGTGTGGAAGTGAGAGCTCTGGATGGAGTAGACCTTGATATTGAAAAGGGTGAGTTCTTAGCTATTATAGGACCTTCTGGTTCAGGTAAAAGTACACTGCTAAATATGATCGGTATACTTGATACTCCTACCAGCGGCACTATTCTTCTGGATGGGATCGATATCACCACTGCCTCGCAGAGACAGCGCTCTAAGATAAGGAACCAAAAATTAGGATTTATCTTCCAGTATCATCATTTACTGCCTGATTTTAATGCAATTGAAAATGTGATGATGCCTTTGTTGATCAATGGTATAAAAAAGTCAAAGGCTAAAAAAATAGCATGTGAGATGCTTGAGGAAGTAGGTCTTTATGATAGGGCAAACCATAGACCGAACCAGTTATCAGGCGGCCAGAACCAGAGAGTTGCTATTGCACGGGCACTGGCCAATAATCCTGATATTGTTATAGGGGATGAACCTACAGGTAATCTTGATTCCAAATCAAGTGATATCATATATGACCTGCTGCGAAAGCTTAATAAAGAGCATGACCAGACATTCATACTCGTTACACATGATGAACGTATGGCAGAAAAAACCGACCGCATCATCCGATTGGTGGATGGAAAGATCGTGGAGAATTCTAAAGTCGAATAATGTTTAACGATTGAAAAGTTTTCTTATAGTATGTCAAGTATAACCTGGTATACTATAAGAAAATCCGACCGGAGGGAGGATTTTGTTATGTATGAATTATTCATTGCAATAAGGCATTTAACATCACGCCGCAGACAGACTGTTCTGTCTGTGATAGGTATTGGACTTGCCGTAATGATACTTATGGTTTCCCAGGCCAGTATTGTGGGTTTGAACCAAGTGCTATATACTTCAATTGTGGATAAAATACCTCACGTAATTATCAAACCCGGACCGGATGAGGATCATATTTATTTATATAACAGCTTTGTAGAGGATATAAAGAATATCGATGGAGTTATAGGAGTATCTCCTGTCCTTTTCGGACAGGCAACCTTTGAATATAAGAGCCATTCCAGGAATGTTATCATGCAGGGTATCCATGTTGATGATCATGATTCTGTGCTGGGTATTAATGGGTACATCACTCATGGGAGCTTCAGGGACCTGGAGATGAGCCATAATAGTGTTGTACTAGGTGATGCATTAGCCGATAAACTTGATGTGAAAATAGATGATCTGATCGATGCTTCATTTCCCCAAGCATATCCCGCTACTCTTAAGGTTGTGGGTATATATGATAGTGGCACACCCCAGGATGAGAGTCTTGCTTTTACTTCCCTCTCAACTGCCCGGGATTTCTTTGATGTATCCAGCGTAGTAAATAGTATTTTGATCAGGGTAGATGATCCTGATACAGCACACTTAGTGTCAGATAGTATCAATAATCCAGGGGTTGTGGCATCCAGCTGGATGGAGACAAATCCTGAGATATTACAATTATCAAAACTGAAAAGTATCAGTAATATAATACTCATGGGTTTGATCATTATAATTGCATCCTTTAGTATGGTGAGCACAATATTCATGATGGTTATGGGGAAAACCAAAGAGATAGGTATGCTCATGGCAATGGGTGCGTCCAGAAGAAGTATTTCAGTAATTTTTTTACTGGAGAGTGGTATTATGGGATTTATTGGTCCTGTGTTGGGGGTAGCTGTCGGGATACTTATATGCCTGCAGATAGGATCTATTACTATGGATATGGGAGAGGGTTCTTTTGGTGGTGAGAGTGCTTTTCCATTTATTGTGAGAATCCGGGATGCAGTCGTGATCGTCCTATTTACTTTTATTTTAAACCTTTTGGGTGGGATAATCCCTGCAAGACGTGCTTCAACTCTTGATCCGGTGGAGGCGTTGAGTAGTGAGTGATTGTAAAAATATCAATCAGTCAAATAATCCCTTAACGAAGCAAACTACTTTGCTCCAAAATCCATGTTTTTCTGGAACAGGAGTAGGTTCTATTTGAGGTTCAGGAGAAACATTATTTTGAATAGTTAAATTAAGATTTTTTATATTTGGTTTTTCAAATATTTCTGTCTTTTTTAGAGTTCCGTCATTATATTCTGATGTTTGTTTGGATTTATATAGGATTAATTTGTTATCCGCAAATCCTGCAATAGAATATTCGATTTCTTCTTTAATAAGAGGGTTGTCTTCATCAACATAACCGCCATAAGGATGTATTTTAACATCAGACATCAAAACATTTTCGTCAGATAGTTCTTCAGTATAACAATTTGGATACTCTCCGGGAATTTTAACTTTCTTTACTTTTAAATTAGTTATTCCAGCAGAATCAATGTAAGTTTTATTAGCAGCTATTATTGTAAGCTCATTGAATTTATAACCCATTGTAAGACATTTATCTTTTTCAACGATATAAGTTTCATGTCCTTCGACCATAGGGCCTGTTATGTAACCAATTAAATAAACATCAGGAAATTCATCAAGATTTACTATCTTTATGCATTTTGATAATGAGTGAGAATTTTCTGGAATAACATCTGCATTAACAAATGGAAATATCAATAATACGAACATTAATGAAATTATTATCTTTTCTTTCATGATTTATATAACCATTGAAAGGTTAATAAATTTTTTGTATATTTGTATCTTCGTGTCGCGGAGGATCTACAGGATGTTGATGTTGCAGGTGAGGATACTGATAAACTCAAGGATCTTCTGGATGATTATAATGATGCCCTAAATAAGACAAATGTGAATCGTAACAGGATAACTAATAGATTCGAGAACCATGATGGGTTCTATAATAATGGAGAATTATCAGACCCCAAAGCTGCAAGGGGATTTCTTAGAGATACTATTAAGTATATGAATCAGGAACATCATTCATTAAGAGAAGCAAATTCCATATTGCGCATGATCTTTACTGAACTTAAGGAGCACAGACCGGGTGTAGTGAACTTATGTGGGACCGGAAGTGTGGAAGCTGATGGAGATGGCAGAGCCGCTTTATCAGGTGATCTGACTATTGATCTTAGTACTGATAGTGGTGTATTGACCATTACCGATTTCGCAGCCGATGCTCAGATCAATGTGACAGGATATGGCACTAAAAAGGAAATAGGTCATGATACAGTTATTTATAATGGAACAGATGGAAGTGCACAGATCAGCGGAAGCAGTATTACTGTAGTGATCAAAGGCGAAGGTCTCGAACTATTTGCCGAGGGGACTGGCAGCGCGATACTTTATGGATATGGTACCTACACTGCTAATCCGGAAGATGGCGAAAGTATAACCGGTGAATGGGCTGTGCCTATATATACAGACGAAGATGCAACTGAGGAAGCAACTGAATAGGATAAAACAGAGGTAATTAATATGAATCTAAAGACGATTTCAATTCTGTCTATCCTGATTTTAGGCATTTTGCCTTACCTTACATGCTGAGATGATAAATACTATTCTCCTTCAAGAGGTAAAACTTGATTATTTGTTCCAGACATATAACGTAAAATTTGTAGATCTATCATTTGATAACTGCGAATCAGTTCGTAGTTAAGGCAAGACTTAAGGCAACTCACAAATAATAATTTACCCATTGCTGAACGAAACATCCTTTCA
>JAIOQW010000130.1 GCA_021108405.1 Methanosarcinales archaeon
AATGGCCAATATAAGTTTATATGCTATTAAATGCAATTTTCTTTTACAATATAAATAATTATTCTCAAAAACATATTTCTATAAAATCGTTATTATACTACTCCGCAAGTGTAATTTGGAACTTTATATGAATGCTACAGAGGTCACAGAGAGCACAGACTATGGAAATATAATAGTTCCAACCACCTATCGGATATGCATAAATCCTAACTGTACTAAACATCATACAGATACAATACTTGGTGTTTAATAACTGATATCATCACTCAAGCTAGATCTTTTAAAACTAATGATGTCTTATTCTTGTTGTTTCCTAATTCAATCACGAAAAAAAAAAGTCTCTTAGTATTATTGCCAGTTAGCTTTTATTTACTGATAAAAACACAACAGTATTATTAACAGGCGGCTTAGGTGGTACCCTTAAATATTCTTCAAAGACATCTGATAATTCATATTGTGAGAAAGTATCCAGTAATCTCCTGAGTCCCTTCTCATATATTCTATATGATATAACTGTCCCTGAAGGGAATACTTTTGCCATATGATCAAAGATGATTTTCTTAGGTTCGGCCTGGGCTGCTACCATAATAAGCTCACACTTTTCTTTTAAGGGAAGTAATTGGTGATTTCCTTCAATTATCTTGATCTGGTCCGAAAGTCCTAATTTTGATAATACTTTTCTTGAGAGATTAACTCTTTTGGGGTCTTGTTCTATCCCGATTCCCTTAAGCCCGTATTGATGGCAGAGGACTATGAGTGTTAAAGGCATTGGACCACTTCCGAGAAATACAACACGATCACCAGGTTTTAAACCGGCTCCCTCATATTCTACCTGAGCAAGTTGAAGATAATTTGAAAAATATGAAACATTTTCAAGAACATCCCATGGATGCTGACTTTCCAATATAGAATGTGCCTGTTCATTCTCTATCATTGCATAATACTGGCTTCTATACCTGGTAATTACACCAAATGCCAGTCCCAGTTCAGTATTATGAAGAACCTCATCTATATATCTATCGTCTATTTGTTGTGCAATCAGATTATCCAGCCTTTGAAAAGCTGAAGTAAGAAATGTAGAATGATCCCGGCGGTCTTGTATATTATCAGATTTGATGATAAGAGAATAAATATCTACAATTTCTTTGATTACTGACCCTGTATAGTAACTTGTAGTATCATATATATTTGGAATAAACTCTTGATATAATTGTGAACTATAGTCTATTAAGAATTGATCACTGTTTTTCACGTATGTCATAATATACCGCCATTTCTTTGTTAAGAAGATATTATTTCGGCCTAATATATAATATCATCGGTGAAGACGGGTGAATCCATAAAAAATGCTATATCATGCCTCAGATAGTTTTATAAATATTAAATATTGTGTGGAATGGTGTTACAGATATGAAAAACTGTAGTTTGAGTATCCTTTTTAAAAAGTAGGGGAAGAAAATACTTGATATACTAGAACAAAATCCTCCCTTCGGTCGGATTTTCTTGAGTATATTATCTTACAGATTATATACTAAAACAAAAAAGATAATTTTATCTTGTAAAAGGTAAATTGATTTCTACAGATAATGATTGTTTTACACGGAACATGGAAACCATCGCAAACCATCACTGATAACGGTGAATTTTTCATATGGGGTGAGTCATCCTCTCCTCCAATCAAACAAAGGGGGCGCCCCCCTAAACTTTCACTTACTAAAGCTCGCATTCATCCGTTTCAAGTTGATATTGATTATCTTCATAAAGTAGTAACTTCTTTTAATCAGGATGATGAATCAGGTCACTCCATCAGCATGGAAACACACCAGGATAATACAGTACTTCTACTACCCTCTTTCTTACGATATCCCCAGGCATCTCCTGATCTGATACGGGATGAGGATATAGAGAATGATGAAGAAACAATAGCATTATTTCCATGGACAGTTAAGGGATTAAGTATCAGACCCGAAGATTGTGTATCTCTATTAACCTCGCTCTCAGGAGCCTGGGCAGGTACTAACGGCGCTACTGTAGGATCAGATATTCTTTTCTTCAGTAAAGTATCCAAATTTGTAATGGAACTGCTCTCCAAACAGCGCTTTATCCCTGGCATGGTGGTCTCAGAGGATAATAAGAACCAAACCTTTGCCAGATGGCAATATATATTGAGCGAAGCAGATGATATAACACGCATGTCAATGCTTGCATACTCAATGCCGCCCATATGTATGGCGGTCATAGAGAACAGGATCCAGGATTCCCAGGAAGCATTTTTATCTGATTTTCTCAATGCTGCAGTGGACAGTTGTATTAAAAAATGGATCCCGATCTCAGAGATACGCTCAAAAAGAAAAGGATTATCAAATGCCTGGCTGAATTCACTTACTACCGGAGAACCTATTATAGCTGCAGGTTCCGGATTAGATCGACTTTCTAAAGAGATTACGTCATGGAAAGCTCCTGTAATAGAGATCGAACAATCCGAATTCAGGACATGCTTCCGTCTTGAACCCCCACACGATGACAACACAGGTCCGGATATGTGGAACCTGCAATATTTTCTGCAGGCATCTGATGACCCGAGCCTGCTTGTGCCTGCACAAAAAGTATGGACCGAATCGGATGACACACTTGAGTTCTTAAACCGCAAATTCGACAATCCTCAAGAAAAACTGCTTGCTGATCTTGGAAAAGCCTCAAAATTATACCCACCTATCGAAGACAGCCTTCACTTTGCAAGACCCGAGACCGCACAATTAACAACCCAACAGGCATATACTTTCTTAAGAGAGGGCGCACCCTTACTTACTGAAAGCGGATTCAGTGTTCTTGTTCCCCCCTGGTGGAATAAAGGAGTCACAGGCTCACGGTTGGGTCTGAAATTACAATTGAAACCAAAGCGCGAATACGAGGACAGTAAAGGACTATTTGGATTTGACTCGATCATTGATTATAACTGGCACCTTGCACTTGGAGATGAAATGATAAGTGAGGAAGAATTTGAGAACCTTGCAAATCTGAAAGAACCGCTGATACGACTTCGTGGGCAGTGGGTCGAGCTGAAAAAAGAAGAGATCGAAGCTGCTATAAAGTTCTTCAAGACAACAAACTCAGGAGAAATGAAGCTTTCCCGGGCTTTGAGATTGGATGCAACTCTTGAAGACCCGGAACTGCCTCTTTCGGTAAATGGATTTTCAGCATCCGGATGGATTTCTGAGCTTTTTGGTAAATTATCAGGCAAAGATCCGATCTCAACACTGCCGCAACCTGATAGCTTTAAAGGAGAACTGCGTCCGTACCAGATCACAGGTTTCTCCTGGATGACATTTCTACGAAATTACGGGCTTGGAGCATGTCTTGCAGATGATATGGGATTGGGAAAGACTATACAGATGCTTGCTCTATTATTAAAAGATAAAGAAGACGGGATTGATAAGCCAACATTGTTGATATGTCCCACATCAGTAGTTGGTAACTGGCGCCAGGAAGCGATGCGGTTTGCACCGTCTCTTCATGTCCTGGTGCATCACGGGACTAATCGCAGGAAAAACGAAGAGTTCCTTGCTGAAGTTTCACACTACGATCTTGTGATAAGTACATATGCTCTTGTTTATAGAGACCAGGACATATTTACGCAGGTGGAATGGAACGGGGCTGTGCTTGATGAAGCCCAGAATATCAAGAACAGGCTTACAAAACAATCACAAGCAGTCCGAAAGCTCAATGCGGATTATCGTATAGCTATGACAGGAACACCTGTAGAGAACAGACTATCGGACCTGTGGTCTATCATGGAGTTCCTTAACACCGGTTATCTCGGCTCGGCAGAGGGTTTTCGTAGAAATTTTGCACTTCCTGTTGAGCGGTATAATGATAAAGAAACAGGTGAACGGCTTAAGAATTTAATCCAACCTTTCATTCTCCGCCGCTTAAAGACAGATCCTCTTGTAATCAAGGACCTCCCCGAGAAAATAGAGATAAAAGAACACTGCAACCTTACTAAGGAGCAGGCCACACTATATGAGGCTATTGTTAAGGATATGCTGCGAAAGATCCAGGAGACATCGGATATCGAGAGAAAAGGACTGGTCCTTTTAACATTACTGAGGCTAAAGCAAGCATGCAACCATCCGGCCTTATTCCTTGGTGACGGCTCAAAGCTTCCCGGACGCTCAGGTAAGTTGAACCGTATCACACAGATGCTGGAAGAAGTGATCGCAGAAGGAGATGCTGCATTGATATTTACCCAGTTCGCAGAGATGGGTAAGATGTTGAAATTGCATCTTCAGCAGGTATTTGGTCAGGAAGTGCCTTTCCTGTATGGCGGTGTACCTCAAAAGCTCAGGGAAAAGATGATCGATCATTTTTCCAGTGAGAACGGTCCTGCTATATTTATCCTTTCACTCAAAGCGGGTGGAATTGGTCTTAACCTTACCCGTGCCTCTCATGTATTTCATTTTGACCGCTGGTGGAATCCTGCGGTTGAGAACCAGGCAACTGATCGTGCATTTCGTATCGGTCAGACCAAAAATGTACAGGTGCATAAATTCATCTGTGACGGAACTCTTGAGGAGAGGATCGATGAAATAATAGAGAGCAAAAAAGCACTTGCAGATAACATCATAGGTACAGGAGAAGGCTGGCTGACTGAGATGACAAACGAACAGTTGAAAGATTTATTTGTCCTGAGGCGGGAGGTAGTAGTATATGAGTAGACGGGATTACTTCTGGGGTGGTTATACTCCTTCAACTCCAATTGAAGTAAAGGGAGGTATTAAAGCTAAAAGTAAGAGGGGAAAAATAGGAGATACCTGGTGGTCAAAGCGCTGGGTATATATCCTGGAATCATTCGGATGGACGAACCGTCTTGAAAGGGGCAGAAGATATGCCAGGAAAGGGCAGGTACTTGAATATACTCTATTTCCGGGAAAGGTCAAAGCAAAGACACAGGGTTCTGTTAAGAAGCCGTATTCAGTAACTATAGAAATAACACCATTTTCAGAAGACGAATGGGATAGTGTGATCAAAGAGATGTCAAAAAAGGCGGTATTTGCAGCAAAACTGCTTGCAGGTGAAATGCCTCAGGATATTGAAGAATCATTTAATGCAGCCGGTGTATCACTGTTTCCTACCTCATCAAGAGATATCAGGACAAATTGTTCATGTCCTGATAGTGCAAATCCATGTAAACATATTGCAGCGGTTTATTATATTTTAGCTGAAGAGTTTGACCGTGACCCATTCATGCTTTTTACGTTAAGGGGCCGGACCCAGAAAGAGATCACGGGTTCGCTTCGTAAAAGAAGAACGCTCAGTGAAGCTGACATACCTGATACCCAGGTGCATGCGCCTGAAAAAAAAGAGAATGAAAATGATGCATATAAGCTATCTGTAGAAAATTTCTGGACTGATAGCGAACCTGAATCATTTTGTGTGGATATATCTCCTCCTGATGTATCAGCCGCAATTATAAAACGTCTCGGTCCGCCCCAATTCTGGGATAATAGAAGAGATTTTAATAATATGATGGGGAAGTATTATGATGAGATAAGCAAACATGCTGTCGAAACTGCATATGGTGAATCATCAGTATCTAAAGAAAAAAAGAAAAGAAAAAATTAGGTATCAACTAATATCAAAATTTGTTAAATCTTTCTTCATTGTGATGATGGGACTCTCTCTTACATTATACCTTTATCCCTCAACTCTTGATAAAACCTTTTCTTTTCAGAGACCGTTACAATTCGTGTTGGTGATTAAAATTTACCATGATTAGTTCTACATGGCAACTATTCTGATCGAAGCATGAAGGCAAATCTCACGAACTGTAGCTTTGCGATTTTTAGCACTAATTGCAATAGATATTTCATATTATTACTTGGAAAATATTCAAAGAATAAATCATACCAACATATAATGTAACGGTCTCTGTTTTTTAGATTTACTCGTCATCATCATCATCTTCGTTTAAGGCACGTTCTTTGCACTTACAATGAACGCATTTTCCGTTGCATTTACAATCCACGATTGTACACCTCCTTTTCTTTAACATATAGTAGGCTGTTAGGTAAATAATTAAATTGCCCTACAAAATGTAGGTTTGTTGGGAAAAACCGCATCTTCACCCAATATTTGGTTTCGATGTAGGGAAGGAAAGAATGTGTATGCTCACACATATCGCAATCATAAGAACAAAATCCTCCCTCTGGTCGGATTTTCTTGAGTATATCAAGTTATACTTGATATACTATAAAAAATGCCTTTCCAATAAAGGATGGAACCACAAAAGCAACTGAATATCCCATCGTTAAAAATAATAACGCAATCGTCAGTATCTTTGTCTTAACAGGGATCCCCCTTCCCTCATGCCAATTTTTAATATATTCTCCAAACCACTTATTGTAGAGAAGCCAGTTATATAATCTCTTTGAACTTTTAGCATAGCATGTTAAAGCGAGCAGGAGAAACGGAGTAGTTGGCAATAATGGCAGAATTATCCCCACTCCACCTATTATGAGAAATACCGTACCTGTTATTTTCATAACTAATTCCACTGTGCGGTTTGGTAGCTCCCACATACGATTACTAATGGTCATTAGGTAAATAAATAATATACCCTAATTTTGTTAGGGAAAAAAGTAATATCCTTCTATGCTATCATATTTATTCTCAATTCTGGCTTTCACCATAGTCCGGAGAAATAGAAAGTAGTTTTATAAATCTGTGTCTGAAAAATAAATGTAAAATGATACTGTGGCAGATCACTCACCCATAATATTATATACTATAAGTTTTATATAAAACCAATAATATAAATCCGCAGATAATATATCTTGAATTATTGCCAGCAATAAAACAACTTCACACATGTGGTCATACCAGTCAATTTAGCCTGGATACCATCCCCGATATCTGACGTTGTCGGACCAAAAAAAAAGTGATATCCTATGGGAACAACGATTTTAAAAACGATATTAATTTATTTTTTTACACTGGTATTTAGTTTATCTTTTTCAATAATATTGATATTATTACCCACATGTATACATCACGGTGCAATCTATATACCTGGAGCTTATGACACCCTATATCTATCAAGATATTCCCCGTATGATACGATTATAGTAGAAGTAGACTGCATGGAAGGTATGAGTCCGGATCCACGTTCCCTTGCTACATTGCAGCAGCAAATAGAGCAATATTCTAATAAGAAGGTAGTTATCTACACAAACGAAGAAATTGAAATATCTGAAGTGCCTGATACGATTATCGGAGATGAATTATTCCAAACTATTGATGAGATCCAAGAAGCACATAGAGATTATCACACAGGTTGGTTATTCGGTAACATCACAGTCTATATTATGTATCTGGATTTTGAATGGTATTCTGAAACTGACTTTTTGACCACTCAACAGGAAATAGATGATTCTCTCACATATTCAATAGGATTGACATGTGCTGCTGATTCTATAATAATATTCAAAGAAGCTACAATGACCAATAATATGGAAACATCTGTCTTGCTACATGAAATGGGACATATATGGGGACTTGACCATTCAGATGAAACAAGTAATGTCATGAACTCGCTATTTATTTTTCCAGGGAATTCCACGATCATTGAATACCCTAATCCATATGATTTTCCCATGAATTTTTCAAATGAGGATGAAGAACATCTGTTAATGTCTCACGAAAGCTATAGGATTATACCAATTATTTTCAGTAATTCCCAGATACATCAATAGAAAAGGGTATTTCAACATTAGGATACCACTTTTCAAGAAATGTGAGCATATAATACTTTCTAAATACATATGCTGGTACAGATAAGAATATGGAGATCACCAATGCTATTGCCATTACTATCACTATAAACAGTATCATGACCATCCAGAATAAAGCATCTCCAGTCCCTTGACCAAATACTGAGAGGATAAAATATAGGATTAAACCAAGTGTAAAAGCTGCAATAAGTATAACAAGTATAAAGATCAGTCCAATAATGAGCATAACAAAGCTTATTAAAAGACTGAGGAAGAACCTGAGTATCCAGTAGACAACTATTTGTTTCCAGTCAGATTTAAAAGCATTAAAGATGTTTGAAAAAGCAGTGATAATACCTGTATTCCGGTACATTGCAAGCGGTATGGAGAGGTTGATAAACGAACCTATTATTCCACTGGCAATAATTAAAACGAATAAAACTGGCATAAACCATAATAATCCTAATAAGATCAGTTTGGGATCTATTGTTCCATGTACATTAAGTGTATTAAATACAGGAATTAGTATAGGGAGCATTGTAACAATAAACAGTAAGATGAAAGACAGTCCTAATATTAATCGAATTACAAACAGGTTAAAGCCCAAACCCAGGTATTTTCTGGAATATGCCCAAAACGACACTACATTTGTGACAAGTGACTCAACAAAGACAAATTCCATCAGGCTGGAAATATAACTGAACAACAATATTATACATATAATCAGACCTACAATGATGAGAATAAATATTATATACTGGTTCCAGAACTGACTGATTGATTCTATTACACTATCCGATGATGAAAAAGGATTATCTTCTCCTCCGAAGTTATTAATTTTATTGCCAGAATTATAACCTCCCCCACCTCCACTGCCAATAAGGAATGTTATAATCCCGAGTTTTAACCACTTCCAGAAATCAAAAGGCTCTATCAATGCATGTTTTGTTCTCTGGATTGCACCATCGATCGCGTCTATGCTGTGCCAGGACATTAATATTTACATTTCTTTAACCATATAAATATTTAATGATCTTAAATTATAATGATAATAAATTAATTATCAGGTTTGGTATACAAAAGGTATTTCGTCTAACAAACCAATTTTTTTTCAATGCATTGGGAAATATAATATTTATTACAATAAGATTGGAAATATAAGATTTTCTTTATCTGTGTAAAAGTATTGCTTTTTCCTTTGGAGGGGACAAATCATAAGGGGGTTAGTTAAATGAAAGTAACTATGACTTTCATAGATCCGGAGAAACTAAGAAAATTAAATGACATCCAGAAGGCAAAGTATGAATTCCATCATGGAAATAAAATCCCGGTTGAAAAGAATAAACCTTTTTTTTCAATTAATTAAAGGTTCAGGCTGTTTGTCATCAGGCAGAACAGGTAGGTCCGTGGTGCTTATTAAAATAGGTGTCTGGATCTCCTTTGTTCTTTCAATAAGAAGTTCTTTTCCTGAAGGTGTAAGTCCGAAAAGAGGTATAGCAGTACCTACCTGAATAAGTGGTTTAACCATTGTTCTTATATTGCCTGAGGCACAACCGGTGATTATATCCACCAGTTCTATGAGTGCTTCAATATCTTCTTTACATGTTCCACTCAGGTGAGCAGCCATTAATATTACATCCACACCAAGCTCTTTTCCCAGTTTGTGTACTGCTGAGGCAGAATTAAGATCCACTACTGATACGGCAATCCGTTTATGACCATGTGCAACAGCCAGTTCCAGTCCGGCAGACTGATCGATCCTGGCTGTGTAAGGATCAAGTACATAACCATCTCTCTTTGTAATGGATGAGATGATCCCGGGTATAGGCTCTGTTTCAATCAGACCTGATATTTGTGCACTCATTCCCTGGACCAGTACAGGGTTAGATGTTACAACTGTTCCGGCACCATCACATACAGTGACTGTGGAATCAATAAGACCTCTGTGCAGGGCGCTCATCAATATCTCGGAAATCCCGAAATTTGCAAACACTCCCGGATCAAAACGCCGCATGGATGTGAACATACCGATTTCATCAATTCGCTTTTGCATATTCTCTCTTACTGTTTCTCTGGTGATATGTTTTAGACCGCTTACCTTGTTCCAGAGAGGACACCAGTGTAACTGTGGCTGTCCTACTTCTACTACCTTACCGTTTTTGACCACTACCCGTGTCTTTCCGAGGATCTCCATTATATGCGGCATGTTATTGTTCTTAAGGTGCAGGAAAGATATAATTAATTCGGTCCACCGGAAGATATTGGTTCCATTTTGCAGACTCCTATTCTACATCACTTCAGCAACCATTTCCATAACGGCTTATACACTATTTTCTTGTCACCCCTGGTCTCTTCTCCTTCAAAGTCACCTGTTATTATCAAGCCATCGTTTAGTTTGAACTCATCCATAGTCTCAATCAGACCATTGATCTCCCTGTCTTTATTTTTATCTGTCAGTTCATAGCAAACCTGTATGGCTTCTTTGACCTCTTCGCCTTTTGTTACTAAAAAATCGCATTCATACTTGTTTTTCCGGCTCTTCGCGAACCAATAATGGTGTTGATCTTACCTGAAAAGAAAATTTGTGTATCTCTTTGCACAAACTTTACATCACGCTCTTGAGCTAAAATTATAAGTCTTTTAATTGTTTCTTTGTCCATGCCTTGTATATAGTGACAGATTATATTAAATCTATCCCTGTTTATAAATACATGTTTAACCGCGGGTTGGAGATAGGAAGCGAGTGAACAATCTACTATACTAAACCTCTTGACAGGATACACTACAATATTGACATCCTGTAAATCCGATTCAATTTTCAAGAGGTCCCTAATACTCTTAATCCAATGTCATTTGAAATGGGCTTGTGTTGCTAATTTTACTTTTATCCCGATTTACCAATAATTCTTCCCTGATTAGATTCATTTTGTTTTTTATTATATCTACATCATCATCGTTTTTAAAGACTATATCAGCTCGTTTATCAGAAATTAATTGAGTGTTGCCATATGTTTTTGGATGCCAGATTAGATCCGGTGGATGTTTTAGAACAATAAGTGCACGTTTTTGCTCTTCGCAAAATTTTACTGTGTGCCATGTCCCGCCTTTTATACCAGTTTCAACAACAAACACTCCAGGTGACAGGCCGCTTTGAATTCGATCACGGGCTGCGAAATAACTATGATTGATCTTTGTACCCCATGAGTATTCCGAAATAAGTGCACCCCTGTTTTTACATATCTCGTCTGCAAGTCTTTTATTTTTACCAGGGTAAATGGTATCCAGCCCATGAGCCAGAACAGCTATAGTCATACCATTGACTTCCAATGCTCCCTGATGTGCTGCTGTATCAATGCCATTTGCCAAACCACTAACTACAGTATACCCCTGTTCTGCAAAAAGTGTGCCAAGTTTTTTTGCTGCGATGATGCCATATTCTGTCGGATCCCTTGATCCGACGATTGCGATACAATCTCTCTTTATGGCATCTATGTTTCCTAATATATGTAATAATACAGGTGGATCAGAAATTCGTAATAGAGTTTCAGGATAATCCGGGTCATTTATGGAAATTATCCGGATATCATGCTGTTGTGAAAGTTTCCATATCTCATGAGCATTATTCCAGCCAATTGTTGCATCTTCGATATTGGGTATAGGTATTCTCTTGAACTTTGTTCTAGTTTTTTTTAGTATATCAATTATGTCAGAAGGACCGCTTAGTTCTAATGTGGGGGTTATAGAAAGGATTTTCTCTATCGTTTTTGATCCGATCCCTGGTGTTTTCTCCAATGCTAGTATAGATATTGGTTCCATTTGCAGATTCCTATTTTTATTGAGTTTTAGTGAGTGCGAACAATATTATTATTTAAGTTCCGGGTTGCTTTATCTAGTTTTTTCCTATTTTATGATTGTCTTTCATACCTGATGGTGCAGTTCCCAGAGATACAATACCAAATTATTCATACAATCAAATCAAAAATACCAAAGAATGAATTCCACTACAGTCTTATTCCTAAAAAGAAAATTTCAGGAGCATTATAAACAACACCCTCCTCAGTCCCCACCACAATTAAACCAGCGGGAATGGGGCTTTTTAATGTTTGATCCAGGCTCTGGTATGTACCGGCATAAGGCTTTTTACAACGATCAAGAGATGCATGAATATATACAATACATGGCACCGGCACATGTTTACCATTCAACGGCTTATTATGAACATCCTTCTGCCAGTACCATGAAAGAAAAATCATGGCTTGGGGCGGATCTCATATTTGATCTTGATGCAGATCATTTGCCCAATGTACCTGATTCATATAAGGATATGCTGAAGTCAGTGAAAAAGGAAACATTGAGATTAATCGATTTTTTACTTGATGATTTTGGATTTGAAGAAGATGAACTATATATAGCCTTTTCAGGAGGACGTGGATATCATATTCATATCCGTGACCCAAAAGTGCGCAAATTGGATAGTGCCCAACGCCGGGAGATAATCGACTATGTGAGTGGCACCGGACTAAAAAAAAATCGTATTTTCAAGAAAAAAACTATTGAAGGTGATAATAAAAGATCAAAAGTACTGGTGTTCCCATCCGAATCCCAGGGAGGGTGGGGCAAGTTAATAAACAAAAAATTAATTACATACCTGCAGATACAGGTAGATGATGAGGATGCAGAAAAAAAATTAATGGAATTTAAAGCTATCGGAAAGAAAAAAGCCATAAAGATCATAGATACTATTAACAGTCCGGCACAGTTGGAGCAGATGAAAAACGGAAATTTCAGTGCATTAAGTTCCATACCAGTTGAATTCTGGGAGAATGCTTTGGATAAGATCATTCCCACTATTAAAGTCAATATAGATGAACCGGTGAGCGCCGATATCAAGCGATTGATAAGGGTCGCATCATCCCTGCATGGAAAAACAGGCTTAAAAGTAATACCGCTCACAATAGACGAACTGTCTGGTTTTGAACCTCTTGTGGATGCTGTAGTGTTCGGGGATAATAAGATAATGATAAATGTGATCCGGGCCAGTATAGTAGAATTGAAGAATGAGTGTTTTGAAGTGGAAGAAGGCAAGAATATACTACCGGAATATGCAGCCATATATTTGATGTGTAAAGGTGCAGCAGAATTTATGGAGGTTCTTAAGTGAAATATGATGATATTGTGCGCATTAAGGAAGAAGAAGATAAAAAACCAACACTTTCAAAAATACCTCCACAATTCTACGATGAATTGAATGCATACATCAAAGAAATGGAAGAGGAAGAAAGTAAAATATCCGGTAAATACTCAGAGGCAGCAATACAGATCCAGTATGAACTTAAGAACGCTTTATCAATTATTGATAAAATATTTAAAAAACGTACCCGCAAGATCATCAAAATGGCTACAGGTAAGGCATTCTCAAAAGACCCGACCAATACAGCCCATGACATGGAGAATATGACTCCTCAGGAAATAGATATATATACTCAGGTCTTACAGGCTATCCTGCTTGGCAAGAAAAACACTATTGAATCTGTTTTGGGGATGAATACGGGAATCAAACCTAAGAGCAAACCTAACAGCAAACCTGATAACGCTCCTGCTCATAAATTGGCAGATGAAACGCTCAGGATATCCACTAAAAAAGAATTGAATGTTAAACAGACTACTGCTTCAATTGAAGATAAGACCATCATTCATGATGAAAAGGGCAAAAAGGATATAAATAAAGAATACATTGTTGTGCGCATATTAAGGGATATTCCAACCTTTATTGCAACTGATGGGCGAAACTATACGCTAAATGCGCAGGAGTTGGCTGTTCTTCCAGTAGTCAATGCCAGAGCCCTTATCAAACGTAAGGTGGCAGGACAGGTAAAAAGCACTTGTACAGGATAAGACGCATATGAAAATACCAAAAAAATTTAGGACATATTGTCCTTTCTGCAAAACCCATACCGAACATACGGTCGAAAGGGTCAAGAAAGGAAAAGCATCATCGATGACACGGATCACCAGACAAAAACATAGACAGACCGGGATAGGTAATGCCGGCAAATTCTCTAAGGTACCTGGTGGAGATAAACCAACCAAAAAGGTAGCATTACGATACCGGTGCAATATCTGCAAAAAGGCATATCAAAAGAAGTGTTTTAGAGCAGGGAAATTTGAATTGAAGGAGTGAATAATAAATGCTGCAGGAACCAAAAAGCAGATTTTTAAAAGTTAAATGTAGTAATTGTAAGAATGAACAGGTGATCTTTGGCAGTGCCAGTAGTGTAATACCATGTCAGGTATGCAATAGCACACTTGCCGAACCTACCGGTGGTAAAGCTATCATTAAAACCCAGATACTGGAAGTTCTTGAATAGGAGAGAACATGGAACGCAAAGGATGGCCCGAATTAGATGAACTGGTAGTATGCTCAGTACAACAGGTTAAAGATTTTGGTGCTTTTACCACTTTAGACGAATATGGTGAAAAAGAAGGACTGATCCATATCTCCGAAGTGGCGACCGGTTGGGTTAAATACATACGTGATCACGTTAGAGAGGGACAAAAGATAGTATGCAAGGTCTTAAATGTGGAGCCTTCCAAACACCATATCGATCTTTCCTTAAAAGATGTAAATGACCATCAACGCAGGGAAAAGATCCAGGAATGGAAAAACGAACAAAAGGCTGAAAAATGGATCAATTACGTAGCAGAGATAAATAATATAGAGCCAGAAAAACTCGATGAACTTATTGATCTGATCTATGATGCTTTTGATAGTGTATATGAAGCATTTGAAGAAGGGATGCAGAGCGGTCTGGATGCACTCATTGAAGTAGGTATTGATAAAGAATATGCACAAACCATTTGCAAACTAGGATCTGAGAATATCAAGATCCCTTATGTGGAAATAACAGGATATGTAGACTTGACCTGTCTACTTCCTGACGGAGTAAACCATATTAACAAATCCTTAAAAGCTGCAGCTAAGATCAAGACCGATGATGATGTTAAAGTAGATGTCAGTTATATGGGTGCCCCGCGGTATAGGATACATGTTATTGCTCCTGATTACAAGATAGCTGAGCATGTACTCAAATCATCAGCTGATGCAGCAATAGACACGATTCAAAAAGCAAAAGGTATAGGAACCTTCTTCAGGCATAACGAAGCAAAAGCTTGAGATGATCATGGGACTACATATTAGCAAATGTGCCACATGCAGTATCTATACATTGAATGATCACTGCCCGGGATGTGGCAATCGTACAATCAATCCCAGGCCTGCGCGATTCTCATTAGAAGATAGATATGGCAAATATAGGCGATTAATGAAGGTTCAATCCCAAAAAGGGCAGGATATACATGAAGGAAACAATTGTTAAAGTAATTAAAAAGGTTGAACTGGGAGATCCTATTCTAATCGAAGGGCTCCCAGGTGTCGGTCATGTAGGCAAACTTGTTGCCGAACATTTAGTAGAAGAGTTAAATGCAGAAAAGATCATTGAGATTTATTCTCCTCATTTCCCCCCCCAAGTTCTTATTAATGATGATTTTACTGCAGATCTGGTAAAAAATGAAGTTTACGCATACAAATCAGATACAAAAGAAGATATATTGATCGTAGTAGGCGATCATCAATGCGTAACTAATGAAGGACATTATGAGATCACAGGTATAATACTGGATATTTCACAGGAATATAGTGTTAAACGCATTTATACTCTGGGAGGTTATGGTACTGGCCAGTTGACTGAAAGTGGAACTGTATTGGGTGCGGTAAATAACACTGATATGGTAGAGGAAATGAAAGGATATGGCATCGAGTTTCGGGATAATGAACCTGCAGGTGGCATTGTCGGAGTTTCAGGTCTGCTGTTGGGTATGAGCAAATTCGTGGATATTGATGCTGCTTGTCTTATGGGTATTACTTCCGGTTATCTTGTTGACCCTAAAAGCGCCCAGGCTGTATTAAGTGTGCTATCTAAAATACTTGATCTGGAGATAAATACACAAGCACTTGAAGATCGTGCAAAGGATATGGAAAGGATCATTGCAAAGATCGTAGAAATGGAACAGATGCAAATGCAACATGATGTCGGGACTGATGAAGATCTTAGATATATCGGTTGAAATAAATCCTAGCGTTAGCGAGGATTTTGTTTTTTAATATGTAAAATATTCATCCCTGTTCTTTTTTAATTTTCTGCCACAATTGAACCCTAACTTTAGTGCTATTCCATTTATTGGCCATAGTTTTTCTTTAATACGCTTTTCCAGTGCTTTTTCAAGAGAAGAACGCTTGACAATGCCGCTTAAAGCTGTGATGGTACTTATGGCTACTACATTAGCTGTAACCACAGCACCTGCTTTTTCTGCCATTTTAGTAAATGGAACACTGTAATGCCTAATAGGTGGATGGTGAGTAACAAGGTCCGAATCAATTACTAAAATACCATTATCCTTTAATTCAGGAGCAAATCTACTGCATGATTCCTGATTTAACGAGAGTATTATATCCATTTTATCCGGTATAGGATAATCGATGGGTTCATTACTGATCACAAGGTTCGACCTGCTTGCACCTCCTCTTGCCTCGGGACTATAACTACTGGTTAATGCTACATTCTTGCCGTCATTTACTGCTGCATCTGCAAGCAGCACACCTGCTAATATAAGGCCCTGACCTCCTGACCCTGAGAGGCAGATATGATATCGGTTCATTGTCCCTCACTTCCTGCTTCTTTAATGATCCGGTTGTACCGTTCAAGATAATCGGGTTCATCCAGGTCTGTCATTACACCGATAGGGAACTTCTCACCAATCTCGTCCGGTGACAGTTTCTTGAATGCCGGATATGGTATTGCATTATCTTTATACCATTGCAACATCTCTACCGGACCCCCAAGCTTATTGCGTCTGCCATACTGTGTAGGACACTGTGACAGGGCTTCTACCACGCTGAAGCCTTTCTTATTTATAGCCCGCTCAATAAGTGCATCCAGCATTTTGGCATGATACGCAGTACCCCTGGCTACGAAAGAAGCACCACAGGCTTCTACTATTTTACAGATATCAAAAGTTTTCTCTATACTACCGTATTGGGCCGTGCTTGCTATATGATTCATAGGAGTTGTAGGAGAGTACTGACCTCCTGTCATACCATAGATGTTATTATTAATGATCAGGGAGGTGATATTGATATTACGACGACATGAATGTATCAGGTGATTACCGCCTATTGCTGTTGCATCCCCATCTCCCATGACTACGATCACAGTAAGTGAAGGTTTTGCCAGTTTAAGACCGGTGGCAAATGCCAGTGCCCGTCCATGGGTCGTATGAAGTGTATTGAAATCAAGGTATGTACTGATCCTGCCTGAGCAGCCAATACCGCTAACCAACGCGATCTCATCTTTTGTCAGTCCTGTTCTTTCAATAGCCCTAACAAGAGCTCCTGTCACAATACCTATCCCACAACCAGGGCACCATACATGTGGATATTTTTTATCAGGCCGTAGATATTTATATATAGCTTCTGATGTCCGGATCATAATACCGCCTCTTCGATCTTTTCCATGATCTGGTCGGGAGTGATCAACTCACCATCCACACGGGTGATACGCAGCGTTTTACCAGGGCAGGATTTGAGTATTTCGCCATATATCTGACCATAGTTCATCTCAGGAACAATTATCATTTTTACTTTTCGGGCAATATCCTCAAGATGAAAACGTGGAAATGGCCATATGGTAATAGGTCTTAGCATTCCTGCTTTAAATCCTTCTTCCCTTGCAATATCTACAGCTTCTTTTGCTGATCTGGCAACACTGCCGTAAGCTACTATGCAGATATCAGCATCATCGAGCCGATATTCATCGATTCTAATAATATCATGCAGGTTATTCTTGATCTTACTAATAAGTTTATTCAGGCACTGTTCTATCTCCTCATGGATCAATGTCGGGAAGCCTGATTTATCATGCACCATTCCAGTAACATGGAACCTATACCCTTCACCGAATGGAGCAAGGCGTACTATGTCCCCGCAAGGTAGTGCTTCATACGGACGGTACCATTCAGGAGGTACTTCAGGTTCAAGTCGTTCAATGATCTCAATATTTTCCGGTACCACAATATTCTCCCACATATGCCCTATTATGCCATCCATAAGCACTATCACAGGGCTTCTATATTTTTCTGACAGATTGAAAGCATCTATGGTCAGGGTATAGCATTCAAGTACTGAATTGGGACACAGTACAATAATAGGATGGTCTCCGTGAGTACCCCAACGGCTCTGCATAACATCTCCCTGCCCGGGCCGGGTCGGCATGCCTGTACTTGGACCCCCCCTCATTACATTGACTATCACACATGGGATCTCGGCCATGGAAGCAAATCCAAGGTTCTCTTGCATTAATGAGAAACCCGGGCCGCTGGTTGCGGTCATGGATTTAACACCTCCCAGGGATGCTCCGATTATAGCCGCCATACTGGATATCTCATCCTCCATCTGGATGAAGGTACCACATACCTGTGGCAGATGGATTGATAAATACTCGGCGATCTCTGTGCTGGGAGTGATGGGATATCCTGCAAAGAACCTCATACCAGCAGCCATGGCACCCATTGCACTGGCTTCATTGCCCTGCAGGAGTATCTGGTTGTGCTTTCTCATGATCTTCCTCCTTTACTATTTTTTTCTCCCTGAATTCATCCTTTTTCGCTACTGTTATAGCATAATCCGGACAGTGGATATCACACAGACCACACAGGATACAGTCATCAGGACGAGCTGCATAGGGATATCCATCCGGCCTACGTTCAAGTACATGTTTCGGGCAGAAGGCTATGCAAATACCGCATTTTTTACACCATCTTAAAAAGAAGTGGATAGGTTCGTATTTTTTATTCATAATGATCTGCACCGGAGTGTTATTGTATTCTATAGTGATTGAGTTAGGAACAAAATCCTCCCTTCGGTCGGATTTTCTTGACCGACATTCCAGAGGAATGGAGGATTAGAAGATTCGTAGAATCTTCGTCCGACATTCCAGAGGAATGGAGGATTAGAAAATGTGAACGAAGTGAACATTTTCGATATATCAAGTTATACTTGATATACTATGGAAAATATAAATAATATGTGCTTTTGACATTTATATTTATTAATGTAAAGGTATCCACTTCAAAAAGTACGGTATTTTGGCCGGGTTTCTTGGAAAGATTAAATAGGTCATAGTTACTATTTTACATCACCCGATGAATCAGTAAGAGAATCCCTAAAAAAGCGTGAAAAGGAACCTGATAGATGCTCGCCGGTTAAGATTACGGATGAGACCGGGGGTGCCTCTGGCGGTTGTGCTTGAGGTGATTGTGGGTTGTTGGGGTGAGGATAAGAATATGAGAAGCATAGAATTTCACAACCGTGAAAAGGAGATAAAAGAGATAAAGGCTATACTGGACACCCGACCAACTCTAATTACCTTCATCTACGGACCGATAAACAGCGGAAAGACAGAACTGATCAACCACGTGATAGAAGAGCTACCAGAGGAATATGTTGTCTTCTACATAAACTTAAGGACTAAACTCCTGGTGAGTTATGATGATTTCATCGAGTCATTGTTCGAGATGGAGATGGAATCCGAGGGGATAAAAAGAAAAGGGAAGGAGACGCTTACGGAGCTGGTATCATCTGTTACAAAAGTTGCGGGAATACCGATAAATAAAGAGTTCCTGGATTACGTGTTTAAGGATAATAAGCCTAAGAACGCATTCTCCTATATAATTAAACTTTTCGAAGAGGTGAAGGCAACCGGTAAGCAACCAGTGTTGATTCTGGATGAATTACAAAAGATCGGGGATGTGAAAGTGAATGGTTTTCTTATTTATGAACTATTTAACTTTTTCATAGATCTGACAAAGGAGAAGCATCTGGCGCATGTGTTCGTGGCAACATCCGACTCGCTCTTTATCGAAAACATATATAGTGAGGCGATGCTTGAGGGAAGGTGTAGGTATCAGCTAGTGGATGATTTTGATGAGGCTACAACTGCCACTTTTTTGGAGGGGCACGGTTTTACGGATGACGAAAAGGCGTTGGCATGGAAATACTGCGGTGGAAAGCCTGTGTATTTACTGGAGTTGATTCGTACTGATGATCGAGGTCGTGAAATTGAAAGATTGTTAAGAATGCGAGCAGGTGAACTGAAGACAAATCTTAAAACACTCAAGGAACTTGGAGATAAGATTACTGTGAAGAAGGAACATTACAATATCAGTTATGAGAACATCGTTTGTGCGCTGAAGATGTTTCTGGATGAAGAAGAGATCGATATGTGGTCGATTGATGAAATTTCAAAGCATTATCTGGTTAGAAATAATATTTTATTCCTTGATCCTGATAAAGGAATCATTAAACCGCAGTCGAGGTTGAATTTGCTTGCAGTGCGTGAGGTGATTGCGGATGTGTAAAATTAACATAGACAGGCTGTCCCAAAACCTCCAACACATGTTAAATATTATGAATTAATTAATTATTTTCAATAAGATTTTTACTAAAGTTCTCTATAAATCCACCCCAATTCTCAATCTAAGAAAAATTACCGAATATTTCGTATACACTTCAAATCAGAGGGAATAAACGATAGCCACAGATGAACGTACTATTATACCTTTCGGTTTGTTTTGTATATTTTTAACATATATCATATTCTTGTATTAAGTGGTTTGAAGAGTATATACAGTCTCAGATATCGGGGGCACATCCCCCGAACCACCTCTGTCTAATGATAGCTATTAGCATTCATCTTTTTCATCTTTAAGACGTTCACGCCATACATCCTTCATCTGTTCTGAATTATGAGACCGTTACATTACATGTTGGTACTATTAAAATAACCGCAGATGAACACAGATAAACACGGATACGCTGCCTGAAAATCTGTGTTCATCTGTGTTTATCTGTGGTTTCATAAGATTCACCAACACGAATTGTAACGGTCTCTGAATTATGATATCTATAACTAGGTCTACCAAGATCATTTGAAGTACCACCCGTAAGTTTACACCGTTCACAT
>JAIOQW010000099.1 GCA_021108405.1 Methanosarcinales archaeon
CCCATGTCATCTTCAAGTTCGTCGTCGCCTACATCCAGGAATATATCATCATCATCCGAGTCCGAATCATCATCCATTGCCGGACCAGGAGCAGCATTTTCTGCTAGATCTTCAAGTAATTCCATTTCAGATGTCAGTTCATCTTCAGGAATATCATCAGAGGATCCTTTACCCTTATTTTTTTTATTCTTTTTTCTATTCAATAACTTCCCTGGATCCGGAAGAGTACTTTTTAATTTAGTAAAAGAGCCTTTTATACCTGAAAATATAGAAGAAATATTCCTTTTTCCCTTACCAGTGGATTTATTACCGGTCTGCCTGGATCTCACAGGAATATGAAGTGGTTTTTTTATGGCCCGTAATATCAATAATGCTATCATCATGACTATGATCACATGTATTGGTTCCAGGCTAACCAACTCCTGGCAAAGTAAAAACCATTTTCACTGCTTTTGGGATATAAAGCAAAGATAATCCGCTTATCATGAACAATATTGTACCATACTGACAGAATTTATAACTGGCACCACCAACCGTAACCTTGATAGCCATGGTATCTACGATTGTAAGAATAAGCACAGTAGTTGTTGCAAAAGACAATACAACATCAATTGAGCCGGTCCCCAGTATACTAAAAAGGCCAGCTCCGCTGGAAGGCATAGATTCAGACATAGCATCCTGTGCCAGGGTTGAGCTCATCATCACCTCTACCATTTCATTAAATGTCGCCAGTATCCCTACGATAAATAATAGTACACCTATCATAACAGTATGGAGTGGAATGATCAGACCTGAAAATGTGGTGGAAATACCTCTTCGTTTCATTCGCTGCAGCGTGATACTAAGACAGGACGAACTTCAGGTCGACCACCGAAACTTACAGAATCATAGAAGATAGCAGAAAGCCTGTGAATGACCTCACTACCTGATTCGCCTGCGAATTTCATCCAGCACATGCGGTCATTCAGTCCGAGTGACATCCTGGCATGCATACGTTTGACAAGATTATTCAATACACCAAGAGATTCTTGCTGCATATTGGAAAGTCCGATATTCAATGTAGTACCTGATGATCCGGCTGTATTACCAAGCGTCTTGCAAAAAGTGGTGAAATCCTCATCCCTTTTATCCAGATTCATATCATCGATATACCCGTATACACCTATAGGAAGCATTAATATTGAAAGCACTACAAGTAAGACCCCGGTTGATATCCCGATAAGAGGAAATATCATAATTGACAAGAACATTAAAGGCAGAAGAATTCTGTAAAATGATCTGATCTTTTCCTGTTCAGGAGATTTATCTTTGAGTGAATGTGTCTTCACTTCACGTGGTGCGGAACGGTATAGAATATACACTCCGAAAACACCTACAAATAATACAAGCCATGTAGTGATCTTGATCATGGATTGTATATTTCCTACATTGTATAGAACAAGAGAGATAACCTCGATCATCACAACAAGCGTCGTTGAGACCAGTAGTGCGGAATAACCATCGATCCATTTCTTAAGTGCCTCAACATCGCGTTCATATTTATTCGAGTATTTAATGATCATTGTATCAAGTTCGCTTCCCAGGAACTCTTTTTCAGTCTCACCACTTGATAAAGCATTAGAGAACCTTCCTAAAAAATCCCTCATATCCCGGTTAGATACCTGCTCCGCAATGATCTTGCAAGCTTTGCTGTATTCGAAGTTCAGGTTCTGTGCCATCAAATTTACTTTTTTAATATATTTTGATGTGACATACTCATCACGTTCACCGGTATACTCGAATATCTGCTGTCTTGAAAGGTTAGCAGTTGATATGGATGCCATATATGTTAGCATAAACAATAAATCGTATTCGGTTCTTAGCCTCTCTTTAACTGACTCAATGATCTTCGGGAAAGTCTCAAATGCGGATTGTTTGGTAACATCTTCATCGGGATTACTCACAAGACGATCCTCTCCTTTTCGATCTTTGTTATCATCGTGAACAGGTCATAGAAATCAACAGTTCCTGATGTGTGTATCCTCTCAAGTATCTTAGCCCTTTTTTCAACATCCTGGTAAATTGCTTTAATATTGCTTCTGGGAATTCCCTTTTGCGGAGCGATCACATATTCAAGTAAATAGCTGTTATTATCTGCATTAAAAATGAAACGATCCTCGATCGGATCCCATGAAAACGTTTCAACAAAATTGAAATCCTGCTTTACAGGATCATAACCTACCAGTTCATTCACACTGACAACTCTTCTTTTAAGCTTACCGTCAGGACCACGTACAGCATGCTGAATGACAACAAGATTTAAATTATCAAGATAAGCCTTAGGGATATTAATAGGGTCTCCTGTCAACCTTCGAATGAGCTTTTGTACACTCGCAGCGTGAAATGTTGACATTACAGGATGCCCGGTCTGCATGGCCTGAAAAGCGATCTTACCTTCTTCACCGCGTATCTCACCTATAATGATCTCGTTCGGACGCTGCCTTAAGGCTGCTTTTAGAAGATCGAACATAGTAACCTCACCGGTATCCATCTTTGATTCCTCTTTATTGACCTCACGTATCCAGTTCTTATGCGGTATTTGCACCTCTGGTGTGTTCTCAATAGAGACGACCTTTGAATTCACAGGCAAAAAGGTTGTTATCGCATTCATTAATGTAGTTTTTCCACTTGCTGTTTCACCTGCAACAAAAATATTCAGACCTGCATTGAGCATGATCCACAAGTATGCTGCAATTCTATAATCAAGGGATCCGAATTCTATCAATTGCAAAATGCTAATAGGTGTATCACTGAATTTCCTGATCGTGAAATTACTGCCACGTTTTGATATTTCCTTACCAAATACAATATTGATCCTGGACCCGTCAGGCAGGGCAGCATCCATAACCGGCTGTGCATATGATACCGGTCGTCCTGAGCGTTCTGCCAGGTTAAGTACGAACTTATCAAGCGTTTCATGGTCATTGAACCCGATGGTTGCCTTCACACTCTCAAATATCTTATGTTCAATAAATATAGGACCAAGTCCTGTGCATGAAATATCCTCTATGTTCGGGTCAGAAATAAACGGTTGCAGTACTCCCATTCCTACTTTATCCCTGATCATCAGGTATTTCAATGCCTTATAATCAGCTTCACTGACCCTTATCTGTTCCACTTCATTACTGCTACTACTCTTAAGTAATCCTTTGATATTTTCAAGATCAAAGGATTTTTTTCCATTAATTTTTGTATCATACAGTGCTTTGATCTTGTTAAAAAACTGTGGTTTTTTATTACTCACTTTAGCATTATCATCTTCGTCTTCATCATCCGAATCTTCATCATCCGAATCTTCATCATCCCAGTCTTCGTCATCCGAATCTTCACCATCCCACTCTTCAACATCTAAATCCGCATCATCCCACTCTTCTTCATCCCACTCCTCCTCTTCATCTTCCTCTTCTTCCTCTTCTTCACTATCACCCTCACCCCCACCTTCATCCAGACTCTTATCTACGATACATATCTTATCTAAAGCATCCAGAAGCAGTTCCTTTTTTTCATCAGACTCTTCAACTTTATCCGTTTCTTTAACTAATTTCGCCAGTTGATATTCTACTTTTTCTATTAAAGGGTCAATATCCCTAAATAATACCGGCTCAATAGGAATGTAATAATCCCTGACATCTCGATCATCAGGATATATGTGTATAGAAAGATCATTAGTGATCGAATAGATAAGGTTTGGGTTCTTTAGATTCTTGATATCTCCTGATAACCTATTAACAAATTTAGGCATACCGATCTCATCGATAGGCAGCATATGGACATATTCAAGCACATGTGGCTTCTTGGTCACATGCTTTTTTGCATCTTTTGATAACAATCTGTAGATACCATATGCTTTTAGATCCTCTAATGAATGTGACTCTGCCGGTGTTGGTATAAATGGTAGATCTACAGCTGTTACCATATTAATTCAATTCCTTATTATTATGCACTAACACTTGACATTGGTACTATCCTTAATCCGAATTCAGGCTCAATATCAAAGTTAACAATATTACCTGTACTGCGCTGAGCACCTCTCATCTTGGCCACTCTCATTGTCCTCATGATCCGCTCTCCCATCTCATTGATCCTCAACTCTATGTGCCCGTCGCAGATAGACCTGATACGTACCAGCGTCTCTTCATCAAAGGCATAGCGGTGTGCTGTTATCAAGATGGTTTTTCCCTCATCACATAACCGTTTGCATCCGCTAAAAAAACCATATATCTCTTTCTGGTCAGATTGGGTGATCAACACTGTAAGTGAATCTATCACTACAACATCGGCTTTCTCGTGTGACATATTATTTAAAATAAAATTCAGCATATTTACTTTACCGGATGAAGATTCTATTTTATCAAGTTCTATAGGAAATATCTTAACATGTCCGAATAAAAAGTATTCATCTATATGTAGACTCAAACTCGCCATCTGTTTGATCATACTTTTCATAGTATTCTCGGTTGTATACATGGTCATTTTATAACCCTGGTTCAGGCCACCCCATAACATCTGCTGTGTCAGTACGCTTTTACCTGTATCATTATCACCTTCTATCAGGCTCAATGAAGTCAGCGGTACTCCACCTCCCATCTTGTCGTCTATCTCAGAGTTACCAGTTGAAATGATGATGGACTTATCTATGGGCTTATCTTCTTTTTTATTCCCTCCTTCTCCTTCATTTTCAGTTTCGTCTATTTCATCATCGGATGTTTTGAACATATCTTATCACCTAAACATATTTTGAACTACTCACACCGTTTGGTGTTGTGACCTTTACCCAGTCAGGGAAATCATAAGTGCCCATATTAATTGTAATACGCATTGTCTCATCAGGGTCAAGTAAACCCGGATTAATATCATCTGGTGTTAAGATTGTGCTGTTCCATCCAACCCCGGTACCGTTATATTTAATCCAGTAGACGCTCGGGTTAGTAGTGTTGGTAACAATCACATCCATTTTTTGGAAATCCCTGATGGTTGTGTGTCCTGTGTTCGCTACATCCACATACAGAACAGGTCCTGCCCCGGAAGTAGAGTCAATATTGATCATGGTTTTCATCCGTTCTTCCTCAGAATCACTCATTTTTTTAAGAGAACATGAAATAGTTTCAGTTAATTCGGATGTGGAAATAAGTGAGATATATAATAGAGTTAAGATCAATGTGATTGAAACTAGTGTTGCAGCCACTGTAGCGAATCCCATTATTCATCCACCTATATTGAAAAGTGTTCATGATCATAGACGCCGTTGTATGTGATGATCTTTATATAATAGTCACCTGATGAGATAGCCTGGTCCCAGTTTATTGTTATCTTAATAGTCTCGTGCTCGTTCCAGTGACCATTACCATCATCATTTTCAATAGTATAATTCCAACATGGAGCATTTAATCCTGTTTGGTTGTAAGTGACCCGCTCAAATTCATTTTCGGGACCAAAGAACACATCTGTCCATGGTATTTGACCATCGACTATCCGGTTTCGTCCTATGTTCTTGACCCAGACATACATGATATCAGATTGACTATTCTGGTTGATTATCCGGATGTTAGTCTCCATTCGTTCTTCTATTAACTTGTTGCTTGATGAAAATGACGTGGACATTTCTACTATGGAAGGATATACCGAATGCACCATAACTGCAATACAGGTTATACCAGCTACGGTCAGTAATGCAACGCTTATTACATGTTCACTCATTATCGTTTTGCTCCAATAGTCTCATGTGTTTTCGTAAAAATCCTACTTATCTGACTTATCTTGTTCCATCAACTTAAGCCATGCTTCTTTCTCATCATTCTCAGAATTCAAGATCATTGAAAGGACAGTAGAGTCCATCTCTTTGTCTTCAGTATTAAGGATCTTATTCAAACGATACAGGTCAATAACTACATCGTTATGCACAGACATATCCTCATTAAAAACTGAAATTGATGTTAACAGTTTTTTTATTTTTTCCGGCAAGTATCCGGCCAGTTCAAAAGCCTCGAGCATTTCCTTGAATTGCTCGTGATTAAGTTTTCTATGCATCTGTTCGGTCCATTTGATCAATTTGATAAATACTGGCAGGTCGATCCGCTCATCAGGTTTTTCAGGTATTATTTCTTCTGGTATTTGAGCGAACTCGTGGATATCTACAGGCATTTGAACTGCCGGAGGTATATTTACGGGCGCAGGTGCAGCAGTCTCATCTATATGGACCGGGGCAATTTCAGTCTCCGTAGATACACCTGGTTTTTCAGCTTCTTGAGGTGCTTCTTTTTTTACTTCTTCGGTTTCTGCTTCATCGGTTTTTACTTCTTCTGTTTCTACTTTGTGTGGTATTACGTTTACTCCTTCCTGTAGGGCAAAAAACGGGTTTTCCATAGTGTTCATGGATTCCCGAATATCCATAACAAGTTTCTTTATAGTGCCCTTGGTCACATCGATATCTTTTTCAAGGACAGCTACACGTTCAACAAGTTCCGTATCTGTTGCCATAGTTGGATTACCTCTGGGAAGAAGAAAAGGATCTTAATATATTGAGATCCTTACCTTTTTAATGCAAGTTCATAATAGTTTCTACAGATGGCGGAACTACCCTTGTGATAGGCAGTACTGCACCTTGTGGCGTTCTAACTTCAAGTGTGAACTCTTCATTGGCATTCAATTCTTCACCTGCAGCGAACCATGAAATATCCAATTCTATCTGCAATTTCTCATTGACCTCAAGCATGTCGTCGCCGGTACTAGATATACCAAGATGGGTCTCATTAATAACCCATGTTACAGTACTATTAGTACCATAAAGATCATCCACATGTCTATCTATGGCTGTATAGGATATTATTGTTCTATTCTTGGCCATATCCACAGGGTTGTTGCCAGCCGTTAATTGTAGTGTGACAGTAATATTGGTAACATTGGTACCGTTGCCGGCTGCCATAACATCACCAACTACAGACGCTGAAGATGTGGCCTGTTCCATTCCAGTATGGACAACCTGTTTTGCAGTGTCTGTAGTGAAGAAACCCGCACCAAGTACTACATATGAGAATACAGCGGCTACTACTACAAAAGCAGTGAGGACTATTGCGGCTTCAAGACCGGTAAAACCTTTAGTGTCATTTATGAATCTTTTCATCCTTATTTCCTCCTGTTAGATCAATACCATATTGTTGTCAATTGATCCTGGGATTGTCCTGGTTATTGGCAATACAGCTCCTACTGGAGGCTTTACCTGTATAGTAAAAACTTCATTTGTGACGAGATCATAATCAGAGACTGTCAGACTGATCTTTGCAGTTTCGTGAGGATCAAGCATTGTATCACCATCATCATTTCCTATAAATGAACGATCGCCGTTAAGATAGATATTAGCTATATATTGATTACTGTCTTCATAAGAAATTACAGTAGTGTTGTCTTTTATATCCACTGGAGTCCGGCCTGCAGACAACTGCAGATAAAAGATGATCTCATTTATCTCGTTAGGAGAACTTGTAATATTACCATCAGCAACTACATCGCCGTTAAGTACCACAGATGATGTGGCCTGTTCAACGCCTGTATGGACTACCTGTTTTGCAGTATCGGTTGTGAAGAAGCCAGCTCCCAGTACTACGTACGAGAATACTGCCGCAACTACCACAAAGGCAGTAAGGACTATAGCTGCTTCAAGACCGGTGAAACCTTTAGTGTCATTTATAAATCTTTTCATTTTTCTTCGCACCTCCATGTGCATTATAGGGTAATTAAAAATTCTATTGTAGGTATTTAAAGCAGTTCGTGTATCTGTACATGCAGATTTATATACAGGTAAATATGCAGGTAAATGCACATCCTGATATTTACTCATAATTTTTTATTAACTGGCAGGGTAAAATGGAAAACACTTCCCAACCCTTCCACACTCTCCACACCAATAGAGCCCCCATGAATCTCAACATTTCCTTTTGCAACATATAGACCTATACCGGTCTTTCCTGTTTCTCGTGTAAGGGATGCATCACCCATGTAGAAAGGGTTGAATATCTCTGGTAACTGGTACGAAGGTATTCCTATGCCTGTGTCAGTTATTTCGACGTAGAGTTTACTTTCTCGATACTCGATGGTAATGGTAATTTTACCATTGTCTATATTATATTTAATAGCATTAGATATCAGGTTAAAGAATGTCTGGGATATTTTATGTTTGTCTATTCTAATTATCGGCAGATCGTCAGAGATCTCATATGTGATATTTAACTGGCGTTCGGTTGCTAATGGTTCGAGTTTATTGAGTACGTCATATACTATCTCGGATATCTCGATGGGTTCAATAGCCAGTGATATTTGTTTTGTCTCTATTGATGATACATCAAGCATATCTGTGACCAGTTTATTAAGTTCATGTGCATGGCGCCTGATGACCTGAAGATATTGTTTTTGATTATCTGTTAGATTCTTATCCCTGTTAAGTTCTAACAGATCATTATATCCGATAATTGCAGTTAGTGGTGTACGGAGTTCATGAGCAATGATATCAATAAATTCGGATTTAATGTGGTCAAGTTCTTTAAGAGTAACATAGGCAGTGTTTAATTTTTCATATGATTCTTTAAGTTCTCTTTCTAGAGTTGATATTAATGAGATATCTTTATATATCTCCACTCTACCAATGTTTTTGCCCTGTGAATCTTTTAGTGGCAGTAACGATAAGTGGACATCAACCAGTTTATTATCCTTGCTGATAATTTGTGTTTTGTAGTGGGTTATATGCATATTTTTCTTGATCATTTGCTCGATATGTTCATATTCTTCAACATCAGCATAACGAATTGATCCTGGTTTCTTAAGCAACTCTTCTACATTATAACCAAAAAGTTCATCCACGTTCTTAAGATTAATATCCAGTATATTATTATACGTATCTCTAATAAGTACAACATCACCAGTTTCATTGATAAGTGTTTCTACCCTGGTTATAGAACGCAATAATTCCTGGCCCAACTCAGCTACATATTCACTCATCTATAACACCTGTTGTTGAGGGGAGAGTGAAATAGAATGTACTCCCCTCCCCAGGCTTGCTGTCAACCCATATTTTCCCATTATGGAGTTCTATATTACCTTTGACAATATCCAGTCCGAGACCTATCCGGTCACAGGTCCTGGGAGGAGCGGTCTTTGCTGTATAGAAGCGTTGAAATATCTTTACTTGATCCTCTTTCGAAATACCTATTCCGTTATCATTTATACTAACAAGTATTTCTTGATCGTTTGTGGTAATATTAGTGTCGATGTTTATTTTTCCACCATTAGGTGTATATTTGAGGGCGTTGGATAATAGATTACTAAATATCTGGATGATCTTGTGAATATCTCCATAGATTACAGGTAGATCATCCTGCATATTTACACTTATCTTTTGATGGTTTTCAAGTATGATCGGTTCAAAGTCCTCGATCACAGAATTAATGATCTCTGGTAATTGTATTGGTTCTATATACAGTCTAACCGCACCTGAGTCTCTTTTCATTAACTCAAGTACATTATTTATCAATACATCAAGTTTATCGACATTCTTATTAATGATATTCAATTGTTGTTTCTGTTTGTCTGTAAGGTTTTTTTCGCGGTTATGATATAGTATGCTGGCATATCCTTTAATTGAAGAAAGCGGTGCACGCAGCTCATGTGCTATTACATCCAAAAAATCAGAATGGATCTCATTTTCAAGTTGATCATTCTTCTGTGTCTGAGGGGCCATTTGGATCATTCCACCAGTATTTTGTTAAATGCTGCCTGAAGTTCGTCAAAATTAAACGGCTTGGTAAGATAACCTTTAGCTCCGGCTTTGATCGCCTTTACTTTAATATCATAAGGTGTGAGTGCACTAATAACAAGTATCACAGCTTCCGGGTCATATCGTAATATGTCTTTTATTGCGCTTATTCCGCTTTTATTTGGCATTACGATGTCCATTGTCACTATATCAGGTCTAAGATTAATCTCAGTTAGATATTTATAGGTATGTAGTGCCTCTTCACCATTATCTGCACGGCCGACGATCACATATTTATCCGGGTTCAGCATTTCTTTAAGCATCTCGTACATGAATTCGATATCATCTACGATCAGTACTTTCACATAATAATTACTAACATTCTTATCCTTGAATTTTTTAAGATCAAGCCACAGTTCCATATCCTCTAATTCAGTCATTTTCAAAATGATAATATCAATTATAACCTGTCTTATTTATGCAACAACCGGACGTTGAATTAGCAGTTTTTCAACAGTTTCCACTAGATTAGTTATCATAAAAGGTTTCCACAAATGCTGCTTAGCTCCTGCATCAATGACTTCATTTATACTTTTGGAATGTGTTGATGCAGTAATTACTAAAATGATGGCATCAGGATCTATTTTTATTATTTCCCTGGTAGCTGCCAGTCCATCCATATTTTCCATAACCAGATCCATGATAACAAGATCCGGATGTAATTCTTCATACAAGGCGACAGCTTGTGTACCATCAATGGCATTACCGACAATCTCATATCTATCGATATCTAGCATATCACTGATCATATCATGAATGTACTTTGCATCATCTACAATCAATACCCGTGCTTTTTTCATGCTATCTCCATAATAACATAAATTCTTAGGTTATTAATGCTCGTTGTGTAAGTGCATATATCTACTTGTATACATGTAGATATGCAGATAAACAATCATTATTAGTTTAATTGATTGATAAGTTCCATATTTTCCAAAAAGATTTTTCCATTATCAGAGAGCTTATAATAGATTGTTCCTTCTAGATTAATTGCTTCTACCAGTTTTACTCCAACCAGTGAAGTAGTTTCATCATATCTTCTTCCCATGCCACGTAGTCCACCGATAACATTGGTAGGATCTATTTGTATCTGTCTGGAAATATCAGATGGATATGATGAATTCGGATAGATCTTATATAAATACAGCATGATTTCGGTTCTTACTCTGCTCTTTTTTAATGAACGTAGTATCTGTGAATAATGCAATCCTCTTAAAGTTATATCCATTTTATCACTTCTTCAAATTTTATTTTAGTATATCACGTATAACTTGATATACTCTATAAAATCCGCGCGTTAGCGAGGATTTTGTTCTTATGATGATTGTTGATATAGGTGTCATCATCATCATTATAATAATCATCACTATAGTATAAATAGTTTATCGTTAGTTGAGTTATATATAGAAGAACGATGAATCAATATCTCTATAACAAGGTTCCCCTTCACCTATACCATGCCAATCAGTGTGATCCGAAGAAATGTACTGGTAAAAAATTAGCCAGGTTCGGGTTAGCAAGTCTTCACAGTAAACCCGGCAAACTTCCAAAAGGAGCTATATTCCTAAATCCTTTCTCAGAACTGGCACTATCCCCTACTGACAATGATCAAAACGGTATTGTAGTTCTGGATTGCTCATGGAAAGAGGTTGATCGAACCTTTCCTGTTTGGAAAAAAAAAAGATTTAAACACAGGGCACTGCCATATCTGCTGGCTGCAAACCCGGTAAATTATGGAAAGCCATTTAAATTGGGAACTGTAGAAGCTTTTGCAGCTACATTATATATCCTGGGCCATATAGAACAAGCCAGGGAAATATTAAATAAATTCAAATGGGGACATACATTCCTCGAGTTGAATCATGAACCTCTTGATGCCTATGCTTCTGCAAAAAATAGCAAAGAAGTTGTGAGCATACAGGCAGAGTTCATGCCTACAGCACTCTTGTAGTAGTTTCCAGTTCAATTCCGTTATTAGTTATCTCAAAAGTTATGGATTTATTCGGAACTATAAGACCACGCATTTTCCTGATAACCATAACCCTCTCAATCTGGGATCCTCTTTCCTTAACATAGAATTCAATTACACCGTCTGCTAAATATTTCATAGTATTAAGTGTGATATCATCATGCAATCCTGCCCCTATAGGAATAAGATGTATACTATTTGTAAGTTTGCTGATACTTGACATTAATTCGATCACTTCAATTACACTGTTCATATCATATGCCCTGAGAAAATATGAAATTGAATCAATAATCCCTCTATATTTTGAATTTCGAGGCTGACATATAGTTGTTTTTAACTGATTGAAAGGATCAAATCCTTGTTTTAGAAATTCCTTAGCAGATATCTTGCTTTTCAGTTCAATCGGAAGAAGATTCATAAACCTGGGTGTATAAGCGTCGATAAATTCTGCTTTACCCTCTTTTTCATATTGTTCAACATACCATCCGAATTGATTCATATCAGTTCTGATCTCAGGAATGGAATGGTCTGAAGAAAAATAGAAAGCATCTTCCCCACTTTCAAGTCCACCATACATGAATTGTTTGGTAAATATCTCGGCACCGGCCCCTGAATCGGCAATTAGGAGCAAGGTTGTCCCTGGTGGTATCCCTCCCCCCATCTGCATATCCAGACCTGATACTCCGGAAGTTACAAATTGATTATCCAATGAATTCATACTAAGCTCTATAAGCAAAACCCCCTTTTAAAATACCCTAAATATATATTCCCGTTATAACTTTATAACCTTTTGGGATAATACATTTATAATATTCAATCAAGTTAGAATTAAGATTGGCTTTTCCAAACACTTAAAAGAGGTATATTATGACAAAGGCTGTAATGATCGCAGGAACGCACAGTGGAGTTGGCAAAACCACAATATCATTGGGATTAATGGCAGCATTGACACGTAGAGGATTGTCTGTTGCGCCCTATAAAGTAGGACCGGATTATATTGACATATCACACCACAGTGCTATCAGCAATAAACCATCCAGGAACCTGGACACATATATAATGGGTGTAGAAGGAGTACGCAGAGCATTCATGAAAGGCCAGGATTCTGATATTTCAATAATCGAAGGAGTTATGGGATTATATGATGGCATGGAAGCTACGGAGATTGCCAGCAGTGCCCATGTAGCTAAAACATTGGGTGTACCTGTAGTGTTGATTATTAATGTACATGGTATGTCACGTAGTACAGCGGCTGTAGTGAAAGGCTACCAAATGATGGACCCGGATGTTAATATCGCAGGACTGATTCTGAACATGGTAGGAAGTCCCCGCCACCGTCAACTGGTTGAAGACGGATTAAAAAGTGCTGGCCTGGATATACCTGTTATAGGGTCATTTCCCTCTAATAAGGAACTATCACTGCCTTCCAGGCATCTGGGACTTCATATGGCTCATGAGCAAGTACAGGATTATAATAAACTGGCTGATTTTATCGATGCTAATACTGATCTTGATACCTTGCTGCAGATATCCTCAATAGCTGATTGTCCGATCGATATGCCAGCAACTGATATTAATAAGCATAATGTTACTATCGGCGTAGCAATGGATGCTGCTTTTTGTTTTTATTATCACGATATGCTTGAGGAATTACGCAGTCTATGTACTGAGGTAATACTTTTTAGTCCTTTATCAGATATATTACCTGATATTGACGGATTGATCCTGGGTGGAGGGTATCCGGAACTGTTTCCCGACGAACTTTCATCCTCAGGGGCAATTCGTGATATAAGGAAGGCTGCCCAGGATGGAATGCCGATATATGCAGAGTGCGGTGGTCTAATGTATCTGGGTAAGTATCTGGAAGTAGAAGGAAAAACATATAAAATGGCAGGAGTACTGGATGCAGGGTCCAGGATGGTAGGGCGACTGCAGGCTCTTGGATATACCAGTGCCAAAGTTATTTCCAATAACTCATTGTCATTAAAAGGCCAGATAATGAGGGGACATGAGTTTCATTATTCAGTAACCGAATGTGAGCACGACGTGCGGTTTGCATACAAGATGCAAAAGGGTAAAGGCATTGAAGACGGAAAAGATGGTCTGATGGTATATAATACATTAGCTGCTTACATGCACAGCCATCCTGGTTCAACGTCTATGGAAAGGTTTGTGAATACGTGCAAAGATTACAGCAGACAGTAAAAAAATTCCTCGCTAACGCTCGGATTTTCTTGACTGAAGATTAGAAGAAGCTGAAGATTAGAAGATTCGTAGAATCTTCGTCCGACATTCCGGAGGAATGGAGGATTAGAAAATGTGAACGAAGAGCCATTAATTTATCAGTCCACTTCTCTAACGTCTTAAAATTAATGTATCACCTGTTGGTATTTTAGCTAATGATGGTTCACGTGTAGGATATTTTAATCTTGCTTCTTTATAAACAATTTCAGCATCAATGCCATGTGCTATTACTTTTTGATCTAAAGTGGCAACCCATTCTCCGGCATATTCATTTAGATCAGTCTTTATAAACCAATCATAATCATTTATTGTCATATTATCACCATTGTGCCTTATTATCCATTATGAATTATGAAGCAATAGGTCTTTTGATAGTATATCAGCGATACTATTCATTACACACCCGGGCCTGATACCTGAAGATTCGATATCTTTTATCCCTGATGCTCCTGTAAGTACCAGTATTGTATGCATTCCAACTGTTAATCCGGCAAGGATATCAGTCTCAAGCCTGTCACCTACCATTATGCATTCTTCACTCTTTAGGGAGTATTTACTTAGCAGTATGTCCATAATAGGTTTTCCAGGCTTACCTATCACTTCAGGTTCGATACCGGAAGCTGTTTTTAATGCACTTACCATACTCCCTGCTCCTGGTAAAAAACCCTTTTCAACTGGGAGCATAGCATCAGTGTTAGTAGCGATAAACCTGGCACCTTTTATAATATTATCCAGTCCTGTGGCCAGTTTTTGGTATGTGAACTCTCTGTCCAGACCTACTACTACAAAGTCTACATCCTGCTTTGCAATAGTATGGCCTGCTTCCTCAAGCTCGAACACCAGGCCTCGCTCTCCAATAGGATAGATGATACCAGGACCATAATGTTCCTTTATGTAGACTGCTGCGGCATAAGCTGAAGATATCACGTCCCCGGCACTGCAGCAAATCCCCATATTATTTAGCTTAAGTGCAATGGAATTCCGTGTGCGGGTGGCATTATTGGTCAAAAATATCACCCGGCTGCCTGAAGCTCTTATATATTCAATGGTTTTATTGGCTCCGGAAATAAGCATATTTCCGTGATAAACTACACCGTCAAGGTCAAAAATATATGCAGCCGGTCTATTCATGCACTCAAATACCTACGTTCTATTTCAGGATCAATATATGGTTAATGGCTGTAACAAGGGCCTCTACTGATGCCATCACAATATCTTCATGAGCTGCTCTTGCGCTCACAATCCGTCCCTTTTCATCCTCAACCCCTATCATGACCTCTGCCAGGGCATCTGAACCACCGGATATTGCCTCGATCTTGAAATCTTTTAATTTCATGGTCCTGTGGCCGTTTATAATACTCTGGACAGCATTCAATGCCGCATCTACAGGTCCTACACCTACGCAGGCACTTATCTTTTCCTCCCCCCATACTTTAGCTTTTACTGAGGCGGTGGGAGTGATTATATTACCGGTCATTACAGAGACTTCTATCAGGTCAACGGGACGTATTGCCTTTTTCACTTTGCCCATTACTGATTCCGCAATAGCGAACAGATCTGCATCTGTAATTGCTTTGCCTTTATTACTCAGGTCCTTCATCTTGGACATGATCTCATTTAATTGATCAGCGTCAGGTTCAAGGCCGGTATCTTTAAGGGATTGTAAGACCGCATGCCTGCCCGCATGTTTACCAAGTACGATCCGCCGTTTATGTCCTACCATCTCAGGGGTCATTATCCCGGGTTCAAATGTATCGGTCCTGGTAAGTACTCCATGAGTATGGATGCCGCTTTCGTGAGCGAATGCATTATCTCCTACAACAGGCATTGTAGGTGGAATACTGACACCAGTATAGCGCTCTATTAACTGTGCAGTTTCTAGCAGGTATTCAGTCTTGATATTTGTCTTTGCTCCGTAGATGCTGTGGAGGGCCATTACGGTCTGTGCAAGATCAGCATTGCCTGCTCTCTCACCCAATCCGTTTATTGTTACCTGTACCTGATCGCCGCCTCCTTCCACTGCTGCCAGGCTGTTGGCTACTGCAAGTCCGAAGTCATTATGGCAGTGCACATCAATGAGAATGGATATCTCATTTCTTATATCCGATATAAGATCCTTCATGCCGGAAGGTATGATAACACCCACTGTATCCGGGATATTGACAATATCACATCCGGCATCCTGAACAGCTTTATTGATCATAATGAGATATTCATAATCCGTTCTGGTAGCATCCATAGCACTGAACATACATCTTATACCGTGGTCTTTGATGTATTCAACTGCTGTTACTGCCATTTCTACCACTTCTTCCCTGGTCTTTTTAATGGTATGGATGCGCTGAATATCTGATGTAGGTATGAAAGTATGTATCAGATCCACATCACATTCCAGACAGGCATCCAGATCTGACTGTATTGACCTTGAGAGTCCGCAGACCTGCAGATTAAGACCCATTGCTGCAATCTCTGAAACATTCTTTTTTTCACCATCAGATGACATAGGGAATCCGGCTTCGATGATATCTACGCCAAGCTTATCAAGCTGGTATGCAATATCTTTCTTCTGGTCAAACGTCAGAGATACACCAGGGGTTTGTTCACCATCACGCAGTGTGGTATCAAAAATAGTTATATGCTTATTACGTATCGATTCAGTAATATAGAAAACGATCCCTCGCTTTATTCTCTTTCATAGTATAAAACCTCAAATATACACGTGATTAATATTATAAAAGGATAATCCTTTGAAGTTATCACTTACTTTCACTCTGCTCTTAGATTTAATTTATAACTATAGTATTACAATAATAAATCGAGGTGATATATCATGGAAGATGAGTTATGGAATGGGCTTGTAAAACGAGCTACAGAGCATCAGCACATCAACCGCCGGAGTCAATTCAGCAGGCGTTTCAATAATATAAGAGCATCTATCAAGTTTCGATAGGTGCGATCTGGTTTGTAGTTATCGACACCTTTTTTAATTAATGGATCATACTTTATTGCATGAAAAGAGCTGATAACGGGACCGTTGATAATAGTGATATTGGCGATAATAGTAATGACAATGATACTGCAAATACCAGTGAAAAGCTCTTAGTACTCCCTTTGGGCAAGGAATCCAAGAAGATAACCCAGGTTATTACCAACGATACAGCCAGGGAGATAATGGAATTATTAGCTGAGAACTCTATGAGTGCATCTGATATTGCTGCTCAACTGGATGTTCCATTGACCACTATTAAATATAATCTGGAAAACTTAGTTGATGTCGGCCTGATAAAGATCAAACGAATAAAATATAGTGAAAAAGGGAGACAGGTCAAGGTCTATGCCCCAATACGCAAGCTTATTGTCTTAGTACCTGAAAAAACAGATAGTACCGCTGTTATGGATGTACTGAAGAAATATCTTGGAGTTATATTTGCTGCAGTGTTTGCATCAGGTCTGGTTGAAATGATAACCAGATCAGACGGAATTGTTAGTAGTACTCTTAAGGGTGGTTCTCCAAATGGATTTATGAGCACTCCATTAACTGATCATTCATCCAATATATCAGAAGGTGAAAAATTATTAAGTTGTGATATGGACGATACTGCAAATGTCACACAAGAGAGTTTATTTGAGGCAACTGGAGAAATACCATTAGAAGAATTAGTTGATGGAGCAGCAGCGGAAACATTAGATATTGCTGCTAATGCTACCCAGGTACCAACATATGGAACTGAACAGAAGTTGGTTGAAATTCCAACGCAGACGATCATTGATTCAGTACAGCTAGAATCAGGACGAATAGCTGCTGATCCGGGTTTAGTACAACACCTTGGGCTGTGGTTCTTATTTGGATCTTTATTTATAATCACTTTAATAATTATAATTGATTATTACCGGATTAAGAAATAAAAGCTAAACAATTACATTTAACATATCTTATTACCTATTCGTAATTATAGCTATATTTATATTACCGGGATAAACAATATGAGAATTGCACTAAAGTTAGCATATATTGGTACGAAATATAATGGGTACCAGATACAGCCAGAGGTTCCTACTATAGAAAAAGAATTGTTCAGGGTACTTACTGAGCTCGATATTATTCAAGACCCTAAAAGTGCCAGATATATAGGTTCAGGTAGAACAGATACTGGTGTACATGCTCTCGGACAGGTAGTGGCTTTTGACACCGATAATATAAAAATGGCTGAACCCAGGGTGATCAATAGTGAACTCCCTCCTTCTATCTGGGTTTGGTCTGCATCTGAAGTTTCTGATGATTTTGACCCGAGACGAGATGCTATCAGCAGGGAATATAGATATTTTATTTGTGGGGAATGCTTTAATATTCCATTGATGCGCAGTGCATCAAGGCTTCTTAAAGGCACTCATGATTTTTCAAACTTTGCAGAAATAAGAAATGACAAATCCACTTTCCGGACAATTGAGCGGATCGATGTCAGATTGGCTGGTAGATTCATTACACTTGATATTAAAGCTAACAGTTTTTTATGGCATATGGTGCGCAAGATCGTTACTGCTCTACGAATGATCGGAGATGGAAGGAGAGATGTGGAATGGTTAAAACGCATGCTTCATCCAAAAGAATTTGAAGAAGGACTTGAACCGGCACCTGGATACGGTCTGGTTTTGAAAAACATTGAATACGACATAGATATTCCATGGGAGGATGATGAATATTCAAAAAGAGTTTCTGGTGATAAACTTTTTCAACAATTTATGTGGCATGGTGTAATGGCTGAAGTATTTAGTGAACTTAAAGAGAATATGCAGCCTGCAGAAGCAATTGAATGAATTATGACACTCATTGCATTTGAACTATCAGGAGAGCACTCTGTTATTCCATGTGCTGAAGTAATAGGTGCTCTGGAAGCTGAAGAGATTGATTTTTTAATTTACCGGCAATTTGACCGGCTTTTGATCATAGAAACTTATAAATCTAATATCCCTTTAATGGATGTGCTTACCAGGCGTCTGTCCATGACCTGGCATATTTTACAGGTATTAGGTATCTGTGATGCTGCTGCGCCGGATATTATTAAGATGGTTGAAAGTGTGGAAATAGACCACGACAGATCATTAACATATAGAATAAGAACTAAGAAAATAAAGCGCAAGAACCAAATCTCTTCAGAGGACTTAGAAAGAGGTATTGGAAAAGTCTTTTATGACAATGGATATAAGGCTGATCTTAAGAACCCTGATGTTGAGTATAGAGCTGTTCTAAGTGGTGGGGAATGCATCTTTGGAAAAATATTAGGATCTATTGACCGCAGTGCATTCGAGCACCGAAATCCTTCTAATAAACCGTTCTTTTATCCTGGTGTGGTCATGCCCAGACTGGCAAGGGCTATGGTAAATATTGCCCGTACAAAACGTGGTGGTATTGTAATGGATCCTTATTGTGGTACCGGAGGGATACTGGTAGAAGCAGGTCTTATCGGAGCTGTAACCCTGGGTTGTGACATACAAAAAAAGATCATTATGGGAGGACAAATGAATCTTGATTATTATTCTGTCGACTATTCTATTCTACTGCAGGATGCAGGAAACATGGCATTAAGGGATGTGTGTGTTGATTGTATAGTAACTGATCCTCCTTATGGAAGATCTGCAATAATTTGGGCACGATCTCTTGATCATCTTATGAGATATTCCTTAAAGGAGATATATAGAGTATTGCGTCCTGGAGGGAGGGCAGTAGTAGTTTCAGAGTGCCATCTTGAAGACCTGGCAGTGGAGGTTGGTTTTCATGTAGATAAGGTGTTTATACAGCGAGTGCACCGCAGTCTTACCAGGAGGATCACTGTGCTGGATAAAGTCTTATGAAAACTATGATATATATATATATATAATATGCAGTATTCTATATAGTAAAAATATTTCCAAAGTATCCTATCAAATATAGAAAAGAGATACTTATACACCGGGGTTGAATTTTATGAATAAGAATAATCAATATATAAATTTTTTAAATAGATATTGGAATTACTATAAATCAAATAGATCACTATTATTAATAATTATTATTATTATTGCAGTATTACCGGCAATAACAGTCCAAGCTGCTGATAATACACAAAATGGCACGAACGTAAACTTACAATTTGAAGATGAAGGTATTAATATCACTTTTGCTGAAGTTACTAAAAGTGGTAATACATCAATAGATACTTCATCAACAGGTCCGGATATGCCTGATGGATATGATCTGGTAGGTGAATTCTGATGATAATATCACTCTTGAAAAAGGCAAAACCACCAGTTTACTGAACGACAAATTCCACTTCATGATCAATGAAGATGATGATACCGGCGGAATTTGCTCGACAATAAAAGTAGAAAAACAATGGAAAGACGTCACTAAATCTTTAGATACCAATACAAATACTGTTTGTGGAAATGTAACAACTCTTTCAGAGTTCATCATTGCCGGACAGAATATATTTGATCTAATTGCACCTTCGGCTGTTATATCAGAACCTGGAGAAGGTGCTTGTATCAATGGAACTATCAATATTAACGGAACAGCATCTGATACGTATTTCAAGAATTAGGCAACTCACAAATAATAATTTACCCATTGCTGAACGAAACATCCTTTCAGGCGTGTTTGTTACAGGTCTGCCACTATTAAGTGAATATAAGTCACTACATTCTTC
>JAIOQW010000138.1 GCA_021108405.1 Methanosarcinales archaeon
ATCTGTGTTCATCTGCGGTTATTTTAATAGTACCAACATGTAATGTAACGGTCTCTAATTTTTCGGGTAGGATTGTATATCGCAAGTTACAGAGATACTGTGATTATACTACAAAAATACCAGGAAAAAAAGGTAGATGGGTGAAAATCAAATGATATCAAGATATGATGCGGATGCAGATATATTATATATGCTAATCAAGGAAGGAGAAATTCAGGATACTGTCGAAATTAGCGAAGATGTATTCATCGAATATGATGAAAAAAACAATCCTATGGGAATAGAGCTATGGAGAGCCCGGAAGAATGTTTTCGGGGAATTGTTGAAATATTTAAATACGATTGCAGATCCAAACATCGGTTCGAAGAGTACACACGAAATAAATGTGAGAAAAGTGATTCAACAATAATCGAATAACCACAATTAACCACATATACTTTTTACACTCATTAAAATCGCCATATTTGTTTTATATGTATTCGTTTAAGTGATAAATCGTGATAATTTGATAGTTCTTTTAATGAAATATTGCCTCTTGAGAAATCTGTGTAAATCCATGTCAAAACAAATAAATTCTAAGAATAAAATCCTCCCTTCTGTCGGATTTTCTTGACTGAAGCTTCGAAGAAGCTGAAGATTAGAAGATTTGTAGAATCTTCGCCTGAAGCTTCAAAGATCTATTAAAATAAATACACAGTGTATAGTGACTATAAAATTTTAATATATTGCTCTAAGAGACTGTACATAATTGTATCTGTATTATAAATCAGAATACTATTATAATAATATTGTTTACTACTACAATTATACTGCCTATCATGACAAATGTATACAGACTTGTCCATGCCCATTTGAAAGAATAGACCTTTCCCTTATCCTCAAATTTCAGTGTGGTGTATATGCTACTTAATCCGCACAGTAATCCGAATACTAATAATTTAGCAATCATTAATCCATCCCATCCATATACATTAATTATATATCTAACGATGGGATTGACTTCCACTAACTTCATATTTTCACATATTTGATATGTAGTTATCAAGTCCATAACAACATAAATAATAAATAATAATATCAATTCGTTTTTTAACTTAAATAGCACCTATTTTCCTTCCCGTTTTTTCCTGCCGGGCTTACCAGACCCGATATTAAAAGATTATGATTTAATAAACCAATCTTTATTTTTAATATATTATATATAGATATACATACATAGATATATATAGATATAGTTAATATACAATTATATTATTTAAATTTATCGGATAATATATATACCGATCCACATCATTTTTAAAAAAAATAAGCCAGACAAATGCTTACTATTCCGTGGGCAGGGCGAAAGTAGTATCCCCGCTAATGCACCGGAGGTGGCATTTCTAAGTGTTATATAACTGTTATTTTTGTGTCAAGTAAGAAAGTACTTGTGGTTCGTGAATTATTTGAATATTATATGCTCCGGTATTACTACTGTTCTTTGTATCTGTTGTAATTATTCTTGTGTCGCCCACAATCATCGGGCCCGAAAGATTGGTATAATACACATCATTTGTGGTACTGGTTGTTTTACATTTTATAAATGACGGATCACCAGGGCCCTTTATTTGAATGGTAATTTCTGATAAATTGAGGCTATCACCACTAGTATGATGAAGTAGTATCAGATTTTCATCACCAGTATTGGTAATATTTAAATCGTCAGCATGATCTGTTGCTGTGAACTTTGTAATAGGCCCTTTGTTCGTAACTCCATACCCAAATATCGATGATGCAATAATTGCGGCTAATATAACTGTAATAGCGACTGTAAGGATTACTCCGATTACTGGTGATACTGCTTTCTCGTTTTTGATAAATATTCTTCTTAGATTCATATTATCCCACTCCCTATTTCTTTGGTTGGTTTTTTTATTTTATTTTATTTTTATTCTGTTAGTGTAGATATTGAATATCCTGGTATAATACGATAGTGCCCAATTGCAGTATATTGGTATTAAGAGGATTATAAAATGTTAATTTATATGATATTAATTATTCTCTTTAAAAGATTATAAAAGTTTCTGGTAGTGGTTTTGTTGTATTTATGGGATGGATGTTTGCTGGTGGGATATGTAATTTTCTTTCTTAAAGGATGGAGTGGCTGTCAATGATTTTATTAAGAATGTATGCGGAAACGGTTTAGTTAATCTGTGTATATTTATTGGGTCGTGATCGATTTGCAGATTGAGTAGGGGAAAAGGAGTGGGTTTTATTGTTGATGATATGGGGGAAGTATAATAATTGGTTTGGATATGGGGGCAATTCTTTTGGTATATGGGGTAATGACCTTAAAATCTATTGGGATTATGATACATTTAAAATAAGTATGATTGAGCTGATGTAAATAATAATGAAGAACAAAATCCTCCCTTCGGTCATATTTGCTTGACTGAAGCTCAAAAGGATCTGAAGATTAGAAAATGTCAAGCATTTTAGATATATCAAGTTGTGCTTAATATGCTATAAAAAAAAGGGAAAATGGCGTCGAAGGGACGCCGGATGGGGTTAGACTATTTGTACATTCGTGTCAAGTAAGATTGTACTTGTAGGCAAATGAATTATGCGAAGATACATCGTACCAGCTGCAGCTTCGGTAAGTCCACCTTCTGTTATTGTGAAAGTATCACCAACTTCAAGTGCGCCTGTAGTGCTAATTCCTAAGGGAGTAGTATCATCCACCTGATTATGATTCCATGTGCTTCCATCTGTAGAGATTGCTATTTTTAGTTCGTTCATTTGTAGAGTTTCCCCACCTCGATGGGTAACTACCATAACGGCATCATTAGAAGTATCAGCTAGATTACCTGAATAATCTTTAACTGACAATTGTGCAGAAGGTGCACTTTCCGGGGGACCCATCCCGAATACAAATGCTGCAATAACTGCAGCCAGAATAACCGTAATAGCGACCATAAGAATTACACCAATAACTGGAGAAACCCCTTCTTCGTTTTTATTTAATTTTCCGATTTCCATTTTAATTCACTCCTTATGTTTTTTTTTCATTGCCTTTTCAAGTTTCTTAGCCCACATATCTGTTGACTGCGTGTATTCGCATTCAAGATAGTGGCTCACAGCTTTGGCGAGTGCATCCTTTGTGTTTTTTTCGCCCGACTTTTCTTTAAGAGCTTTCAAGTCATCTTCCATTATGACCATTTGTGCGTGCATTATCTTTGACATTTTTCCACCTTGCTGTGAAAATTGATCATCCTGAATATAAGACTTTTGAGTTGTATCTCAAATTTAGAATGTCAAATTCCTTACGTCATCATTATGATCATAAGGAATATATAAATCTTTGGATGATTATAATAATGATGGTAGATTTTTTTCAACAGTGTGGTGTATTTAAATGATTATTCGTTATGAATTTGGGTTTGTGGAATTATAATTTCACTTAACAGCTTGCATATTCTATATTTTACTGTGCCCTTCGTAATTTATGGGATGATTTTATATTACAGTTCAATCTTCCATTTTTTAGCAGTCATGCCCACAGTGGTGAGATGCTGGGCCATACATTTACTAATTTTTTTAGAAATAGGACACTGTATCATTTTAGAGTTGTTTTTCAGACACAGATTTACACGGATTTACACAGATTTGATTTTGATAGTACATCAGGAATAACTTGAAATATCAAAAATGTTCACTCCCTCACATTTTCTAATCCTCCATTCCTCTGGAATGTCGCTCAAGAAAATCCGAGCACTAGCGAGGATTTTGTTCTCAAATGCCCCTACACAACCACCATCACACTCCCGCGCATCCTCCACCTGAGCGGTCGCAGTGTAAGGGCTAAAACCTTCGGAGCGGGGGTTATATATGATACGTGTATGCCAAAAAATTATATCTGCAATCAGGTGTAATTATACTTTGCTGATCTGATATGATTAAATGGAACTGGGGGACATACCGGAATATATTATAATATCACCGAATACTATCAACGTAAGCATTTAGCTAAAAGAAATTCTGTAGATATACAGGAAAAAAAATAGGAAAAGAATAATAATTGTGGAAGAAGTAAATGAAGCACATGTTGCCTTTGCAGAACAGGCTGAAGTATCATTTATAAGCTGTGATGATAGGCTTATCAGAAAGTGCATGAATCATAAAATAAATGTATGGTGCGGTAACCCGGTAGCCTTTTGCGAAAAGGAAAATTTAAGATGACAAATAGAAAATATATGAATGAAGAAGTTGTAATTAAAAAAGCCATTGAGGTGCTTATTAAAGAATTGGGGCCAGTGGAAGCCATCCGATTTATCAATATACCCAGGAGAAAAAGGATGGAAAGTATAAAACGCCACAGAAAATGGCAAAAGATGTTAGATAAATCAATGTTTTTTGATAGTATATCAAGTATAACTTGATATACTCAAGAAAATCCGAGCGAATGCGAGGATTTTGTTCTGAAATTTTTGGTGAATGAGCAAGAGAATCAAATTGTGAATGGGCCAACAGTTGATCCCATCAGAACCGGACTATATGAGACTCCCTCCAGCTCCAACAAGAACAAAATCACTCTATTTATCTTTTGTGAAACCATAGCAACCGGAAAATAATAAAAAGTCTCACTACTCAAGAAGAAATGTTTATCAAGTTGTTCACAGTTAGCACTTCACTACCAGCATGATCTTTATACCAGAATGTAACTGATTTTCCATCATATTTATGTAATCGTGTAATTGCCACTGCAGGATGTCGGATATATCTAGCAACATATTGTGCAATTTTTCGTTTGTTAGTAATTCCGGCCTCTTCAGGCATATGTCTATAGAATCCTTCAAAATACTTTTTGAAAAGTTGATTTACCAGCCTTGAAAATTGACTGGATTTACTAGAAAAAGTCAATCCATACACAAGAGGAAGTTTTTGGATAGATTATGAGTACAGTTTTGTAGATAAAGTTTTTATATATTAAAGCAATAGATTATATGAAAAGTATGAACATAAGAGCAATCATAATAGCAAAAGGCGAAGTACAGAGAGTGGGATACCGGGATGTTGTTGAGCGAGCAGCTAGAAAAATGAAGCTTATAGGCAATGTTTCGAATCTCAAGCCATATGATGTGAAAATCATTTGTGAAGGAGATAATAAAAGTATTGATTCGTTTATTGAACTGATTGCCCTAAAGAAATATCCTGTTATTGTGGAACATCTGGATGTTAAATTTGAAGAAGCAACCGGTGAATTTGATTATTTCGAGATAATACGTGGGGATATGACCGAAGAACTCGGGGAAAGGCTTGACATGGCAAATGTCAAACTGACACTAATGAATGAGAAGCAGGATGTTATGATTGAAAAGCAGGATGTATTAATCGAAATAGTAGATGAAAACACATCAATTCTAAATAATTTCAAAAATGAATCAAATAATAATTTTAATGAGCTAACCAATGTCATGATAAAGCATGACGTTGATGCACAGGAGCGGATTGCTACTCTTAAAACGGAAATTATCCAAATAAAAGAGAGGCTTTCCCGGCTGGAATCAGCAATTGCTTGACTTTTTTTTATGTACTAGTATCCCTTTCAAAAAGTAGGGCAATGAAATTTGTATGAATCATTGTTTATATTATCTGCCACAGCGGACACTATAGAAGAAAAACTCTGTGATCTTAAGTATTCTCTGTGGCTATCATTTTTACTCTCTAATTTGAAGTGGATACAATGTATTGATTTTTTCATTAATTTATATTGAAGCATTTCATAGAAATAAGGTTACTTTTAAAGATGTTCAGGATTTCTTGTCAGTACTAAATATCGAGTTAACAAATACGATTCTTGATAATGTGTGTAAGGATTTCACATTACTTTAGCTTTTATTTCAAATATGGTAGCCTTAATATCAATAATTTCCCGGGCTAAATAATCATACTTCTCATAAAAAATGTCCTTCATATCTTCTTTTGAAGAAGATATCTCATTATTAATGTTAGACGTGTCTTCTTTAACACTCTTTAGAATTTCAATGGTCGTATCTTGTTTTTCAATCATAACATCCTGTCTTTCAATCATAACATCCTGTTTTTTTCCAAGGTCATTAAAACCATCTTTTACTACAACTATGAGATCCTTAAGCAAATCAGCGGCAGTATCCAATCTTTCATCAGTTTCTCCATCACTGACTAATTTATAGAAGCCTTCGTATTCCCCAAAAGGAGTGGAATAATCCTTTTCGATGTTAGTGACATTGATTAGGGCATTTCTAATATCCAATGCGACAATAAACTGTTCTAAATCTATTTTTTTTCCTTCAGCTACGATCTTTACTCTTCCGTCCGGCAGGTTAGAAACAATACCGTTAATACTATATATCTTAGCCAAAGAAATGACTTTTGTCCTATAACCAGCCCGCTGTACACTACCTGAAATATAGAGTATCACTTTTTTCATCTTAAGTATTTATTTATCTTCAAATGATTATATATGTTTCGTTCTTAGACCACGTTGGACTCACATCGCCTTGCCATGTCTCTTAAGCTCCCTGCTATATTCCAGGACCGGAGGTTCGAACTAATGGTGGTGTGGATGATGCCTTTGTTATACAGAAAACCTCAGCTTCCAAGATCATCAGTATTTCAGGGCTTATAACCTTCACTTCCGTTATGGCCTGGTACCCCATTCCCCCAGCTTCACATCAGCCTGTTACCAGACTGGGTGCAAGGTTTAAGTTTACTTGGCACGCCTGTGTTAATCCGTGTCAAAACAAATAAATCCTAACAAGGAAGTGTAGATTGATCTCCAATCTCATTCTTATTCTTCATTATGATCTTCACTTATTCCATAATCCCAGGGAACACAATATATCTCACCATCTATCTTTGCTCCTTTTGCCAGTTTGAATCTTCTCAGTACGATAAATATCTGTGTAAGCTCACCTTGCCTCATACCGAACTTCTGCAATATTTCCACGGACGTGACTTTTCCCCTCTCTTTTATAAACTCATACACCTTTCTCTGCTCTTCAAGAAGTTCTTCTGGTTTTACATCTCCGAATGTTTCTACGAATTTTTCAACACTGGATTGGGCTACCGGGTCACATGTTTGTTGTGACATAGCGCTATCAAAATAGCAATCCTCACAGACCTGCTCGTTTCCAAGCTCATAAGAATCTTCTTCATCCACTTCAGTTCCACACTTCCCGCATTTCAACTTCATTCATCCACCTCCAGTACCATGGAAGCAAAGGAAAATCCAGAACCACCACAGACCAATCCTGCAACAGATGCAGCTTCTAATATCTCTTCCATCTTTATACCACTCTTTAAAGCCTCTTTCGTATGATTTTCTATACACGATTCGCATTTAAGCGCTATAGTACATGCTAAAGCGATTAATAGCTTCTCCTTACTTGTAAGTACTCCCTCACCCATTATCACAGATCTAAGTTCTGTGAATTCCTTTAACGCTTCTTTATTTACTGCTGAAAGAAATCTTAATGGTGATACATCATTTATGTGCTTTTTTTCTTCGATACTCAAAATTTCACCTCTTAATTAGACTTATGTCGTAAAGTGATATAAAACTAATCATGACATAAGTTTAAAAAGAAAAAAAGATATACAATATAGAAATAGGAATTGCTATGAGATGCCCATCCGGATTTATCAAGTTTCATACATTAAAACTTTTAAATGAGAAGCCGAGATATGGATATGAAATAATAAAAGCGATAGAAAGAAAGACTAACAAAAGGCCGAGCCAGGGTATTATATATCCAATTTTGCATGAACTTGAGAAGAATGGTTTTGTTGAAGCGCAGTGGCATATGGAAGAGAAAGGACCGAGCAGGAAGTATTATTTTATCACAGACAAGGGACATGAAGAGTTTGAAAAAGTGCATAAGAAATTGATGGAAGCTTTTAATGCCCTTTTTTAGTAGATGACTATTACAAATAGCACATTATTTCTATTGATCAATACCATAAGACAAATCATGAAAAAAATGTATCTCGGAAAATTGGTACTTCACTGGTGTCCGCAATGCAATCTCCCGGTGCTGGGTGAGACATGTGCTTGCGGCTGTAACACACAAAAAGTCAATATCACACCACCCGGTGATATCAGACCTGCGTTCAATTATGATATAGACTATATCAATAACACAGCAATTGAAATGTTCGGAGCACCTTTAATAGCTACCGGCAAAATAGCTATCCTAAACAAAGTACCATCCGACGACCGTATGGAAGAAATAATAGTAGATGGTGCTGCACTGGCTAATATCCGGTTTGTGATCGAATCAAAAAAGTGGGTGCTTCTAACAAGAATGGAAGGAGCTGTCCGGTTATTTCCAGGCAAGGATAAACGGCGCAAATGGGTAATGATCGATGCTTCAGCAGTAGGACCAATATCAGGTGGCGCAAGTACTCTGGCCCCTGGCGTTATTGATGCAGACCCTGAAATAGTGCCGGGTGATGAAGTTGTTGTACTTACACCTGAAGGGAGGCCTGTGGCTGCCGGGAGGGCCAGGATGAACGGAATTGAGATGGTAGAAGCCTCATATGGAATGGCAGTACGCACAAGATGGAGTGGCATGGTAGAATTTAATGAACGAGCTGATAAACAAACATGGGATATGGTACTAAATGCTAATCGACATATCCTGAATGATTTTGAAGCAAAAGCCCATAAATTTATCAAGAATGTTTCACAGTCCACAAATAGACCACCAACTGTCTCATACTCGGGAGGGAAGGATAGTCTTGCAACCTTACTGCTGGTTATGGACTGTATTGAGCAATTCGATATGCTGTTCGTAGATACAGGATTGGAATTTCCTGAAACACTTGCTAATATTGATCAAGTCGCGAAAAAGTATGATATCCCTCTTAAAAGATCAACTGCAGGAGAAGAGTTCTGGGATTCAATTGACACACTTGGCCCTCCTACAGTGGAAAGACGATGGTGTTCAAAGATATGTAAAATGGAACCTATCTCAAGACTGATAAATGAGCATTTTCCAGATGGTTGCTTAACCTTTATCGGACAGCGTAAATACGAAAGTGAAGGACGTTCTAAGTCAGACAGCATCTGGAAGAACCCGTGGATAAAAAACCAGATAGCAGCTTCACCTATCCAGAACTGGACAGCTTTGCATGTCTGGCTTTACCTGTTCTATAAGAAAGCACCGTATAATCCATTATATGAACAAGGATTTGATCGCATAGGATGCTGGTTATGTCCATCAAGCAGTATGTCAGACCTGTTAAGGATCAAACATACCCATCCACACATGTGGAACAGGTTCGAACAAAAACTCAAGGCTTATGCCCAAAAAAATGATTACAGTGAGGAGTGGATAGACTACGGGTTGTGGCGGTGGCAGAATCCACCAGAGGTACTCAAGGAGTTAGCAAGTAATAGGAAAAAGTATAATTAAGAGTCTATCAATTTATAAACTCATATCTTTAACAATTATATGCTTATTATAGGTGAACTACATGGAAATAAATTATATAAAACAGATTACTGATGAACATGGGATAATTATGAGGATTGCTGATGTGCTTGATACGATACTCACTACTCTTGAGGATGATCGGGATATTGCACCAGAACTGATTGTGGCAGATATAAATATGCTTTTAGAATGTTCATATCAATACCATTTATATAAATTCGAGGCGATAATAGTTCCATACCTGGAAGAAATAGATAAATCTAAGATAAAAAACAAAATTCAATCCTTTATAGATACATATTATCCAGGTACAGAGATTCTTGTTAAGATCATTGATGCTATGGAATCATATAATGAGAATGAGTCTGAGACAATTGATCGTATCATTGAGTATGGACGCCAGTATTTAGAGCAAGCCCATCCTGTTTTTTTAAAGGAAGGTAGAGAAGTGATCGATCTCTTGAATGAGACTCTGGGTAAAGAGGAACTATCTATACTTGGGGACAGGATAAGGGATTTTGAATATTCCTGGAACGGACCTTCTTTTATGAACTATCAAGTGATGGTAAGAGAACTGGAACGAAAAGCAGTTATGACTGTATGGTAAAAACCGAAAATATCATAACTTTTATTATTATCAATCCCTGCACATGAACGAAAAATCACATTCAACCAGAAGTAAAAGATCAGGGGAAGTATCAAAGGTCCTTCCTCCTAAATCGGATTTCAGTGAATGGTATAATGAACTGCTACAAGTAGCCAGTATCATGGACGTACGCTATCCTGTCAAGGGACTGTATGTCTGGAACCCATTCGGTTTTTCCATACGCAGTAAGGTTTATTCTATCCTGCGGGAACTCCTGGATAATACGGGACATATTGAAGCCCAGTTCCCACTACTCATTCCTGAACATGAGTTCATGAAAGAAGCAGAGCATATCAAAGGTTTCGAAGATGAGGTTTACTGGGTTACCCATGGTGGTACTGATATGCTGGATGTAAAACTGGCTTTACGTCCCACCAGTGAAACTGCTATATATCCTATGTATAAACTATGGGACCTTTACTCATCTATCAGATAGTCAACACTTTCAGGTATGAGACTAAACATACCCGTCCACTGATACGTCTGCGTGAGATCACGTCATTTAAAGAAGCTCATACCGTACATGCAACCTGGGATGAAGCGGCTGACCAGGTAAAAAAAGCCACACACATTTACCAGGAGTTCTATTCCCGTCTGGCTGTGCCCACTATTGTAAGTAAGCGTCCGGACTGGGACAAATTCCCTGGTGCAGACTATACCATGGCTGTAGATGTCCTGATGCCGGATGGTAAGACATTACAGGTAGGCACTGCCCATCACCTGGGTGATAATTTTGCCAAAACCTTTGATATCAAATACGAGGATGCACAGGGTGAGCAAATACTGGCCCAACAGACCTGTTATGGTGTTAGTGAGCGCTGTATTGCCGCACTAATATCCACACATGGAGATAATAACGGACTTGTCATGCCTCCTGAAGTGGCACCCACACAGGTGGTTATCATTCCGATCCTATTCGGTAGTGATAAAGAAGTACTTACGGCATGTAGTAATGTAGCAGATACTATAAAGCAAAGCGGACTGCGTGTGGTAATAGATGATAGTGATACAAGACCGGGTGCTAAGTATTTCAAATGGGAATTAAAAGGAGTTCCTGTTCGTATTGAGATAGGACCCAGGGACCTGAAGAACAATTCTGTGGTAATGGTCAAACGTACAGGAGGTAAGACCAGTATACCCATTGACGAAATTGTACCACAGATCAATAAAACCTTCAAAGAGATACATGATGACCTGTTTAACACTGCTGATCAGTTACTTCACAGCCGGATCAGGTTATGCAGTGATCTTGATGAAGTAATGGACCATGTTAAATCAGGCATTGCACGTATACCATGGTGCGGTGAGCAAACCTGCGGTCTGGAGATGGAGGAGATTGTAGGTACCGGGATACTGGGTACACCTGAAGATCATACTCTTGGCAAGGGAGATGGTGCATGCCCTATCTGTGGTAAGCCTACTGATATTATAGTCCTCATGGCCCGTACATATTGATACTATCAGAGCCAAAGCCAAAATATAACCGGAGTAATAAATGCTTCAATAAATGCCGCTATACCAAATACTAAAAATGAAGCCAGCACGACCTTGAGTGTTTCTTCGATCGATTCATTAATATTTCCCAAACCCAATAAAAATCTTACTCCAAGCCGTATACCAGCAGCCGTACAGATCAATAATGCAATATATTCAATAATACCGTGCGTTTCCAACAATACTGCAGATTCTACAGGTAGTACTCCATAAACTAATCCAAGAATAAATCCATTACATATAGCACCTGTCATAGGGGCTATTCCTAGGAACAGACCACCCAGTCCCATGTCCATTCCAATCATAGAGTTATTTGAAAAATAATATATGAAATCAATCAACGGCATTGAATTGTATGGACCGATCAGTATACCTTTTTCCCACATTTCCGAGAAAAACAATAAGGCTTCATTATTAAAAAATGAAAATAATTGTCCTATATAAAATCCTATAGCAATTCCGATACCATAAAAAAGCAGTGCTATTATAATATATCCTATATTCTTTCTGATAAAATCCAGCAGGATACGTGGAGATGCTAATATGAATTTTTTTACACTTTTAATGATCTCGAATTCATATTCCATTACTCTTACTGTTCTTTTGGTTCTATCAAGGAAGAAATTCACCACAGATAAATGTATCCAGGGTGTCATAATACATATTGAGATTATTGATGAGAAAGCTGAAAGATCAGAATTACATGTCATTGCAATTAAACTAAGAATCGAATCGATGATAAAATATACAATAATCACAACGAATATAAGAAATGAAAAGAACAGGACAGGTCCTTTGTTCTTAATAACCAGCTCTTTACTTTGTTTGATCGCGTCTATTATGCCTTTATCGTCTATTACAATATATTCTTCAGAAAAAAAGATCAATATTATACATCCAAGCCATAAAATGAAAAATACCAGTAATAGAAGAACAAGTAAAACAACACTAATAAATAGATTAAAAAATGAAGCGACTTTAAAAATAAAAAACGGTATTGCAATGGCTAAAATCGTAGCAACACAAATCAAGGTCCATAATCCAAGAATTCTAAAAAAACATCTATTAGCATAATAAAAAAAATTGTCAAAATTGATTGTAGTAGTAATTCCCTGCCATAAATATCCTATAATTCCTCCCTGGATCCATGCAGATAAAATAAAAAAGAGTGAAATTAATATTAATAACAATATTGTTAAAATAGTAATAAAATATTCATATTCTTGAAGGGGGCCGGATAATTCATTAAACAATCCCTCTATTTGCTGTTTAGTGGTGTCATCAGGTTCTTCACTTGTTACTATTTCTAAGATTGTATCCTGGTTTGCTTCAATTACAGGTGCGATAGTTCCTAAAATGGGTAATGAAATTAATATAAAAGCTATCATTAAGACCCATCCTATCATAGAAAACAATGCACTGGAGATAAGAAAAGGTATTATTAGTCTCGGAGCACAGCGTAACTGATGTAATCCCCGGTTAAAGTATGAATCTACATTTTGTACCATTTATTGGTGGTTATATTGTTAGTAATATTATTTAAAGTATACCATATATCGTCAGACTTGGTATTTAATTAAATTATATAGTACCCATTTACCTTGTGGTGCCCCCAAGAGCTGAGTACCTTTTTATAAATTCGTCTGCTGCCTTTTCGAAGCTTCTTTATCCAAATGGCCTAAACAATTTATTAGATTGTGACATGCTTCAATATAATCTAAATTATAATAAGGCCATATGACCCATATTCAATTTACCTTCCCAATATATCCAATCTTTAATTAACATTTTCTTTACCTATTATTGTTAAAACGGTAGTACAATAAAAACTGGAATAGGTCGTTCCAAAAAACGAAACAGGTACGTTAGCCTGAGTGCACTAGCGAGTCAATCATCTTCAACAGAAGAAATCTTCAATCCATCGGGCATGATCTCATACGAAATATTTTTTATACAAGATGCTTCTTTTTTAATTTTATTCCAAAGAAGAATAGGTATATAAATATTAAGAACAAATAATTATATACCAACAATCAGGGTGGTAATAATGTATAGAAGAAGAATAGACCCATTTGATGAACTACAAAGGATGCAGGAATGGATAAATAAAGCGATAGGAGATATTGAACCCGTTTCAGGGAGATTGCTTCCAGCCATTGGCGGTGATAAAGAAACTGTAACACCGTCTGTGGATATACAGGATACCCAAGACAAGATCATGGTCACTGCCGATGTGCCGGGAGTTGAGAAAGAGGATATTACCGTAAATATTCATGGTGATATACTTGAGATCTCAGCTGAAAAGAAAAAAGAAACCGAGGAAAAGGGTGAGAATTACATACGCAAAGAACGCAGTTTCAGTAAATTCTACAGGAGTATCAGTCTACCTACTGAAGTAGATCCTGAAAAGGTCGAAGCTACATTAAAAGATGGTGTACTACACATCGAAATGGGAAAGACTGCACTAACTGCAGTAAAGAAGATCGAAATAAAGTAAAGTGTAGCTATAATGAATAAAATCCGAGCGTTAGCGAGGATTTTATTCTTAAATAATTACAACATCAACCAGAGTACCCACTTCATATCCTTCAATATTAGGAGGTACTACCACATACCCGTCTGCCTTAGCAACAGAGCTTAAAATACCTGCACCCGATGTCATCACAGGTTCAACGATGCTATTATCCTTAATACGGACCCTAACATAAGTCTCGTATCCCTGGCGTGATGTGATCTTTTCAGAAAGGGGAAGCTTTAGTATATTCTCTTGTGTTAGTGGAATATGTCCGATTTTTTTGATCATATCCTTACCGAATGCGAGAAGTGCTATAAAACCGGCAACCGGATACCCTGGCATACATAGAATCGGTTTTTTATTCACAATACCTAAAGCTGTGGGTTTTCCGGGACTTATAGCTATTCCATGGACAGGTAATTCACCAATTTCCTTTATTACAGCAGGTACATGATCCCTCTTTCCCACTGAAGTACCTCCGCAAATGATCAGCATATTAGCATCTGAGTTCGCCTGAATTGCCTCGCATATAAGTTTGGGATCATCTGTAACAATATCGTTAATCCGGGGAATACCACCAATTCTGGTGACATACGATGCAGTCATCAGGCTATTTGTTTCCCATACCTGTCCCGGTTCAAGCGGGATACCCCTGGGTACCACTTCCTCACCGGTAGGGATGATAGCGATCAGTGGTTTGTGGAATACTTCTATATCCCTTATACCCATAGAAGCCAGTACAGCCAGATCACCAGGTCGAAGCCGGTGCCCGGCCTTAAGAATCGTCTCACCTGCAGCTACATCTTCACCGATCTCACCAACATTTTTACCAGGGTGTACTTGAGTAGTTATCTCTACTGTTGCGTTAATTATCCTGGAATCTTCCACCATTACCACAGCATCAGCACCACGGGGTATTGGCGAACCGGTATGTACGCTCGAGCAAGTATTTGGAATTATATCACCATCGGTAAGCATCAGCATAACCGGAGAAGAAGGGGAAGCACTCATAGTATCATCTGCCTTAACTGCATACCCATCCATTGCAGAGCGCGAATAATGGGGAACATCCGTCTCAGATACCACATCATCAGCTAGAACCCTGTTATCTGCTAATTCTATAGGCAAGCTCTCAATACTTTCTATAGGTTTTGCAGCATCAAGGAAAATCTTCCTGGCACTTTGCGCATCCATGAGTGATCTGAATAATTTATTCATAGCCTTATAGTTAACCTCCGGAAACAGGTGGGAATAAAGCGATCTCATCACCATCATGAAGTATTGTATCCGGACCGTCCTTATCCCTGACACTGATGCCGTTGACCATCACATGGATAAAGGGATGTATATCTCCATTACTGAATATCAATTCTTCAAGACCTTCATATTGTTCAATAAGTGAATCTAATACCTCTTTTAGATCTGTGCCGGTCATATCTATCTTAGCTTTTTTTGCCTGCTCCCTGAGGTGGGAAAATAGCTTTATTGTAACTTTTGCCATATGTACCTCTATTATCCTAACATCTATTTTATACTATTTGCCTGGCTTAATGCACTCATAGGTAACAACACCATTAATATCAACAGTACACCATTGATAATAAAAACACTGCTGTAACCAACAGTAGATATTAACAGTCCGCCAAATATCGGAACCATAGCAAGTCCGGCATAGGTACAGGTATTGAATATCCCCATTGCAAGTCCTTTATTGATATTCAGGTAGGATACACCTGTGACAAGACCTACCAGACCCAGCCCTGAGCCTGCGCCCATCAGGGTAAGGCCAATAGGATGAAATACTGCACCCAGCGCCCCTATTCCAGTAAATACCACACCTGCTTTTACCAGTGTATCTTTTGGTATCTGCATCCTGCCAGCCACTAATGAAGTGACCATAGCACCCGCATAAATACTGGCCAGATATGTACCAAGTGTATCCGTAGTCATAACACCCAAAACAAAATCCGGATACAGGGCGATCAAGACCCCACTTGACCCGAACAGTACAAAAGACAATAGCCATATTTGATAATACTGTGGATGTATAATAGCTTTTTTGGATTTTGCAATGGTTGAAAACACCTCACTTTTCTTTAACACTGTTTCTCCCAGGCCGTTGTTGATCAATACCATTATTGAGATCATAAATATCGGCGCCATCAGCCCTTCAAACAGTATTAACCCGTTCTTGATCCCTGTATTTGCCAGCATGCCTGTTACTTTTAACCCGACAGCCAGTCCCAGGTTTAAAATAAAATTAAACTCACCTATATACTGTTCTCGCTTATCCATACCTGATAATAGTGCAAAAGCCGAAGGAAAGAACGCTCCGCATCCGGCACCTTCTATGAATCTGGCAATAACGATTATCCAAAAATCATTATTAACAATTATTATAAAACCTGATATTAAAGTTAAAAGTACACCAATGACCACGAACAACCTGTGACCATAGGCATCGGCAAGTACACCGAAAAGTATCATGGTTAAGAGTGCACCTATAAAGAAGGATGAAAATATCAGGCTTGAAGAACCACCATCTGGCAGCGGTCCGTTGTTCGAAAGTTCAGGCAGTACAGGAATAACGGCATCTGAGAGGCCCATGATCACAAATACCAGCAAGTAGAGCATAAGGCGATCAAGTGATTGTCCATAGGGTTTTTTATAATTGCTCATCTTGTTCAAGCTTATTCATAATTGTTCATGGTTGGTAATAGTCAAATCTAAATCAGTAACTGCCTGATCGTGTTGAAATCCACACGTGCTGTAGAATCCAGTGATAAGGGTGTAACAGAGATATGCCCGCATTGCAACAGTGCATGGACATCTGTTCCTTGTTCTGCATCCCTTAACAGATCACCATCGATCCAGTAATAAGTACGACCTCTTGGGTCATGACGCTGTTGAACCGAAGTAGCAAAGATCTTACGCGCAAGTCTGGTGACCTGGATTTCCGTATCATATGCGGCATGCCTGGGTATATTGACATTTAACAGGTCCACACCATCTGGCAGCCCTTTTTCCAGTACCTTTTTGGCAATGCGATTAACTATGTGTTTACATACTTCGAAATCATATTCATATGAGCGCAGATCATCGAACTTATCTCCTTCATCCAGTACCTGTATAGAAGCTGCGATCGTGGGAATACCATAACTTGAGGCTTCAAGGGCTGCGCCGATCGTGCCTGAGGTGGTCACAGCATCAGTACTGATGTTCTCACCTATATTAAAACCACATAGTACCAGGTCAGGCATGTTTTTTAATACTGAGAACAATCCCAGTACTATTGAGTCGGTGGGCGTCCCGTCCACTGCATAAGCCTTAACCCCATCAACACCTGCACAGGTCATCCTGAGAGGTTCAAAGATAGAGATGCTGCGTCCTACTCCGCTTTGCTGAGTAGATGGCGCTACTACTATTACTTCACCCAGATCATTAACACACTGGTATGCGGCTTTGATCCCGGCGGCATAAACACCGTCATCATTGGTTACTAATATCTGTTTGGTCATGTTATCAGATAGTTTGATAACACTAATATTGATTAAACTATCTATTAACTCTAAATTTTAAAAGTATCCACTTTAAAAAGTCTCAATTTATTTGAGAATTAAAGTTAATAATAAGAAAAGCAGAACGTGATTTATTTCGTCTGCTTGAATGTGAAACCACTTTTGCGTACAACTAATAGATAATACCAAATAGTATGATACTAATCTGTATTATAGAACATCAATGAAATTCCAAAACCGTGAGATTGAGTTAAAAGAACTTGAACGTATACGTAAATTGTGTGAGATATCAACACATTTCACAATACTTACCGGAAGGAGGAGGGTTGGGAAAACAGAGCTTGTGAAAAAATTATGTGAAAATAAAGAGCATCTTTATTTTTTCATAGGCAGAAAAAAAATATCATTACTTTTGGAGGAGCTATCTGAAATTGCCAGAACCAGGATCGAGATATTTCCAACAATATTAAAATTCGATGAATGGTTGGAATTTTTATTAAATAACGTGAACAAGAATACAGTTGTGTTCTTTGATGAGTTCCAGAACTTCAAATATGTGGATGAAAGTATTTTTTCTGAATTCCAGAAAGTTCTTGACAGAAATATAGATAAAGTGCAGGTTCACGTAATTGCTGCAGGTTCTCACATAACACTAATGAATAAAATATTCTCTGATAGTAAAGAACCTCTTTTCGGAAGAGCTACAGAAAAATATGTGTTAAAACCGCTATTGTTCAAAGATGTAGCCAGAATGCTTGTAGAGATAGGTGTAACATCAATAGAGGACCAGATACGATGGTATACCGTTTTTGGAGGTATTCCAAAATATTATGTGGCAGCCCAGGAGCAGGGATTGTATGGGGGCGATATCTTTTCTGCTCTTAAACTACTTCTCTTCAGAGAGTTTGCTCCACTGAAAGAGGAAGCTAAGAGTATCTTGATTGAAGATTTCGGAAATGAGCATCCGTCATATTTTTCGATACTGGAAGCGGTTGCCCTTGGAAATTCTGAAATGACAACGATCGCAAATAAATCAGGGATAAAAGTACAAAGCATAACTAAATATCTAGGTCTGCTTGTGAGGGATTTCAGGTATCTGGACTATGAGGTCCCGATCACAGAGAGGCAACCGTGGAAAAGTAAAAAAGGACGATATTTCTTAAGTGATAATTACTTCAAATTCTGGTTCAGATACGTGTATAGGAATATGAGTGACTATGAGATCGGAAATTACGGCATTCTTATGAAAAAGATAACGCAGGATTTCGATTCCCTTGTGGGACGTGAATTTGAAAAGGTTGCGATGCAATTTTTAATAGAAATGAATAAGCAGGATGTTCTTGGGTTGTGTTTTTCGAAGATCGGTAAATGGTGGCGCAAAGACATTGAGATTGACCTTATTGCTTTGAATGAAAATACGAAAGATATCCTTTTTTGTGAATGCAAATGGCAGAATAAAAAAACCGGTGTTGATGTTTTGGAAAAACTTATGCAAAAATCCAGGTCAGTTGATTGGAACACAGGTGACAGGAATGAATTTTTTGCAGTGATCGCAAGATCAGGTTTTTCAAAAAAGGCAGAAGAGTTTGCTAAACAGAATGAGTTTTTACTTTATACACTTGATGACATTGGATGGTGTTTTGGGTAGTTAAGGGCGCAAGTCAACGACCCTGAACTCCGCTTCGTTCAAGTCCGTAACATCTGGAGGATGCTCTGAGTTCTGGCTACCTCGGATTTAATTCTTAGTCTATTGCCTTGGACACATATTAATTAAGTTCTTTAACTTTAGGGGGCGATTTGAATGGAACAACCCTATAAGAGCGATATTTAGAAAAGTTGTTTTATAAAGTTGTACAGAATATTTACTGTTTAATCGTATCCACTTCAAATTTAAGGGTAATTAGCGCCTCTTTATACAGTTCAAAAGCATTTTTTCAGACACGGATACACCCAACTCCTACGGAGTTGAGTGCCTGCTACGCCTAAAGGGCGTGCAGGTAACACAGATTTACACGGATTTAAGGTTGCCGTGGTAGACAGTGTTAATCTGTGTTATGTAATTATCTATTAGGCCATATGATGCTATTTTGACTCTGTCGTAAAATATTATATCCCTTTTTTGTATCCATTTCAAATCTGAGGGTAACTGACATAATTTTAAAATTGTAAGTCTGCTTAGCCACTTGATTTAGATAATCCAAATATGCATTTTACCCTATTTTTTGAAGTGGATACCCTTTTTTCAATAATCTGTGTAAATCAGTGTAAATCTGTGTCTGAAAAATAACTGGAAAATGATACAGTGTCCACAATTTCATTGATTTATTTATTTTAAAATAAAAGTTTTTGACATATATGATTCAACATATTTGGGACGTTCACACCGTAATTCATAATATCCTGCTGTTAAATTGCTTGTATTGACAAAAATATTAGGCTCTTCCTGTGTTTCAAGTTGTTAGTTCAAGATTAAATTGAGCAAAGAACCCA
>JAIOQW010000209.1 GCA_021108405.1 Methanosarcinales archaeon
CGGGTAAAGTGATGAAAATCATATTAATCTTGGAATTATTACCAATCTACTTGTAGTGTTGCTTTTCGATTTGAAATAGTGCCAGTTACCCTCTAATTTGAAGTGGATACTCAAAAAGAAATAAAAAAATTGGATAAAAATGCATTAAGAATATCATGTGGGATAATAATATTACTCACACCGGCAATGTATTTTTATTTCATAGAAACTACACCTATGATTATTGAATTGTACATAATAGCAGGTATTTTTGCAGTGGTTTTCTGGATAAATAAATTTATAAAATCAGAAAATAAGAAAAAATTAGTATATAACTCACTTTCCGCAGGTAAATCTTAAAACCTAAACATTTTTAACATTTCCCATCCCTTTTATCAGTGAAATCATCTGAGGGGATGAATTAACTATATGAACATAACAACTACATCACTTTCTCATCTTGGAATTGTTGCTGGAATATTTGATGAACTTGGTATTGCAGAACTAATAAATACATGCATGCCAAAAAATCGCAGTCACCATTTGTCTCATTCAACTGTGATTAAAGCCATGTGCTTAAACGGTTTGGGATTTAATGAAAGCCGACTATACCTTTATGGTGGCTTTTTTGAAAATCTTCCAACGGAAAGGTTATTGGGAGAAGGTATTCTTCCAGAACACATCAACGATGACGTTCTTGGAAGAACACTGGATAAAATCTATGAGTGCGGTTGTACTGAACTTTTCAACAAGTTAGTACTCCAAGCTATGAAAAATGTTCCATTTGGTACACATGTCCTTCACACTGACACAACCAATTTCAGTCTACATGGAAAATACAATAATCTTGATCCAGAACTCAATACAATTGAGATCACTTACGGCCACCCTAAAGATATGCGATGGGATCTGAAACGTTTTGTACTGAGTATGGTCTGTAACCAAGAAGGAATACCACTTTTTGCCGAAACTCTTTCAGGTAATGCTTCCGATAAAAAAACATTAGTGAAGACGGTCAAGAAAATCCAGGATGGGTTGAAACTAAACGACAAAGTATATCACATCGCTGATAGTGCAATCTATAGTGACGATAACATTACAGAATTAGGAGAACATACTCTATGGATTACAAGAGTACCTGCAACGATCACTGAAGTAAAAGATCTCCTGAATACTGACATTGAACTGAAAGTATGTACCGATATACGATATTCATATTATGAAACTATGTCGTCTTATGACGATATTGAACAGAAGTGGATATTATTCCAATCGGAAGAGATGAAAAAACGAAAAGTAAAGACATTTGACAAGAACATCGAGAAAGACTTGGAAACAGCAAAGAAGTCTCTTAAGAAACTGAGAAAGAAAGAATATGCATGTGAAGAAGATGCAAAGAGAGATGCAGAAATCTGGCTTTCTAAACATCAAAGGTATGAATTCGAAGAACTATCGATAGAATTGAAGTCACGTCGAATGAAAGGTAAACGGGGAAGGCCAAAGAAGGATGAGGAACTTGAAACTTATTATTCAGTGAAAGCGGAAATCGTTGTTAATCAGCAGGTAATTACACAAGAACGTGAAAAACTGGGGAGATTTATTCTTGCAACCAATGATCTTGACCTTACAGCTGATGAGATTCTATCATATTACAAAAGTCAGGGCAAAATCGAGCGTGGATTCAGGTTTCTAAAAGATAAGAGTTTTCATGTTTCAGAGGTGTACTTGAAAAGGGAAAGTAGGATCGAAGCATTGGCAATGATAATGGTTTTATGCTTGTTTCTTTATTCAATTGCTCAATGGATGTTGAGGAAGAGGTTGAAAGAGACAAATAAATTTGTCAGAAATCAGGTGAAGAAATTTATACAGAATCCTACGATGAGATGGGTGTTTTTCCTGTTCAGAAGGATTACAGAGTATACTATCCATCTTGATGAGGAGGCTAAGAGGGATGTGGCAAATATGACTGACGAATTATGGGATATTCTAGGTTTGATGGGAAAAGAATGTGAAAAATATTATGTTTGAGAAAATACCTGCGGAAAGTGAGATATAATAGAACTAATTATTTAATTGCATTAATTATCACGATAATACTGATTCTCTATGTTCCGGTATTTTTTGAAAAATATAATTTGTTAAATTTTAATGAAATTAATATAGAGTCTCAATACGGAAAAATGTTGTTCTTTTCTGATTTTCTTTCCTGTGATAATGTTACTCTGCAATGGTTTTCAGGGTCAAACTTTTCAATATTATTCACTACATCATTTTTCATATTACCTCTTTTTTTCTATTATAGAAATAAATTTTTTATTAGTTTTTTATTAAATTTTATTATTATACTCGCTATGTTTATGCTGTTTATTAATTATCATTTTGCAACAAGATATATCTACTATGCATATCCTTTTTATATCATTGTTCTTGCGTGTGCAGCTTATGTTTTATTATATATTAATAAAATATTCAATAATAAATCCTATGTTTATCTATTCTTAATCTTTATGTTATTATTATCATTTTTCAGCCCCTTCACAGTTATACATGGGATATTATCTGAAGAACAAGGAATGCTAGACCAAAAAAGTGGAATGACACATACAAATATTGTTGAATTAAGTGAGTATTTGGAGAAAAATAATTTCAGTGAAAAAGACACTTTGATTTCAGCTAATAGTTATATATTCACATATTATTATAATTATAGTTTTATAAATAATACGGTTGAGTGGCCATTAAAACGTTTTGATTACTTTGGTGATAAAATGTATCATGATTATGGAACCTTATATCATTATTATTATAAAGCTGCTAATTTGCAGAACCCGGCTGTCTCATATGTACATAAAGGTAAAGATTATGTTTGTGAGTTAGATGAAAATGAGCGAATTAATAGAATCATATTAAAATATGAAACCGGGTGGATTATCATTGATAAAAACCGAAACAGATATTTGAATGAAAGAGGCTTTCCACTTGAGAATTTTATCGTTGGAGATCGAATTGTTGAATATACTGGAAATACATCAGGATATCGAAGTTTTGACATATATAGATGGAAAATAAAACACAATAAATATTATCAAAGAAATCACTAAAATAACTATGCATGATCTCAACCCGGAAGAAACCGTCACTACAATCACTAATTTCATCAGCTCCTATATCCAACAATCAGGTACTAAAGGTGCAGTAATCGGACTAAGCGGTGGCATAGACTCAACTATCACAGCATACTTGTCTGTAAAAGCCCTGGGTAAAGAGAACGTACTTGGCATACTATTACCAGAGAAAGGCATGACACCTCCTGAAGATATTCTTGATGCCACAGAAGTAGCGTATATATTAAACATTGATCACTCAGTAATAGAGATCTCAGAAATAATAAACTCATTATTTCATTCCATACCTGAAGTTGATAAAACAAACCGCTTAGCCACCGGAAATCTAAAAGCCAGGATACGGATGTGTACCCTTTACTATTACGCTAATATCATGAACCGAATAGTAGTAGGTACAGGCAACAGGACAGAGATACTACTGGGTTACTTTACCAAATATGGTGATGGTGGAGTCGATATCGAACCGCTGGGTAATCTCTATAAAACCCAGGTAAGGCAACTGGCACATTACTTGAAGGTACCACACCACATTATCGATAAGCCACCTTCAGCCGGTCTGTGGGCAGGTCAGACCGATGAAGATGATCTGGGCCTTAGCTATGAAACGATCGATAACATATTCTTTACGATACTGGATGAAAGCAAACCGGCAGAGTATGCAGCAGAACAGTTCGGGATAGATAAAGGAGTAATTAGCGATCTATTAGGCCGCATTAATAAGAATCAACATAAACGCCATGTTGCTCCGACACCTTAGACACTAATTACGAAAATTTAATCTAATGTAGAATATCCTTATAACTGCATAGATACTCCGACCCTTCAGGTATCCTGTTGAGATATTGTAAAAATTCAGGATCCTGCATCATGCACAGGTTCCGGCGCTCCTTGAAATCCTTAAGAGACCTTATGGTTTTCCATGCACCTGCTAATTTTCCATCATCAAGTACATTCCCGAATTCGAATGGCATATAAGGACAGGGTTTAACAGAGCCGTCTACACAGACATGTGCCCACCGTCTTCCTGCCATACATCCCAGCATCTCACCTTCGAAGAAAGAACTGGCAAATATCCTGGGACCATCACCAGGTTTATTATAGGTACTATGCATGTCCAGTATTACCTTTCTTTCATCCGCAGAGATTACTCTATCACCTGGGCGTTTGGCAACACTTTCCCATATACTGAACTCGTGGACTCCCAGCTCATGAGCCAGTTTATACAAACCTGGCATCTCATGGAGACGTTGGGGTGATATATGAGTTGTCATTGTGACCAGCAGTCCGGCGTCCAGACCCATTCCTATAGCAGCTACAGCCGTTTCGTATGCACCTTCCAACCGCCGTGTCAGGTCGTGTTTGGCAGGCTCAGTACTATAGATACTGATTAAAAGTGTATGAAGTCCGGCCTCTTTTAACTTAAGAGCCACTTGCGGTGTCATCTCTGTACCAGGAGTGAACAGATTAACGATCGCCTTATTCTTATCAACATATTCTATTAATTCAAATATATCATCCCGAAGTAAAGGGTCTCCTTCGGTAAAAGTGATAATGAATGCCCCCATATCCAGTGCCTGGTCTATAATATCCTTGATCTGCCCGGTAGTCATCTCACCTTCACCGTCACTTACAGTACAGTGTTCACAATTACATTTACATTCTCTGGTGATCTCCAAAGACACAGTCTCAGGGAGGTATTTACCAAGAGAACAGTACACTTCTGCCCTGATAAGTCTGGTGAACACCTTACTTGGTATGGGCGGCAACCAGGTTGAGGCTATAACAGAATCCTTATCCACACGGGCAGGCTTTTCATTATGCAGTCTATCATTGATCCGGTCCAGAGCTGGTTTGCACACTGTACTTAATGGGCCTGAAGCTATAAGTTCCATCCCGCCAGCAGTTTCCATTTTCACACTCAGACCTGGCATCGTAAATACATTAATTATCTCATCTCTCATAAAGATGTATTAATAAACTAAATGACTTTAACCCTTATGGTATGTGTCTGGCATTGATGGGCCCACGGCGATTCGAACGCCGGACCTCACGGTTATCAGCCGTGCGCACCACCTGGCTATGCTATGGGCCCATTAAGGATAGTATACTGCTTGGTGCTCGCAGTGTGCTTTTTTGATGTTCGACTTTATACTTTAATGTTTGGGTTGAAGAACAAAAAACAATTCAATAAACAGTAACACCTTTGACATCCGGCAATTTTACCAGTTCCTCAATAAGCTCACCAGGTACTTTTTTATCGGTTATTATAGTAAGCAACGGTTGTTCACTCAAATAAGGGTCATCAGTAACAGCCTGTCTGATGCTTAATCCATGTCGGGCTACTGCTGTTGCCACTCTGGCTAAGATCCCTGTTTCTGACGCATCACCAGGTGTTATTACCACCACACCAAGACCAAGGGCTGGTGCAACATCTTTTAAGAAAGGTATAGTGTGAAGATTACGAAATATATCAGCCAGGGTTTCATCTGACAGGATTGCCTCACATGTAGAATCAATTACTCTGCGGTCTACACCCACTTCTGCGGCAATCTGGGTATGGGGTATCTCAATATAGCCTGATACTACCCGCCCTGCAGGATTTACCTGGAACCCCCTCTCAAGCACTAATCTGACAACCTTTTCCTGTGCCGGATGTTTAATAAACTTATTTAATATAATATCCCACATATTTATTCTCAACGCCATGTTACTATAACATCATCAGGCCGGTAATCCGGTCGTATATATGATTCTTCTACAGGTGTAATAGTATTATTCTCAAACATCAGTAATCCAAGATATGCGATCATGCTCCCATTATCGCCCATGAACCTTTGCTCAGGCACATAAAACCTGATACCTCTATCACTGCACATTGTCTTTAACATTTCCCTCAACCGCTTATTTGCCCCTACACCACCTCCCAGCAGTACTTCTTCTGACCCGGTATGAGCTACGGCCCGTTCAGTGACTTCTACCAGAATAGCAAAGGCAGTTTCCTGGAAGGAAAAACATACATCTTCCAATGTATGATCTTTCAACGCCGCTGTAGCGGCTGTGGATAGACCTGAGAACGAAAAGTCCATTCCCTTGACTACATAAGGTAGCTGTATAAAGGAGGTGGTTTTTTTTGATAATTCCTCTACCTTCGGACCGCCGGGATGCTGGAGTCCGATCCCTCTGGCAAACTTATCAAGAGCATTCCCAATACCAATGTCAAGTGTTTCACCGAACACTCTATACTTACCATTCCTGTAAGCCAGTACCTGGGAATTTGCCCCACTTACATACAGCACAACAGGATCTTCTGCCCCTGTCTTCCAGCGTCCTACTTCAATGTGGGCAATGCAATGATTTACACCGACCAATGGAATACCAAGTGACAATGACAGGGCTCTGGCTGCTGTAGCAGCAGTCCGGAGACAGGGACCCATTCCAGGACCCTGGGAAAAAGCAATAGCATCAAGATCAGACGTAATAACACCCTTATCTTTGGCACTATTAATCACCTGCTTGATCACTGATCTGATATTATCTGCATGATGCTGGGAAGCTTCACGTGGATGGATGCCGCCTGTAGGAGGAGTATATGTTGAGGTTGATTCGGCAATGACATCTGATCTATCTACAATAGCTGCACTTAAATTCCATGCAGTACCTTCAATTCCAAGTACGATCGGGCCTGTTGATTTGATTAGTTCCATGTTTCTTTATTATAAAAGCTAATCCTTTATTTCAGATAGCTTGAGACCTGCTGCACCGACAACAACGACAAAAATCAGCAATACTGCTATATTTCCAAAATTAGCATAAGCAGAAAAAAATACATTATTAATAGTAATAAGGAGAATAAAAAGTATTACTGCACCTATTGAAGATCCTATTTCTAGATATTTCTTTTCCATTGGTCATGAATTACCCCTAATGGATGTTAAATATAGTGGTTTAATTTGAGATGAACATTTTTTACTGTATATATTTTATAAAAATATATCTCAAGTAAATGCAAACGAAGTGAGCATTTTCTTGTTTGTTCAATAAATTGTAACACATTACGTAATCATTGTTAAGTAAAATAATATTAAGGATAAGCAATTATAATCATCATGATTGGTACTCTATTAGTCCTATTTGTAATACTGCCCTTCGTTGAATTATATTTACTGATCGAACTGGGTAGCCGCATTGGAACCTTACCTACCCTGGGCATTGTAGTGCTAACAGGCATAGCAGGTGCAGCTCTTGCCAAACATCAGGGACTTAGCGTATTACAGCGAATTCAAACAGAAATGTCCTTTGGCCAGATGCCCGGAGAGATCATATTTGATGGAATACTGGTACTAATTGGTGCAGTACTGCTTATTACGCCAGGTATATTGACAGATACTATAGGATTCCTGCTTTTAATACCAGTTACAAGAGAAATATTTAAAAAGTATCTTAAAGGTTGGGTGAGCAAAAAGATAGAATCAGGACAAATGGTTTATTATACACAAGATAGTTACCATATGTAAGATTATCCAAATGTAAGGTATTAATAATAAGAACACAACTATAAGACGCCATACATTATTTATTAAAAAAAAAAAAATTAAGGAAACAGATATATTGGAGCAACCAACCGTTAATATTGGAATCGTAGGCCATGTAGACCACGGCAAAACCACACTTGTGAGTGCTCTATCCGGCGTATGGACAGACAAGCACAGTGAAGAGATCAAACGTGGTATATCTATTAGATTAGGCTATGCGGATACTACTTTTCGAAAATGCCCTGATTGCCCTGAACCCGAAGCCTATACTGTAGCTAAGGAATGTGAACACTGCGGTGCACAGACAGAAATACTAAGGACAGTATCGTTCGTAGATTCACCAGGACATGAAACACTAATGGCTACTATGTTATCAGGTGCAGCTATCATGAATGGAGCTGTACTTGTTATTGCAGCTAATGAGCCCTGCCCTCAGCCACAGACCAAGGAACATTTGATGGCACTTGATATTATCGGTATCAAGAACATTGTGATCATTCAAAATAAGATTGATCTGGCAAATAGGGACGCAGTGATTGAAAATTATCATCAGATACAGGATTTTATCAAAGGCACCATAGCAGAAGGAGCACCAATTATTCCTATATCTGCCCAGCAGAGTGTAAACATAGATATTCTGATCAAAACCATTGAGGAATTTATTCCTACACCTGAACAAATCCTTGATAAACCTGCAAGGATGTTATTGGCCCGGTCATTTGATGTAAATCGACCTGGTGCTAAACCGGGTATGATCAAGGGTGGTATCCTTGGTGGCACTATCAGTATGGGAATACTCAAACCAAATGATAAGATAGAAATAAGACCTGGTCGAAAAATTGAATCGGGCGGCGCAGTAAGTTGGGTGCCAATACAGACTGTCGTTACTAATATCATGACAGGTAGCGAATCAATAGAAGAGGCAACCCCTGGTGGATTGATTGGTGTGGGAACGAAATTGGACCCATCAATTACTAAGAGCGATAGCCTGGTCGGTCAAGTGGCCGGGGAGCTAAAGACACTACCTAAAACACGAGAAGATTTTATCATGGATGTCAGGTTATTAGAAAGAGTAGTAGGTTCTGCTGACGAATTGATTATAGAGTCTATTCATTCTAATGAACCACTCATGCTTAATATTGGTACTGCAACCACTGTAGGTATTGTTACCAGTGCCAGAAAGAACGAAGTGGAAATAAAATTAAAAAGACCGGTTTGTGCAGATCCCCCGGATAGAGTATCCATCAGTAGAAGAGTTGGTGCCCGGTGGAGACTAATTGGATCCGGCATTATAAAGAAATAATAATATTTCAATAAAGGTTTTGACTATGAAAGTGATCATTGATACTAATGCATTTATGATCCCGGTACAATTTGGAGTAGATATTTTTAGTGAACTTGAACGTCTTGGATATAAAGATCATATTGTTCCTTTATCTGTTATTAGAGAATTAAAAGGACTTAAAATGCTGAGCAAAGGTAAGGATAAACTAGCAGCCAATGCAGGTCTCACTTTATCCGAGAATTGCAGGCAGGTTATAACAGAAGGTCTTTGCGATGATGCCATTGTAGAATTAGCAATAGAAGAAAGCTGTGCAGTTCTAACCTCTGATAAAGAGCTACAGGAACGGTTAACAAGTAAAAATATCACAGTAGTACATTTGCGAGGAAAGAACCATCTTGAAATAATGTAAATATTGCTTAGAGGATTATTGAATGTACAAGAAAATGAGACTGAAAGATACTGTACGAATTGCTCCACAACATTTAGGAGATGATGTTACTGATGCTGTCAGAACTGGTTTGATCGATAAGTTAGAAGGGCAGATTGATAAAAAAATAGGTGCCATTGTAGCCATTATTGATGTGGTTGAAGTTGGTGAAGGGCACATTCTGGCCGGGGACGGTGCAGTGTATTATGAAGTGATTTTCGATGCTGTAGTATTTAAACCTGAACTTCAGGAAATCATTGAAGGAAGTATTGTTGAGATAGTCGAATTTGGTGCTTTCGTAGGCATTGGACCAATGGATGGACTTATTCATGTCAGTCAAATAACTGATGAGTTTATTTCTTATGATCCCAAGAATTCACGTCTGGTCACTAAAGAATCACATAGGTCCTTATCAGAAGGAGATCATGTACGAGCCCGTATAGTTGCTGTAAGTATCAATGAACAGGAACCTCGTGACAGTAAGATAGGACTTACTATGCGGCAGCATGCCCTGGGAAAAATTGAGTGGATTCATGAAGACACAAAAAAACCAGAAACGAAAGAGGAGCAAGAAGGAGGCCAATAAAAGGTGTCAGATAAAGCATGCCGTGAATGCCATAGAATTGCTTCCGGCTCAATATGTGCTGTTTGCGGCTCCAATTCTATGAGTTCTGATTGGAGTGGTTATGTAGTGATCCTGGACCCTAAAAGTTCTAACATTGCCAAAAGACTCAATGTCACTCTTCCTGGAAAATATGCACTGAAAGTCCGGTAGTATATTTATGCTAAAAAGCATTCTTGATAAGAATTTTTGTCTGCCTGATACTATGCGCAGTGAGATGCGAAGGCAATTCGGTATCCTATACCATGGTGATGGAAAAAGAACAATAGAAAAGATATTACATGATATAGGTTCACCAGCTAATCTAATTACTGTTGGAGATATCTCAACATTTAATGTACTCCAGTGTAACACTATACCTGATATATCCATAATTGATGAAAAAACACACCGAAAACCAACTGATAGTAATATCATAAAAGGCATCAGGTATTATACCTTTAAGATGATGTATGTGAACAACCCATCAGGCTGTGTAACATCAGAACTGGTATGCGCAATATCAGAGGCTATTTCTATCAATGAACCTGTACAGATCATGGTCAATGGTGAGGAAGATCTGGCCGCACTGCCTGCGATTTTACTTGCTCCCATATCATCAGTGGTGATATATGGTCTACCGGACGAGGGGGCTATTGTTGTGACTGTCACACCTGATATCAAGGTCAGGATCTGTGATATGATGGAGCGAATGAAATGTGAATAATCTAAAGAAAAGAAAAATGCTCATGACAGAAAAGTACATATCAGATGACAGGATTTAAAGAATAAAAAATATTAAGGAAAAAAATATGGAGGATTCAATTTGGATATCGAGATTTTAAAAGAAAAGGAAAACCCTCTGCTTGATAGAAAAGAGATTAATTTTATTATATCACATACAGGACCTACTCCTTCAAGGGATGAAATAAAAAAAAACTTTGTTGCACAGTACAATTCCCAATATGAATTAGTGATCGTTGATAAGCTTTCATCCGAATATGGGACCCAGCAGACTGTAGGATATGTAAAGATTTATTCAAATATGCAAAGAATTTCAGAGATTGAAAATAAGCATATTATAGAACGGAATAAACCTATAGAAAAGGCCCAAAAAGAAAAAGTAGAAGATAAGACTGAACCCAAAGCCGAGAATGAAGCTGAAGAGGAAAAAGAACCTAAAGCTGAGAACGAAGCTAAAGAAGAAACAGAATCTAAAGCCGAGAATGAAGCTGAAGAGGAAAAAGAACCTAAAGCTGAGAACGAAGCTAAAGAAGAAACAGAATCTAAAGCCGAGAATGAAGCTGAAGAGGAAAAAGAACCTAAAGCTGAGAACGAAGCTAAAGAAGAAACAGAATCTAAAGCCGAGAATGAAGCTGAAGAGGAAAAAGAACCTAAAGCTGAGAACGAAGCTAAAGAAGAAATAGAATCTAAAGCTGAGAACGAAGCTGAAGGAGAAACAGAACCTAAAGCTGAAGAATAAACAAAATGGAGTAGTTATTATGCCAGTACATAATTATTATGAAGTCACAGATGGCTCTATAAAAAGAGTACGACAGACCTGTCCAAGATGCGGAGAGGGATATTTCCTTGCCGAACATAAGGATAGATTAACTTGCGGTAAGTGTAGTTATACTGAAACAAAAAAATGATTTACCTTTTCAGTACGCTAAGTTGTACTTAATATACTATAAAAAGGATATATGAATACTATTTCCAGTTGAAATGGGGGGGTTAATTTTATATATTTCGCAACCTCTTTTTTATTTCATTTGCACTATATCGCAGAGTAATAATGCGGCTGCGTCCTCTTGTTCCTTTTCCTGTGAAATTAGTATCTATAAGTTTCAGGGCAGATAATTTTTCAAGTGTCTCATAGAACCTTGTATAACCAAGCCCTGATTTTTTATGAAAAATATTATAGAGTTCACCGGAAGTTATCTCAGTATAATTGGATATTAAATCGAGAAGTATTTTTTCTTCGACTCTAAATGACTTTAGTATGTATGTAAGGTGAACAAGCCGTGAAGTTGTATATGCCCTATCAACATCTTCAATATCAATCTTCCTGTTACTTCTTCTTTCAGCATTTAAGGCAGAGCGTTTAAGCAGATCGATACCTACTCTCAGATCACCTGGTATTGTAGTATATTCTACAATCTTATTTAAAATATCGGGGCTAACTACCTCAGGATAAAATCCAAGATTGACCCTGTTCTTCAGGATATCATGTATTTCTTCTGCATTATATCTTGGAAATATGATCTCCTCAGGAAGATAGACAGATTCTATCTTAGGGTCAAAATTAAAATCATCACCCGTATCACTGCGTATAGATAGTACACCGATGCGAGCCCCTGGATTAGTCTCATGGGCCCTGAGTAGTGAATATAATACTTTTTCATCCTCCTTCTCATGGAATAGATAATTGATATCATCCAGAGCTGCTAATAATATTTGTTCTTCGTCTGCCAGTTCTTGAGTTATCTGATCATAGATCTTCTTAAATGATGCACCGGAGGATGGAGGCGTTATATCAAACAATTTTTTATATATCCGAGAAAATATGTTAAAACGTGTAGGATTTGCCTGACAGTTGATATAGACTGGCACCACCTTAGATGTGATTTTTTCAACCTCTGTGAATAGTTTTTTCACAGCCGTGGTCTTACCTGTGCCCGGAGGACCAGTACATAGTATATTTAATGGCCTTCCCCCACGCATAGCTGGCCGTACACAGTACATAAGGGTCTCCATTTGCGATTTACGATGGGCAAAATATTCAGGAATATGATCAAGTTCGAATAGATCAGGATCCCTGAAAAGAGTTTCGTCCCACATTAATAGATCTTTATTCATATTAATCACAATCTAATAGAATTGATATTTGCTATTATTTAAGTTCATCTTTAATAAATTGAATCCGTGTAATTTTAAAGTGCTTAAAATGGGGAATTCTTGTAGAACAAAATCCTCCCTTCGGTCGGATTTTCTTGAGTACATCAAGTTATACTTGATATACTATAAAAGACTCATCAAAGAATACGAAATATATATATCAGTTCAATATAATAAGGAGACAGCCTCAATAGGGCTGGTGGCTTAGTCAGGCAGAGCGGTGGACTCTTAATCCATCGGTCAGGGGTTCAAATCCCTTCCAGCCCGTTATTTTCTTTTCGGTAATTTTAAATATGTGTTATTTCATTGTCCAATCGGTGAGACAATGGAAGGAATACGAATAACAAAGGACTCTACTGCACAAGACCTTGAACCATTAGCTATGGCTATATATTCTGCTGTCGGACTGCCTGTCACTTTACGGAGTACTAACAAAAAAGGAATAAGAATAGAGAATAATAAAGTCATAGATTATAATTATACAGGTAATTGTCTGGAAAGAGCAATTAAGGATGAAAAGACCATTCATGGATTTGCTGATGATGGGCCGTATAAAGACATTCCTGTAGTAGCTTCACCTATTAAAGACAGTAACGGTGAAGTTGTTGGGGCAATAGGGATAGTGAATCTTGCAGGATTTATTGACCTGACAAGACTATAATAAAATTTTAATCAGTAAAACTTTATCCATGATACTGTCAATTCTCATATTATGCAAGTAGGATATATATTTCATGAAGATTACCTGAAGCATGAAACCGGGAACCACCCTGAGAATCCAGGGCGTTTGTTGGCTATCATGGAGGCCCTTACAGAAAGTGATCTGATAAACAAGTTGACTTTAATCCAGCCAGCATCTGCTACTATAGATCAGGTCAGGTTTATTCACTCTTTAAACTATATCAACTCTGTTGAAGATTTCTGCTCAATTGAGATGGCTATAGATATGGACACACCCACGTCGAGCCATTCATTTAAAACCGCACTACTGGCTGCAGGAGGTGTTATATCAGCCGTAGACGCTGTAAACAATGACATGGACAGCGTCTTTGCATTAGTACGCCCACCAGGGCACCACGCTGAGCCTGATAAGGGTATGGGATTCTGCCTTTTTAATAATGTAGCAATAGGTGCACGGTATGCTCAGTCTATCGGATTATTAAAAGTATTGATTGTTGACTGGGATGTACATCACGGCAACGGCACCCAGAAGGCATTCTATAATGACGGTTCAGTGCTTTATTTCTCAATCCACCAGTATCCGCATTATCCTGGAACAGGTAAAAAAGAGGAGATAGGGGCCGGTAATGGAAAAGGACGTACAATAAATGTCCCACTGCCTATGGGTGCAAAAGATGATGATTACATCTATGTGTTCAATGAGATATTGGTACCTGCTGCACGCCAATTTAAGCCTGATATAATCCTTGTCAGTGCAGGCCAGGAAGGTTATAAGGACTACCCTCTATCAGGTATGGACCTGAGTTCATGGGGATTTGCCAGGATGAGTGATGTTGTACGTTCTCTATCACAAGAACTGTGTGATGGAAAATTAGTACTGGCATTGGAGGGTGGATATAATTATGGTGCTCTTGGTGAGTCGGTAGTATTGATATTTAAGAGCCTGTTAGGTGAGAATGAGACGATTGACCTGAAAAAAGATGATGTATTAAACAGCACTGTCCGGATAGTAAATGAAGTTAGAGAACTTAATATAAGCTGTTTTGATTGAACTTCATATAACACATTTTCTTGGTGGGCCGAAAGCCTTAATATAGAAAAAAAAGGAAATAGGACTTGAAAAAATATGAGTATTTTTACACAAAAACAGCAGCATATTGCGGAAAAAATTGATAGTGATATTACCAGGTCTAATTGGAAGGACTGGAAATGGCATATTAAGCATGTAATTAGAGAGATATCTACAGTTAAGAAAATATTAAATATCGTTTATCCTGAGGAAGAAAAGTTAAAACTTCAAGAAACTCTCAACAAGTTTCCCTTGTCTATCACACCATATTATCTGTCACTTATTGATGTGAATAACTACACAAATGATCCTATATTTTTACAATCTTTTCCGTCTTCCGATGAACTTATAATAGAAGATTATGATCTGAATGACCCTTTATCTGAAGACAAAGATTCGCCTGTGTCACATTTAACTCATCGATACCCTGACAGGGTGTTACTTCATGTGAGCAATGTATGCTCTATGTATTGACGCCACTGTACCAGAAAGAGAAAAGTTGGAGATGTTGGCAGTATTCCTGAGAAGAATGTATTGATGATGGGTATTGAGTATATTAGGACACATCCTGAAATAAGAGATGTTCTTCTATCCGGAGGGGATCCATTGATGCTATCTGATGAATATCTTGAGTGGATATTATCAGAGATACGGGCGATCCCACATGTCCAAATAATTAGAATAGGTACACGAATACCGGTAGTTCTGCCATATAGGATAACAGAAGATATTGTCAAAATGCTTAGTAAATTCCATCCTCTATATATAAATACACATTTTAACCACCCTAGAGAGATGACAACCTCTGCTAAAAAAGCTCTTGAGTTGTTGGCTAATGCCGGCATTCCGCTTGGCAACCAGACTGTTTTACTTGCAGGTGTAAATGACTGCCCGAGTATAATAAAAGAACTGTGTCATAAACTACTTCAAAACCGTGTCCGTCCTTATTATCTTTTTCAGTGTGATTTATCTGAAGGCCTTTCTCATTTCCGTACACCAGTTGGGAAAGGTATTGAAATAATAGAAAGTTTGATTGGACACACATCAGGTTTAGCTATACCTACATACGTCATAGATGCTCCGGGCGGAGGCGGAAAAATCCCTGTAATGCCCAACTATCTAATTTCATGGTCGACAAATAAAGTAGTGTTAAGAAATTATGAAGGAGTGATCACTACATATAAAGAACCGGATTCATACGAGCCCTTTTTTTGTGACAGAAAATGCGATAGCTGTACACTGCAGTTGAATCTGGAAGAAAGCGATGAGCGATTAAGCACCGGTATTGAAAAATTACTATGTGATGAAGACCAAACAATAACTCTTACACCCAAAGACACAGAACGAGTTTTGAGGAGAAATGATTAACATTACATACGATAGAGTTGAAAAATTCGGGAAATCAATAATTCAGCATGGGAAATATAACGACAGGGTCTATTTAATGAAACTGCATCCCAATGATGAAGAAGTTATTATTGATCAAATAGATTATTTAGTAAATAAGTATTCATATACAAAGGTTTCTGCGAAGATACCTTCCGATTTTGACGATCTGTTTTTCAACCATGGTTATGAAAAAGAGGCAAAGATACAGGGCTTATATAATGGTGAGACAAACGCATCATTTATGGGTAAATTTTTCTCAAATGCAAGAGCTAATCATAAGAACAGGGATAAAAAGATAATAACTGAGATTTTAGCACTTGCAAAAAGTAAACAATTCAATTCAAAAATATCTGATACCTTCGACGGATTAACAGTACAAGAGCTCTATAAATCAGATGCTATAGAGCTATCTGAATTGTACAAAAAAGTTTTTAGAACATATCCATTTCCTATTCACGACCCGGAATATATTTCAAAGACAATGGATGAAAACATAATTTATTTTGGTTTTTTTAACAACGGGAATCTTATAGCAGCTTCTTCATCAGAAATAGACATTAGCGACCAGTCAGCCGAAATGACGGATTTTGCTACACATCATGATTTTAGGGGCTTTGGCCTGGCTTTAATTTTATTGGACAAAATGGAGAATAGAATGAAAGAAATTGGAATAAAAAATTGTTATACAATTGCTCGGGCTTTATCTTTTGGTATGAATATCACGTTATCAAAAAAAGGTTACAATTATTCTGGTTCTTTAGTGAATAATACAAACATCTCTGGAAAGATTGAAAGCATGAATGTTTGGTATAAATTAATTTCAGGGTTTTAAGAAACGGTATGCTTAGGTGGTTACGAAATATTTAAGATATCTTAAACTCATTCAATATATCCCTGGCAGCTTCACGCTTTTTTTGATGGTCCACTAGAAATTCTTTCATTAGTGCAGCTACTTTTTTCTTACAAACCCCGCACATAAGCTTTCCATTTTTGCATTCACGCTTGATATCACATACTTCTTCATCATCCTCGATCAAATGATACCACATCAATTCAAATACCGTACATTCATCAGGGATACCACCGATTTTTTTCTGTTCATCCAGCGTAACTCTGCCACCTGTCTTGGCACGCATGATCTTCCCGGCGGCTTTTTTTGGCTCTTCGGTAAGGGAAATTATGCTATCAGGTATGCTGCTACTCATTTTTCCGCCCTGCAATCCTGTCATAAATTTATGATAGGTTGAGGCCGGAGGCATGAAAGCATAGCTGCCTGATTCACTCATAACTTTTCTGGCAATATCTTGTGCTTTTCTTTGAATTTCTTTGTAATCAGAACTGAAACATAGAATATTCATATGACCAGTATATCGATTAATTTCATCATCATCAATTAATTCTTTTTCCAGAAGTTTTTCAAAATCATCAAATATTTTTTGGTTCTTTTGTTCAACCATCTGTTCTGCTGGCAATTTTAAATAAATACTTACAAAATTTACTGTTTTGTTAGATTTATTAGTAAATTCTTGTGATTCAGATGGATTATCTTTAAATGTCTGAGGTGGATCATCTCGACTAAAAACATTAATATCGAACATGTTCATTTTATCAGCCAGCCCTCTGGTCAGTCTGATATGCGGGTCCTGGTCAGCGCCCACAGGAATCACTACAGGCCTTGGCCCCCCAAACTTTTCAAGCTGAGGATGTAGAATATCAGCGCTTTGCAATGTGGCTGATACCATATGAGCAATATTTGTCTCACCGTTAAACCCGTAAATTGCACTAAGTTCCGAGAAGTTTGCTTTAATACCAAGTTCGAATGCCAGATCCTTTACCTGGGGACTGGTGGACTGGAAATAGATGCGACCCCCTTCCGGTTTAAAGCCCAGGGCAATGAGGCTTAAGATATATTCTTCCACACCAATACGTCTGCACTCCTTCCATGAAATTCCACGCACACTATGAGCTTCCATATCTGCTACTGCCATAAACACAGTACCACCATGCTGTTGGTGCCAGATAATCTCTTCCATTACCATCTTGTGTCCGAGATGGATGGGGCCTGAGGGCATGAATCCACTCATAGCACTGAAAGGCTTTCCTGAATTCATAGCCTCCACTATCGAATCATAGCTGCGGTGTCCGAAAATGATACCCCTGCGCATGTATCTGTGAGGATACTTGATATGCGCAAGTAGTTCATCGAACCTTGAAATACCAAACTCATCAATGAGTCTCTGGTAATCCACTATGGAGGTAGATTCCCAGGGACTGACGACATTCATAATTAAACTTAGAATTTATTCTTCTTCTTCTTTCTCTGCAAATGCAAAATTGCGCATTATCTTACTGATTTTAATCGTTATTTCATCACCTACTACCGTATTGGGCACAAAAATAACAAAACCTTTTACTCTAGCGATTCCATCGCCTTCTTTTGCAATGTCCTCAATCGTTACTTCATAAGTTTCTCCTACTTCTACGGGAGCACTTCTATCTACATTCTTATACAATATTACACATCCTTAATTTTCGATAATCAACTATCTTTTCCTGCAACCTCAGCAATTGTTTGTATCTATGCTGCTGAAAGTACAATTATCGAAATAGCTTCAAATCGTAAGTGTGTCTATATCCTGAAAATATATAAATTAAACCTTTTTATTTGTATAATTTTTACAGGATTATATACAGTAAAAGATATTTACAGTGAAAGATATCTACTTCCATATACTGTGAAGGTCTATGGTCAATATTAGAGCAAGTATGATGAAAGGTATTGGTACCAACATTATTATCCTCGGATTTGTCAGCTTGTTCACTGATTTGAGCAGTCAGATGGTATTTCCGTTAATTCCGTTATTTTTATCAACAACCCTAGGTGCAAGTCCAATAGTTGTATTTCTGATCGAAGGTTGTGCCGAAACTACTGCCAGTCTACTGAAAGTCTTTTCAGGATACTGGTCTGATAGAATAAAAAAAAGGAAACCCTTTGTTTTTATTGGTTACGGACTTTCTGGATTGATGAAACCTTTATTTGCCTTTTCTTATATATGGCAGAGCGTACTGGTAATCAGGATTGCTGAGAGAATAGGAAAAGGTATAAGAAATGCACCTAGAGACGCTATTGTAGCTGAATCATGTGATGCTGGTGTGATGGGCAAAGCCTATGGCATCCATAGAGCTATGGATGGAATCGGTTCAATTCTGGGAGCTGTAATGGCTTTGATCCTACTGCTCTTTCTTGGTTTTAGAGATATATTCTTACTGGCTGGTATACCGGCAATAATTGGCGTTCTATTGGTCCTGTTTATCAAAGAAAAAAAAAAGGATGTACCTGTTAAGAAAGTTGCATCCATTCGGATCAGTTTCAAGGCCCTAACTCCCGATTTAAAATATTTTATAATTATTGCAACAATATTTACGTTAGGTCATTTTGGGTATGCTATTCTATTATTACGTGCACTGGACATTGGACAGGATATTAATAGCGCTTTAGTGATGTATATTCTTTTTTACCTGATCTACACTATTTTCACAATCCCTGCCGGTACGATCTCTGACAAGTTTGGTAGAAAACCAGTAATTATAACAGGATATTTACTTTTTGGACTGACATCTATTGGTCTGGCTCTCACTTCTGATCTATTCCTGACTATCTGTCTATTTATGTTATACGGACTTTTTTTTGCAATGATAGATGGTGTTCAAAGAGCTTTTGTTGTTGATCTGACCCCTCCGGAATTGAAGGCCACAGCATTAGGCACATTTCATGCAGTAACTGGTTTAGTTGCCGTGCCGGCAGGTCTTATTGCTGGGTTGCTCTGGGAGTGTTTCAGTCCTGAAACTACATTTTTCTATAGCTTTATTGTATCTATGATTGCAGCAGTATTATTATTACGATCAAAGAGTCCCTGTGAATTCAAATCTGTGTGAATTTGTAGAATTATATCCATTTCAAAAAGTTATTCGAAGATATTGTTTTATACGAGGCCGTTACAATTCGTGTTGGTGAATCTTATGAAACCACAGATAAACACAGATGAA
>JAIOQW010000039.1 GCA_021108405.1 Methanosarcinales archaeon
GGATATGCACGAGAACATATCAGACGTGCAGCACTTGAAACATTACATGAGCATGCAAGTGACATGTATTTTGAATTAGAGCCCCGACTAAAAGAATCGACTACAAAATATAAATTATTAATGCTACCACCACCTGATCCAAAACGAGTTCAAGAATTAAAGGAGAATATCCAAAAATGTTTATTAGAAGCCAGAATGAGCAGAGGAACGGATTGGATAAAATCTGTCGATAATTTCTACGATGCTGTCACTTCACTTAAAGAATTGAGTAATGAAGTTCCACCTATATCAGAAATTAGATGGAGAATTTTTTCTATGATTATTGGTATTTTAACCTTAATTACTTCAATATCTGCATTTAGTTGGATTTGGAATATTGTAAAAGTATACTTTTAATCGAAATATTGTGATGCACTGGTTAGCCATTCCGCAGTCAACGACCACGGACGTCGCTTCGCTCTGTCCCGGGCATCTACGGGATTGAAGGTCGGGTTGTGAGATGCATATGTACAGAGATAGTGGTGAGTAGGAGTGAATTTTCGCCAAAGGCTATTTGGAATAGTAGTATAAGACATGTGTCCCTTTAGTAATTTCAACAACATCCCATCCATTGCCCACATAACCGTAGTAGCAGGTTGAAGCTAAAGATGACCTCTAGGTCAATTTTTTTAATTGAGGATATTCTTTTCTGAGCATTCTATTAATTTTTCTTATGATCATCTTTGATATATAACTTACAAATGTTTTAGCGAACATCTCATAAAAAGATGTATATGATCCAGATTTACAGTAATATCAATTATTTTGATATCCAGTTCTCAATTATTTTTTCATTATTTGTTGTGTGCTCCAGAGCTTATTTTACAAAAAAGGTGATCAGAAATTTGCCTTTGCCCAGCAAGTTTGCATTGTCTGTCCTTCACATGGTGGTTTGCATCCATAAAGGCAACCATCCGACACATAATATATTTTATCAGTCAGTCTGTCGGTTTTACCCTATTTTTTAGTACTGGTATACTAACCTAAACACAGTAAAGTAGGGCTTACGATAAGGGTTATAGACTGTTTTTAAATTGTCTGTTTAGGTTAAACTATACCCCACCAAATTTGACCTTACTTTTTATCTACACATATGGCAGGATAATTTGTGTTTTTCTTTTTATCTTCAAACATCAGATATAACCAACTATAAATTATAGCAAATTCTGTGATTATCAAGTATAGCTTTAGAGTAATTTACATCATCATTTTTTAACAATTTATTGATTAAACTCACAATTTCATATTTTTGGCTATAACTGGTGATTTTCAATATTCAGTGAAAAATTAAATGGTTGACTTCACTCAAAAACGACAAGCATTTAAGGGAATAAATTCCTTAATCTATCACCAATGAATTTCGATATAATGGGAAGGATTTTTAATACGAATAAATTTATAATAATTCTTCATTTTTTAGTTATCTTTACAATTTTATTGAGTTTAATTATTTTATTTAATTTTATTCCAATAATGAAATATTTTCCAAATGCTATTTACGATTTTCTAGATTTCAATGATAATCTATTTAACAAAATTCCTATAAACGAAATTCTTTTTACAATGGTTGGTGGATTAAGCGCAATTTTAGCAATAGTCTTTTCATTAACAATAATAAGCATACAAAATATTTCAGAAAAATATACTCCATTTATTTTAAATAAATTTATTAAAAATCATCATATTAGCAGATTGACATTGTATACATTTATATTTGTAATTTTATCGGCTTTGTTACTTCTTTACGTAAAAGAATTACTCCATCCGATAACAGTAATTATTTGTTTTTTAATATTATTATATGGATTTTTGATATGTTTTATTTTATTAATCAAATATTTCTATTTTATTTTTGATATTATAAATCCTATTGAATTTGCACGTATACTCAAGGATGAAGTATTAGAATATATAAAAACTGAAAAAAGAGAGTTAGTTGAGCCGATTATTACTACAATGGGAGATATTTCAATCAAATCTCTTGAAAAACAAGAAAAAAATATTTCAAAAAAATATATAAGCCAATTATATGAAATATTTTTACAATCCATTTCTGAAAATCAAAAATTTGGATATTTAGATTTAATTTTGGATTCTTATCAGAGAATACTCGAATATTGCATAAGAATCAATAGTGAATTAAGATTTAAAATTCTAGATGTTTATGCTGAAATTCCTATTATTTTTCATTTAATAAAAAAATTTGAAAAGGACATTTTTGATAATTATATAAATTATTTAGATAAATTATTTTTTGCTAATAAAGAAATTATAAACAATAATGATTTTGAGTTATTTGCATCTGAAATTGATAGCATCAGTTTACGATTTATAGATGATCCGAAGCAATTACTTGAAGAAATAAAAAATCAATTAATATTTAATTTTAATCTAATAAAACCTGATGAAATAATTAATAAAAATAATGAAATTAATCGAGAATTAGAAAATATATTAAAAAATTACTCTGATTTAGATATTTATTCAAATATTCTAAAACATTTAGATGATTATTTCTCTTTAATACCTGAATCAATGGATAGATTCGATAGAATTAAAGATAATTTGTTCAAATTTTATTTAGATTCAAATTTTCATAATACATTTTTTATAATCGGTGCTTATTGTCTTTTCGTCCAAAAGGAAAAGGATATTAATTCAGTTAAATATATTCGAGAATTATGGCTTCATACAAATCCTGATGATGCATCTGGAATATCAGTTAATCAAGTTCCTGTTACAATGGATATTGAATTCTTATTTAATATGCTATTTTGGGGAGGGAAAAAGAGTGATTTTTGGTATGACCACTATAGATTTGATGGATTTCATGGATCTAAAGCATACCTATATACATACTTCATTCTTTTGTTAACTCATTTGCGTGAAAAACACAATAAAGATTTGAATCTTCAAATTAATAAAGATATGGAAAAAGAAATATTAGAACTTAGATATACTTTTATGAAACGATTTATTTTGGAGATTCAAGAATTAAAAAATTATTGCGATGATTTGATTAAAGAATCAAAAAATTGGGTCTATCTCTTTCCTTCGAAAAAACAAGAAGTGGAGCCTAAATCAAAATTAACGGTCGAAGCAGAATTAATTGAGATTTCTACTGAAGATCAATTTAACAATACTAAAAAATGGTTAGAATATAAAGCAGTAGAATTCAAACAAAAAATTGACGAAATTGAAATTTATCTTCCATTAGAAAATGAAAAAGTTGATATTTATAAAAACGATATTCTAAAGTCTTATACTAAATTTAGTAAAATCTCAAAAAGTGCAGTTTTAAAAGAATTTGAGCCAAGTAAAGATGATGATATTGAATTCATTCCAATTGGATACCGACCAATAATCCCTAAGCATTTCTTCTTAGCAGCGTCATATGTCGATTGTTCAGCTTTATGGTTTGGATATGGGAAAAAAGTGGCTTTTAAAGAGATTAACTATTTCATTAAAAAAATTTTAGAAATCCCCAATATAGAAAAAATTGATGTTGATAATTTTGAAAATATAATTGAGGTATATGATAAAATTGAATCTACAATAAATTTACTTAAAGATGAAGGCTTTAATCCATCAACAATTATTATACCACTTGATTATCTTAGCAAATTCCATTTGGAAGGAATGAATAAAGAAAGTAAATTATTTGGAAAATTTGAGTTTTCATATGAACAATTTACATTAAATGGATCTACAAAATTAGATATTATCCATTCATCTAATTCTGTAAAATTTGATGATATTATTATTTTAGATAAAGAAACTTGCATTTGGACATTCAAACCTACAAGTGAAGATAAAGAAAGGCTGCATATTGAAATAAAAGAATTTGAAAAAGATTTATCTAAAATAGATTTAACGTTAAAATCAATAATTAATCTAAAAATTGAAAACATTGATGCCATAAAAATAATAATAATAAAAAAGATGGATGATGGGCGCCCTATATGAAGTTCTATTAATTTACCTTTTGGGTGCGTTGCCCAAAAATACCCAGTATCCAAAGTAAAATCGTTGCCATGGCATTTTCAATGGCAGCTGAGATTGAAAGAGACTTGATATCAAAAAGGACCAAAGAAGCACTAATGGCCAAAAAAGCAGCTAGGGTTAAGTTGGGAAGACCTAACGGATCTGGTAAAAGTAAGTTAGACAGATATCGTCCCGAAATCGAGGCGTTATTAGCTACAGGTTCATCGCAAAAATTCGTAGCAAACCGATATGAAACAACTGAGGTGAATTTACATCACTGGATTAAAAAGCATTGACTGAAAAAAGTGAAAGCATAAACTATCTATCGCCGTTCGATTTCTGCAGGTTTAGTGGTGATTGCTTAAATCCTTGACGTGCTTTTTCTTGTGAATGGCCGTGATACCCTAATGGCTATTCTACAGCTCTGTATATGATAATTTTTTATGAACATTAAATTTATATTTGTGTTCATATAACCTATTATTATAGTTAAGTTAATTAGGATTTTTTGAAAATGAAAAACAAATGTGATTTGGTGATACTGCGTAAAGAAAGCCAGCCAAGAAGGAAGGTAGCAAATGAGCATCAACAATCTTAGTGCTTGGTTCAAAAAACGTCCCAAATGGCTTCAGAGAACAGCCAGGGAACTGCTGGAGAAGGGCCACCTTGATGATAAGGACGTGATTGATCTAGCAGAACTGTGCCTCAAAGAAGTGGTTGGCGCTGCCGAAGATCTTGAATACACAATCTCCAGCGACGTCTTCAGGGCGGATACCATTGATTCCCTTCACCTTTGCTCGATTGGCGATGTACAAAATATTAACGCGCTTGCACCAAAAAATCCGCTCAATTTTGGAAAAAGTAATCTTGTGGTTGTATACGGCCAAAATGGGTCTGGTAAATCCGGCTATGTGCGAATTCTCAAACATGCATGCTGGGCGCGATACCCAGAAACGCTGCATTCAAATATCTATTCATCAGAACAGTCTCCACAACAATGCTCCATTTCATACGAAAAAGGCGGATTAGTAAAACAATTTCAATGGCAAACTAACTCTGGGATTATCGAGGACCTGTGCAGCATCGATATTTTCGATGCATTATGTGGTCAGGTGTATATAGCAAACGAAAATGAAGTTACCTATGAACCCCCGATGTTGTTGTTTTTCTCTGGTCTAATCGCTGTTTGTGGGAAAATGTCCAAGATAATGGACGGCAAATCAGCGAAGCTCGTATCGAAGAAACCTGTGGTTCCTTCTGATTATGCCTCTACGGTGTCTGGACGATGGTATAGCGAACTCTCGAAAGACATTACCGCAGACGACATCGCAAAACGCTGTACTTGGAAAGGTGAAGACGATAAAGAACTGGAGGATCTGGAGAAACGTCTTTCTGAACAAGCTCCCGCTGACAAGGCCAAACAGCTTCGCACGCAAAAGCAGTATGTTGATAATCTAATTTATAATACGGAAGATTTCCTTAAAAAACTTTCAGATGAAAACTGTCGACGAATTCTGGCTGCAAAAAAAAATTCCCTCCTAAAACAGAATGCAGCCAAGGCTGCTGCCGAACAGGTTTTTGTAGATGCTCCGCTGGAAGGAGTTGGCTCTGATGTTTGGAAACTGCTCTGGGAACAGGCCCGCAAATACTCTCAAGAACAGGCTTACAAAGATATAGCATTCCCGAGCACAGAAGAAGCTGCGCGCTGTGTGCTTTGTCAACAGCCACTTTCAAATGAGGCTAGAGAGCGAATCCAATCCTTCGAAGAATTCGTCAAAGGTAAAATGCAGAAGGAGGCCAAAGCAGCAAAGAAAGTATTTAATGACGCGATAGAGGGGGTCGGCGAGTTGCCTTCGGTAGAAAACGTTAGGACTAAAGCGGACGCAGCCGGTATTGACCAGACAGAAGATTTTTCTGTCCTTGAAAAGACTTACACAGCATTGCGTAATAGAAAGAACCAACTACTCAAAGTCGATTCAGTTGAAGACATGGATGCTTTACCACAAATCAAGGAATGGATAGATGAAGCACGAAGTCGATCCTCCGGTTACGATGAATCGGCTCAAAAATATGAAGAGGATGCAAAGAAGGACAACCGCGCTGATCTTGTATCAATACAGCTTGAATTACAGGCCAGGAAATGGCTCTCTCAACAGCGAAAATCTGTTGAGGACGAAATCAGCAGACTCGAACAGGTTGATGTCTTACAGGCCGCAAAAAATCTGACCGACACGACAATATTATCACGGAAGAAAGGTGATCTTGCAGAGAAGTTGATTACAGAGGCATTTGTTAAACGCTTTGACGGTGAGTTAAAACAACTGGGAGCGAATCGAATAAAAATTGAGTTGGCCAAGACAAGGGTCAAAAAAGGACGCGTACTTCATCATCTTCAATTGCGAGATACCAGTAATGGCTCACCGGAAGACGTGTTGAGTGAAGGTGAACATAGGATTGTCTCACTTGCCGCCTTTCTTGCCGATGTAGCGGAAAAACAGAACTCGGCCCCGTTCGTATTTGACGACCCGATCTCCTCGCTTGACCAGGATTTTGAGGAAGCCGTTGTGCAGCGGCTGGTCGATCTATCGAAAGAACGCCAGGTGATTGTCTTTACTCATCGGCTTTCGCTGCTTGGGCTGATTCAGGAATATGGCAAGAAGGCCTGCTGTGAACCGCATGTGATTTACATCCAGCAGGAATCCTGGGGTACAGGGGAGCCGTGCGAAACCCAGCTCTGGGCTGTAAATCCAAAGACGGCGAATAACATATTGTTGGATCAACGGTTACGAGAGGCCCGAAATGTCTACGTGAACAAGGGGCAACAGACTTACGACATCTATGCGCAGTCGTTGTGCTCTGAATTTAGAAAGCTTCTTGAGAAATCTATTGAACACGATCTCTTGGCGGATGTTGTGCAGCGCTATCGGCGAGCGGTGAATACCTTGGGTAAGATTGACAAGCTTGCACGGATCACAGACGCCGACTGTAAGTTCTTTGATGACATGATGACAAAGTATTCTCGGTATGAACATTCACAACCGTGCGAGGCCCCGGTTGCGTTGCCTGCTCCTGATGAATTGCAGCAGGATATGGAGTCGCTCAAGAAATGGCGCATAGATTTTTCAACGAGGAATGTGCAATGATCATGAACACAAGCCTTTAACTAAATAGTATTACATGACTATCGGCTGAATTGAATAATTGACCAAATTAAACTTCATCACACAAAATAACGAATATTTTTGGTATGTTCAATATCAGATGTGGTCTTCTTTGTATTACCATCTTTTCTGTAATTAGCTAAACCGCTTATTCCATTCTCTGCATATGCTTTCAGATCTTGTCGATTGATTAGATTCCTTTACATCATTTATTCTATCAAGTATCTGCTGTTCTCTCTTACCAACATTGTTTATGCATATATTTAAAATATAGACATAAAGGCATATAATTGATGAAGTTTATTTTGGTCATATTTTGGAATAGCCGATAGTCATGTATTATGTAAAATTTGAAAATTTCAATGATAATTAAAAAAATTATAGAGTGGCAACACCATTAATAATGAGTGGAAACCGAATTGAAATCATCTAAAAATTTTACTGAGGGATCGAATTGACAAATAATAGCTTAAAAATTAATAGAAATAAATACACAGTGTAGTTGGGACTATAAAATTTTGATATATTGCCCGGAGATACTGAATTAATTGCGATTTTCGTTCCTGACATCAATTTTGCCGGTGACTGCGGCTGAGATGAGGGCGGTGCGGTATTCCTGTAGTTTTTCGATAGCTTTGTAGATTTTGGAGATGAGAGTATCAAGCTTGGCGGTTTTGCGGTAGAGAAGGGAGGCGATAGCGCGTTGTTCTTCCAAATTTATAGGGGCAGTTAGGACCATATTTGCGATTTGTGAAAATGTCAATCCTTCACGTGATGTTCCGTTCTCCCATGAAAAAATTTGAGCTTGTAAGATCTTTGATGCAAAAGCTCTATTCAGAAATAATGGATTAATGTATTCTATAATTGGACGAATAATACAAACGTGTTGATTCACATTAGCTGGAGGAAAAATATCAGGAACAATACTGCAACGTCCAAGGGATGCACCAGTTATATTTAATAGTACATCATCTGGGAATACTCTTGTTGAAGCCATCTCTTTATCAATTGAATCTGAAATATAAACAACATCTTCCAAGCGTAATCCATCAAAATGTATATTTTGGCTCCTAAGAAAAGTTACTCCCGATTTAGAATATACTTCAGCCCCTCCTCTTGGTGTTTTTCCGCTTCCAATTTTTGAAACTATTTGTTTGATTCGCTTAACCTCCCAATGCGCCGGAATCTCCCCCAGCCATTCCACGCCCGAATCTTTCATAGGCACATCGGGGTCCAGCCCCTTGGTGACAGTGTGGCTGATGAGGGCGGCGCGCTTTTCCTGGAGGAGAGTGATGAGGCGCTCTTTTTTAGAGATGAGGGTGTTGATATGGGCTGTTTTGCGGTCGAGGAAGGCGGCGATGGCGCGCTGTTCGGCAAGGGATGGGAGGATGATAGTAAGTGCAATCAATTCGCTTGCGTTGATAGCAGGATAACTCACACCCACTGAATTAGCCACGACTTCATCAACAAAATAAGGAGCACGAAGAGCGTATGCTGCAAATTGGCTGTCCATACCTTTCTTTGGATGAATAACTGCAAATCCAGTTGATACGATCATATTTGGTTCAGGATTATTTATAGGAGAAATAGCTCGAAGGTAAGTACGAACAGTAGAGATGATAATATCACCATGGCGTACTTTTCGCCTTGCTCTAGAAGGAGCATTTTCAAATGTCATATATTCTTTGTTTTTAATTCCAGAAACAGAGTCAACACTACTAATATCGTATCCATTTCAAATCTGAGGGTAACTGACATAATTTTAAAATTGTAAGCCTGCTTAGCCACTTGATTTAGATAATCCAAATATGCATTTTACCCTATTTTTTGAAGTGGATACCTAATATCTACATAAAGAAGTTCAAAATCAGAATCCGTTGTTTCACTTAAAGTCTCATCATTAACGGTAGAAATATACTTCAGACGTTTTGCTTCCCATCCCTCTGGCACCTTCCCAAGCCACTCCACCCCCGAATCCTTATAATCAGGGTAGGTTTCCCATCTGCGGGCAGGCGCGCCGAAGGCTGCCGAAGCAAATTCAACCCCCATCATGTTCCTCCTGAAACATCTCCAGGCGCAAGCTGCTTATGCGCTTTAAGGACTGCGTCGTGAAATGTTGCTTTTATTATCTGTTTCAGCGGGAATTTTATAAGTTTCTTAGAAATCCATCCATCGTTTTGTTCTAATTGTACAAGCTCTACATACTCTGCATTTTCCAGCACACACAAAATAAATCCAAATGGTTTTTTATCATTTTCATGTGTCTTATATTTAATAAGCACTTGAAGATTTTGCTTCATCCATTCAATATCATCTATATTGGAATCTCCGAACCTAAGATAAATCGGAATCATGCATTGAATATTGCGATGATAAAAAAGCAAATCAATAATACGTTGATCGAATGCATCATAACCCTCGATCTGACGAGGAATAAGCATAAAATCCGGGCTGCTCTCTTGTATCGAAACTTCAAGCTCTTTTCGAATAGCTACTCTAAGGTCATATTCACTCATTAAAAAGCCATCCTCCAACATATTTTTTTGATATGTTTTAAATCAATTAACTGCGGATGAAAGTTAATAAATGATGATAACAGATTTATGAATCTGCGTTCATCTGCGTTACCTGCACGCCCTTGGGTGTAGCAGGCACTCAACTCCTCAGGAAGTGAGTGTATCTGCGGTTCCCTTATTCTTGACAGAATAACAGGACGACCAGGATCAAAAGGTAAAACACACCCTGTCAATCCTCTCTGAAAAATAACAATTACTTTACTCCCCTGCCTCAGCACCTCCTCCAGCCATTCAACTCCCGAATCCTTGTATTTAAGGTAAGGTCTCCACCTGCTCTTAGGTGTACCTACAATCTCAGCCACAAGTTCAGCGCTCACTCAATCACTCCACCTCTCGCAACTCAATCCGCTCCCTTGCCATACGTACAGCTTCATGTAATTTAGACTCAAGCAACTTCCGTGGTGGTAGCTCGGTAAGATATTCGGCCACCCTTATCCCGCTATCTTCAAGGCGCAGCAGTTCCACATGCTCAGCAGACTTCTCAGCACATAATATCAAACCCAGTGGCTCCTCTTCCCCCTCACGCCTTTCATACTTATCCAGCCAGCGCAGGTAAAGCTCCATCTGACCCTTATCCTGTGCCCGGAATTTTCCAAGCTTCAATTCGATCGCCACCATCCGGCGCATACCACGGTGATAGAACAGCAGGTCCAGATAGTAGTCTTCATTATCAATAGTAATTCTCTTCTGTCGTGCCATAAATGTAAAATCCATGCCGAGTTCCAGCAAAAACCGCTCAAGTTCCCGCAGGATGGCAGCTTCCAGGTCTCGCTCGCTGTATGGGTCAGATAGGCCAAGGAAATCAAGGAAATAGGGGTCACGAAACACAAGATCAGGAGTCATACGGTCTTCCTCACGCATTACGGCAAGCTCCTGCTGGATCAATTTCTCTGACTTTTTTGATAGGGCTGTTCGCTCAAAGAGCATACCCTGGATTTTAGCTTTAAGTGTGCGGGTGCTCCAGCGCTCGATTCGACACATTTCGGCATAGAAATCACGCTTAAGAGGATTATCGAGCGTGATTATCTGCACGAAATGGCTCCAGCTTAATTGTTCAGACAGCGTCCGGACAATTTTCATATCACTGAAAACCTCGGCAAATTTAATCATATTAAAGAGGTTGGTGCGGCTGAAACCTCGACCGTACTCAGCGGTTAATTGTCCAGACACTGTCTGAACAATCTGTTTCCCATACTCAGCACGTTCCATATTAAGTATATCTTGATGTATGCGGTCTCCGATATGCCAGTAGAGTAATACCATTTCTGTGTTGATGGTTGTTGATACATGCCTGCGCGCTACCTCTATGAACGAACGGATATCGCTTAAAAGAGTTATTGTTTCAGGTCCATTGAGTATGTCCTGATCATTTGTAACATCCATAATATCAATCTTTGCAGATTCTTTATTCATCACGCAACCTCTTAAAATAAAGCCAGTTCATCTAAATCCTTTCTCTTTCTTATCCTGTGGGATCATCCCGCTACCTCACTCAACAGCTCCAAAATCTCCTTTTCCACAATCTTAATATCAGCCTCTATCTCTTCCAGCGGCCTGGGAGGCTGGTACTTATAGAAATACCGGTTAAAATTGATCTCATATCCCACCTTCCCAACATTACCATCCTTCTGATCACAAATCGCTGTATTAACCCATGCATCAGGAACATGGGGCTTAACCTCCCGCTCATAATAAATAAAAACATCCTCTTCCAGCGGTACATTCTCAGTATCCCGTAGATCCGGATCAGGTTCCGGATTCCCGTCCTTATCCCGGCAAATCTTCGCAGTCTCATCCCGCTCAGATAAAGCAGAAAGGATAGCTTTCTTAACAGGCGCAGATAATTTCAGACCGGATGTCTTTACAGTTTCTTTGAAAATATTTTCAAACTCCTTGCGGTCTTTAAACATAGTATCAGGCAGTGTAGCCAGCATCGACAAAATTGCTTCCTGCTGCTTTTTCCCCTCAGCCTCCTCTTTAGCCTTTACTTTCGGGTCCTTCTTCCTGCTTATTGCCAGGTTCTTGAATGCCTTTTGTTCCTGAATTCTATCAATACGATCAAAACTTGCCTGGAAATTGAGTCGAAGTGGCCGCTCCACAGTGATCTTGCGATACCCGAAATTAGTAAAATCGAAAATTTTTGAATATTCCCCTTCTTTAAAATCTTCATATATTTCAGTAAGTCTCCCTATATGATCCTGGGATATCTCACGGCGCTTATTCCCCAGGCTCTTACGCATAGGCACCCAAAAGGAAGTGCCGTTAATAAGCTGAACCTTTCCTCTCCTCTCCGGTTCCTTCCTGTTAGTAAGGATCCACACATACGTTGCAATACCGGTATTGTAGAAAAGCTGCTCGGGAAGAGCTACAATAGCATCCAGCCAGTCGTTCTCCAGTATCCATCTTCGGATCTCACTTTCACCACTTCCTGCATCTCCGGTAAAAAGAGGCGATCCGTTCATGACAATGGCTACCCGGGAGCCTCCCTCTGCAGGAGATTTCATGCGTGCAAGCATATGCTGCAAGAAAAGAAGCTGGCCGTCACTGATCCTTGGCAAACCCGCTCCAAAGCGTCCTGCCAGCCCCCGCTCAGCTTCAGCTTTTACGGCTGCCTCATCCATCTTCCACTCTTTGCCATAGGGAGGATTGGAAAACATATAGTCAAAATTCCTGTTAGAATGCCGATCATTGGAAAGAGTGCTTCCAAACTTGATGTTCTCGGCATCCTTGCCGTCGGCACTTTTCATATAAAGGTCGGATTTGCAAATGGCAAAAGTCTCAGGTTGTGATTCCTGACCGAAAAGATGGATATCAGCCAGATTATTAATCTCCATAATCCGCTCCTTGGCAATGGTCAACATCCCGCCTGAACCGCAACATGGATCAAATACAGTACGTACAATATGGTTGCTGCTCAGAGCTTGTTCATCATGGGTTATCAGGATATTTACCATCATGCGGATAACTTCCCTGGGTGTAAAGTGCTCACCAGGGTTTTCGTCCAGTGCTTCGTTGAACTTGCGGATCAACTCTTCGAAGATGTATCCCATCTCGTGATTTGAAATCTTATCGGGATGCAGGTCAATGTTTTTAAAACGCTCCATAACAAGGAAGAGTAAACCGGCTTCGTCAAGTTTTTTTATGGTATTATCAAAATCGAATTTTTCAAGCACTTCATGCATATTTTCTGAGAAACCGTTAATGTAGGCTCTTAGATTATTTGCCAGATTGGGAGCATCTGCCATAAGTCTTTCAAAATCATATAAAGAAGTATTATAAAAAGCGAATCCGGATGCCCTGGTAAGCTGAGGGTAAAGGTTTTCAAGTTTTTCTTTTAACTTTATGTTTTCATCCAGAACTTCCTGCTTTGTGGGTTCAAGCACACAGTCTATTCTTCTAAGTACTGTGAGAGGAAGAATAACATCCTGGTATTTGCCACGTTTGAATGTATCACGGAGTAGATCAGCAATGGACCAGATGAAAGTTGTTATTTCGCTAAAATTATTCATGATTTACTTGAATTTTATTAAAGACAATTCAACTAAAACTCCCTTGTTTTATTAGATCACAAGTAATCTTCTAAACTTAATTAAGTCTTCCCTTTTTTCGAGACCGTTACATTACATGTTGGTACTATTAAAATAACCGCAGATGAACGCAGATGAACACGGATACGCTACCTGAAAATCTGTGTTCATCTGTGTTTATCTGTGGTTGCATAAGATTCACCAACACGAATTGTAACGGTCTCCTTTTTTCTAGTGTCGCGTCAACTTTCAAAAAAGATACTATCTTGCAATTTCCAGTAATATTCTTGCAATCCCATCCTCACTAAACCCTGTAATATTATGAACAATTTGTATATCTTGCCTGGAAATAGAGTCAATGATTTGCTTAATATCTCTTTTATCAATGTAGTCATATAGATTCGATTTAATCTGTGATATTTCAACATCAGTGAACCAGAGCAAAGCGAAAATATCAGCAATATCCTTCAATCGTTTATGTTGTTTATCCCGGGTGATTACAGAGTTCAATTTTGTTGCCAGAAGAATATGAGGTTGTGGTAACCAGAGGTTTTTGCCAAATGACCTATCAGTCGCTCGGTTTGTTTCATCCGTGAAAACCGTTTCAATCAGTGGTTCATCAATTGGGTTGAACTTGAAAACTTTATAGAATTTTGGATGAATTATATCAACAACCGGGTCTATGTATAAAGGAAATACAAAATGCATCGGCGTGTTCTTTGCTTCATCTTCACTCAGTTCCTTTTCAGTTTCTATGTGGAATTCTTTTAAGTACCGAAATCCTACAGGCATGAAACCAAGTTTATCCTCAATAATTCTAATAGATCTTGCAAAGGCGGATTCACGTAAAGTCTCTTCGTTCCAATCGGTCTCAAAGTGAAAAACTATGTCTATATCCCTTGAGCCAATATAATCACGACCTGTTGCTTGTTTGAAATTTTTATTAACATGCTGATAAACCGCCCATCCGCCTATCAAACAAACAGGTTCTTCAAGCTTATCAACAACGGTTTTAAGATATCTATATGATATCCCTGTTTCATAAGTTTCATACATTTTTTTTCACCTTATTAATAAGCAGTTCAGCAGCTTCAATACACACTCCACCTTCGTTCATCAGGTCAATTATCAACTGAGGTATCGAAATTATTTTTAAACCGTCCTTTAAGAAAGACCCGTAAAAAACATGTTCATCTGAAAGTAAAATTCGGACATTTCCCTTGCCTACAAGTCCTTTTTTTACGAGCATATCGTGCCATTGTTCCCAATCGCTTTCTTTTATATAAACATCGATCCTGCTCGGGAACAGATAATTCTGGACGAAATTTTCTGCCTGGTATGTGGTTAATGCATAAGGTAATCGGTTGTGCTTAAGCAACTCAAGAGGCTGTTTGAGCATGTATTCCCTATGTTTATTCTTGATACGAACAGACTGCCAGTATTGCAGCAGAGCAGGGATGTCTAAGACTTGTGTACCCTTTACCAGTTCCATTTCGGAAAGTTTTAATAAAAATTCCCGCACCCATGGGTAAGAGCAGTCAGCCTGCCTGGCAATCCAGTATTTGCTAATATCTCCTGAGGGATTATTTGCGAGTATCCTGAGTATTCTATCTCTTATTTTTCCGCGCATAAGTATGGAGGTAATATGGGGTATTTATATAAATTAACTATATAGGTAAATTGCATTATTTATATAGGTTACCTTCATAATGATTGAAAAAATGTATGGATGGATTATATCTGAAGATTAAACATGTCTAATTATTTGGGACCAGTTTTTACTCGGGCACAGTATCACTTCTCTATAAATCCGTAACAGAAATTAATAAAAATACATGCGATTTAATTGCACTTGCCTGAACGAAAGGTGATTATTAAAGTTTATATCAACGACAGTAAAGTCAACAGCATAGATGATACCAAGTCAAAAAGAAGGTCGAATGATCTTTCCAGCATCAAGACATTATAGAGCTGAATTTGGAACTGTGGGGAGAATATCTCCAATACCTGGGTGTGGTTAAGAGTTGGTTAAAAGCCTTATCCTATATTGGAGAGAAATACAGTATTTATGAAGAAGTGCGCGCTGTATGCGATGCAGACGATAACTTGCAATGGCATCTGGGAGGATATGTATACACTATACGCAGAATTGGCAACAAGAGGGATACAGATCCCGGATAACATTAATCATATTGAAAACCTCATGGGAATCGTCGGGCAGAAGGCAAAGAATCGCTAATCTTGGGCTGACATAAATCTGAAAATCATGCTGAACACCATTTGGCACATAATCTCTTAGAACTGAACCGGAAAATGTAATGATGGCTTCACCAGTGTTACTGGATTTTTCGGATACTTTTTTTGTGCCCCAAATTGTGACTGGTCCCAAAGAATTATAGCAGCAACAGGTGATTATTCTTTCCACTGATTGCTATGACAAGCACATAAATTTTATGACATTATTGAAAACACTGTGTTACCGACCTCAAAAAACCCTTGATCAAAAATAAAAATGCTTGAAGAGACCGTTACATTACATGTTGGTACTATCAAATTAACCGCGGATAAACGCAGATAAACGCGGATGAGCTGCCTGAAAATCTGCGTTCATCCGCGTTTATCTGCGGTTTTATAATATTCACCAACACGAATTGTAACGGTCTCCAAAAACAGATAGACTTAAATAAAAGTATTGCATTTATCTAATTAGTTAAATCTATAAATTAAATGATAACTTTAAATCAATTAGAGCGATTGAAACATGGATAACACAGAAGATATGAAGGAAAAGATTAATTATTCATTAAATAAATATGGTGAAACTCACGTGAAAGAATTAGCAAAAAAGATTGGTCACAGTCCTGCTACAGTTTCACGATATCTAGGAATATTACATGCTGAAGGTAAATTAATATTAACGGAAAAACCACCATACAAATATTATAAGTTAAAGGAAGATAAATAAACTAGAATATAATTATATTATAGTTGATAGGAGGAGTTATGAATAATTGCAACAAATGTGGAATTACAATACAAGAATTCTTAACAGGGAAACATATTGTAGAAGAAGGCGTATATTGTGATGAATGTTTTTTCGATGAATTGGGAGAAGTAGTCGAAAAGTACCCAATTTGTTTACCTCATGGTGTTTCTTTTCCTATTCAAAAGAAAAATTAAATCTTTTATTTTTAATTATTGGAATAACAAGTTATGCAGTTATATATAGATGATGATACCTATAAAAAAATGGTACATTCTATAGCGAATGAATTGGCTAAGAATTTAGGTAATGATTTAATTAATTCATGTATTATTGGTATTGGTGAATCGGGAATAACTACTGCTCAGACGATTTATGAGTTTTATGATCAAAAATGTAAAATAAAAAGATGCGATGTTGATAAAAAAACGAGAACAGTACAAGGTTTAAGCATTGAAGATATTCACAATAAAAGTATTATAATCTGTGACAGCATTATTAATACAGGAACTACTGTGGAAATAGTAAGAGAGTATCTTATTAAAAATAAACCCGATGACATAAAAATATTATCGATTGTTCTTCGGAATGGATCACCATTAATACCTAATTATTATGCTTTAATGATTGAAAAAAATGACGACATTTTTTATAACATTAATAATTATCCAATTTATAAGTATCATTTCGGTTTAATAAGAAAAATCAAGGATGATGATGTAAATAAGCATTTCGAAAGTGGTAATCCACAAATAGATAAATGGTGTATAGAGGATTATCTTCATTGTTCAGTATATAGTCAATTATATTCCACGTATATATTTGATGTCAATAATGAAATATTGGGTATTTTGCATTTTTTTGAAAAATTTGATAATGAAATATATGTTATTACAATAGGTACAGCAAGAAATAAACATAATATGAAAATAGGGTCATCACTGATGAGTTTTCTTTTCAAACATTGTAAATTCAATAAGAAACAATATATTACTTTATCAGCATTTGAAGATGTTTCAAAATTTTATGAAAAATTGGGATTCAAACCTATAAAAAAATTTGATCTTCCGAATTTTGGAAGATTAGTAGAGATGAAATACAAAGTATATTGATTTATTTTTGAGGAAGTATGTGCGAGTCAATCGAAAAAGAAGAAATAGGAAAGAGAATAATTAATCTCCTCTATGATTCTGGTATGATTAAGACATGGTTTAAAGAAAAAAATGAAGGTTGGACTTTATTTTCCGGATTATGGAGTCCAGTTTATATTAATTTAAGAAGTATAGCCAGTAAACCGAATAGTGATATTATTTTAAAAGAAGTAGGTTTAGCTTTGGGAAATATTATAAAAAATAATACTAACGCGAGTAAAATTGTTGGAGTATCAATGGCTGGAATTCCATTGGCTGTAGCTACAACAATGTGTTCCAGTATTCCTTCATGTTTTACTAGAAAAGTGAATAAAGATGGAAAATTAGAAAGTTATGGTGAAAAGGACTTGATAGAGGGAGAACTCTGTGATGGGGATGAATTAGTAATTTTAGATGATTTAGTAACAAAATTTTCAAGTAAGTTTCAGGCACTAAAACAAATTAATCAAGTTGCAAAATTGAAAAAATTGAATGTCAAATGTTCTGATGTTGTTGTTTTGTTTGATCGGGGTCAAGGTGCAAAAGCAATTGCAAAAAAAAACAATTTGAATTTGTTTTCATTAATTGATTTCAAAGAAAATGGGATTGAATGGTTAAAGCCAACATTAAGTGATATTGAGTATTCAGTTATAAAAGAATATTTAGAGAATGAAGAAAAATATCAAGATAAAGAATATCAAAAATATATTATAGAATTAGCTCAATCCAATTAATTGACAATATCCCAAATTACGATACGCTATATAGGTAAAAACTATATACCATATCTCAGCAGCTTAATCCATCTTTCACTCTTTGCCATAGGGAGGATTAGCAAGCATATAGTCAAGATTCTTGTCTGAATGCTGATCATTGAAGAGAGTACTTCCAGACTTAATATCCTAGGCGTCCCTGACGTTGGCACTTTTTATATAAAGATCAGATTTGCAAATAGCAAAAGTTTCAAGCTGCAATTCCTGATCGAAAAAATGGACATCATCCGGATTATCTATTTCTATAATCCTCTTTTAGGCAATGGTTAACATCACGCCTAAGCTGACGTCTCACTCTATTCAATGCAGCCCCCGTATCAACCGGTTTATCTGTTTTTTTCACATGTGCCGTCCTTTTCTTAGATTTTGATTCAGGTGGTATATAAACAGACCTACCAAGTAGTTCGTGCAGTATCATTATTGCAGCATGTTTATCCAATGGTTCGTTATGGTTTCCACATTTTGGTGATTGTATGCAACTGGGGCACCCATCAGTACAGGGACAACCCTTAATAGATACTTCCATGTGAGGAGATGAAGAGGTAATTGGTTTGTAGTTATCTTTCTCTAAAAGTCCTTCACCTTCAAGTAGTTTAACAATTTTACTGTACCAATTCCCGAAGTATTTTGAATCATTTTCTGTAAGAGGCATCTCTTTTGCGGCGCAAAGAATATGACCAGCCTGAATAGATAGATTTGACACATTAAGCACTGCTTCTTCGCTATTACTCTTAAAAAATTCTTTTGGGTACTGCATGTAGTACTGGTCAAGAGCATTCGAGCCCGCTACTAACATGACAATACTTTCTGTAGTCCCTCTCCCTGCCCGTCCTGCCTGCTGTTTCGTGCTCATGATAGTGCCAGGATATCGATCTATCACACATGCGTCCAGCCCACCAATATCTACTCCGAGCTCAAGAGCGTTTGTTGAGATAACCCCACGAATAACGCCTTCTGACAATTTTTTTTTCAATTATTTCGCGCTCGTCGCCAAAATATCCTCCCCTATATGGAGAGATTTTATTGGTCAGTTCCGGGTGTCCAGTTTCACGAAGCCTGTTTTTAGCAGCTAAATGGAGCCTTTCCATACCCTGTCGCGCTCTGGTAAAAACAATTGTTTGAAGTCCGTCTTGCACGAACCGACCAAATAGATTATATGTTGCAGTAAAGCTGCTCCTACGGACATTGAAACCCATGTCATTGACATATAAAGGTGGGTTCCAAAAAAGGAATTTTTGAGGACCGTGACCTGAACCATCATTGTTAATTACAGTAACATCCTGGCCAATCAAAGCGCTTGTGTGTTCGCCCGGATTCCCAATAGTAGCTGAACAGCAAATATACTGCGGATGCGATCCATAGTATTTACAAATACGATTAAATCTTCTGAGCACATTCGCCATGTTACTCCCATAACGCCTCGATAATAGTGGCTTTCATCAACAAGAGCATTGAGCGGAGCAATGTAGAGTGCAGTAATTTTTGGATTATCTATCACAGATTCAAAAATCGGGACCATATAGGCTATTGATTTTCCACTCGCAGTACTTGTCACCAAAACGATATCTTTTCCATTTCTGATCTGTTTGATCCTATTTTCCGCACATTTGAGAATGCTTAAACTCGATTTATTTTTAGTAGAAAAA
>JAIOQW010000040.1 GCA_021108405.1 Methanosarcinales archaeon
AACTGAACCTTATGCTTATCCCAGTCATACTTATTACCAAGAAACTTGATCAACCGTTTCTTAGAAGCACCTTTAAGCTCATTAGCTTTCATCATCTCATTTACAAACGCTTTTTCCTGATCCTTATCAAGCTCAACCATTTAAACCACCTCTGTCGAAACAGTAGCAACCCATTCGGTAACAGCAGGTATTTTCTTAGCAGTTAATATCAAACCATCAGGCATATCCTCTACCTTATACCTCATACTCACACTACCACCTTCGGAAGTAAGATTGATCATAGCTCCTTTACGAAGAGCCAACCTCTTTGCCATATTGAGATTGACCATCACAAAGTCATTATCATCCTTCTGGTCGAACCACATGAACGGATTGTACAAAAAGACCAGATTTCCCTTTGCTCCTTCCATTGATCCGATATCCATAACTTCACAGGCAAGCTCCTTGTATTTGGGCTTGGTGATCTTCTCTATTATGCCCTCAAGCACCTTATTGTGCAAGCTTGCAGATTCCATAGCTTCACCGCCAAGATTCTGGTTTAAGGATGACAGAGCATCTATTCCGGCTGTGCCAGAACCATTGTTTTTCAACAACTGGCCTTCCACATTCATGAAACTGCCCTTTTTAGCATACTGCGGTTCAGCAGCAATTACCACGTTAGCGATCTCATTCACTGCACTATCCCTGGATGCGATCACGATCAGGTTGTCCAGCTTCTTCAAGGTCTCGGCCGCCTCATCACTATTAGGCATAAGTTCCACAAGATCACTATCAAGCGTCACAAGAGTCTTAATACTCCCTTCATTGATACCATCCATGATCTCCTTAAGTCCTTTCTGTCCTGTACCCTTGCACAGCAGATCAACACCCGTAGCGTTCACAAAAGGCTTCATGAATATGATCTTAGCCCCTGTCTTAAGTGCCAGGTTCAGCATCCGCTTAACCCATCCCGGATCAGCATTGGGATGTACATCTGCAATAATGACAGACTCGCTGTCCAGTCCCAGTTCACTCTCGTACTTATCAGGATCGATGAATTTGTTCTCATCTGCAAGATGTATATTTCTCCATCCCACAGATACAACAGAAGCACCGTTTTCCTTAGCTTTCAAGATTCTCCTGATCACCAGTGGATACTGGATATAAGGATCAATGAACAATGCGATCCTCTTTGCACTCTCAATATCGCTAAGCGACATACCCACACCTACTGTGGGATGACATTCGGAAGGAAGTTCTGAATATACACCCATTCCAGTATTAACAACACAACCGAGCGTATCAGCGATCGCCTTAAAAGCAAGTGATTCCTCGCTCGTGGTATTGCCCACATTGAGCATAGTAACATCAGCGCCTTTAAGCTTATCAGATGCAGCTTTCACAGCATCTTCGATACTGGCCTCGGCACCGTCAACCATACTCACTGCCTTTGAATAATGCTCAGGCAGTTTAATTCCGAACCTGCACAGTTTTCCCTCATTAGCAGGGGAACTCTTCATAAAATCAATACTAAGTGCGCCCTCTTCATCCTCACGGATATACAGGCCGCATCCTATATTGCAGCCCGGACACACTGTCTGGTAGACATTTCCTATCATTTTATCATCACCTCGAAGAATGGAGGTTTCTCATCAGCATTCATCCCTGGCTTGTAATTCAGTTTAGTCTGTACCGGGATAGAGAAACTCATCTGTATCCTGGTGATCGGTATATCCACAGGACACACATCAGTACACTGACCGCACCCTATACAACTATCAGACAGATGCAGCAACCGTACAAGATGGAACATGCTCATCTTGTAATTGTCACCAAGGCTATGGAACAGGGTACACTTTGCATCGTCACCGCATGAACATACGGGACATGCCAGCTTGCATCCTCCGCAATCAATGCAATCTGCCAGAGCTTCCCTATAATAAGGTAATCGCTCCTCGTCCGGCATCTGGGTGAAAACCTTCTCTTGTGTGGTCTCGCCCATTTTCACCATTACGCCATTAACCTTTTCCCTGATAGCTATGGCCTTATCACTGGCAGGCGCAACCTCAATACGTCCCGCTTCAACAGCGTTCTCGATGAGCTTTTTGCCTTTCTCGTTCATAACCTCACAGAAAGTGGCACTGCCTGCGAGATCACCGATAACTCCCCAGTTCCCGCATGCCAGATCAGAATTCGTAGGGATCTTTAACTGACAGTACTGGCAGTTTTTACGCCTGCCAAATCCTGCTTCCTCAAGTTCCTCTATGGATATGGCTTTCTCATTGCCATCCTTGGTCCTGTAAATAAGCTTACCTTTCTCTATATCCTCACCAACTACATCTTCAGGGTCGATATCATACATCTCAATAAGCATCTGTTTGGTCAAAACCGGAGGCATTGTTCCTCCGCAATTAAGTCCTACAAGATAAGTATTATCAAGATCGATCATATTACGCTTACTCTGCTCAATGACAGCTTTTATATCACAGGGTTTGCCTGGCATTGCAACTTTACGGTCTACTGCATACTTTGCAAGATTTACAGGTACCGAATGCATACTGCCTGTAGATGCAAGCACCTCTTCCACATCATCTGTGATAATAGGTACAGCTTCATATTCATCAATATGCTTGAGCACAACTACGCTTTCAACCATTCCTTTCTCAAGGGCGGCTGCCAGCACAGCAGTAACCAGGCCACCTGATGCACCGCGTTTGCGGACTTCATCATCAGTGGCATATCCAACCAGCTTATCGCCTACTTCTACCATTTCAGCTCACCCCCTCGGGTTTAAGCGGACTGGGACCGATCTCCTTCACCTTTGCAGTAACATCATTGATGAAATTAGCAAACCTCTCACCCTCACTGGCACTGATCCAGTTCAGGTACAGCCGCTCGGGTTCCAGACCCAACTGCTTAACCATTTCCTCAAGGAACTGGTATTTAAGCTCGGTTTTTTCATTACCATTCACATAATGGCAGTCTCCCAGGTGACATCCGGTGACCAGTACAGCATCAGCACCCTCAAGGAATGCATTGTACACATGCAACGGGTCGATCCTGCCAGAGCACATAACTCTTATCACCCTGGTAGATGCCGGCTGCTGGAACCTGCCCATACCGGCTGTATCAGCACCGCCATAACTGCACCAGTTACAGCAAAAAGCCACGATCTTGGGCTCCCAATCGTTATTATCAGCCATTTTTATACCTCCTCATAGGCAAACACTTCTTTAACCTGTGCCAATATCTGGTTATTCTTATAATGACTCTGCTGCAGTGCTCCACTCGGACAGGCTACTGCACACGTACCACAGCCCTTACACAGAGCTTTGATAATTTCCAGCTTTCCATCATCATCCATCTTCAATGCCTGGAACGGACACATAGGTACGCATACTCCGCATCCCACACAAATATCCTCATCCACTGCAATGGTAATACCCTCTGTCAGGGCCTTACCCTGGGCTAAGAACCGTGTTGCACGGGCTGCACACGCACTACCCTGGGAAATCGAATATGGAATATCCTTGGGTCCCTGCGTCATACCGCCAATAAAGATGCCGTCAAGTGTAGTGTCAACCGGTTTTAACTTAGGATGCGCTTCCATCATGAACCCATCCGCAGCCCGGCTAACTTTAAGGATCTGCCGTATCTTTTCAGTACTTTCAGGTGACACCGCACCTACACTCAGGACCATCATGTCCAGTTCAAGGTTCTCTATCTTATTGGTCAGAGTATCTTCTATCCTGGCAATGATATTCTTATCCTCATTCTCGGTAACCTCTGCCGGTCTACCTCTTATGAAATGGATATCCATATCCCTTGCCCTGTTATAGAACTCTTCATACATCCTGAAAGGCGTTCTCATATCCATATACATAATATATACTTCGGTATCAGGATATTTTTCCTTGATCAACTGTGCATTCTTCAAAGAAGCCATACAACAGAAACTGGAACAGTATATGTTGGAGTTTACATCCCGGCTACCCACGCACTGTACAAACCCTATTCGTTTGGGTTGCACCACATCACTGGGTCGCACAACTTTACCCATGGTAGGTCCGCTGGCATTGATAAGCCGCTCGAACTCCATGGTAGTGATCACGTTATCATACAGGCCGAACCCAAAGTCGTGGTTAGGTTCAGGATCATATACATCATAGCCTACACAGACCACGATCACACCCACCTCCAATTCAGAGAAGGTATCCTCCTGGTCCATATTAATAGCGCCTCTCTCGCATGCCTTGCTGCATGCTCCGCAGTCGATGCAGATAGATTTGTCGATCAGTGCACGCAGAGGTACTGCCTGTGGGAATGGTACATAAACAGCTTTTCTTGTACCTATACCCTCATTGAACTCCCAGTACGGGACCTCTACCGGACATTTCTCTACACACGAATTGCATCCGCTACACAGGTTTATATCAACATATCTGGCTTTGTGTTTTACCTTTACATCAAAATTACCCACATAACCATCTACCTCTTCCACTTCAGAGTAGCTCATTATCTCAATATTCGGGTTCCTGTTTACTTCCACCATCTTCGGACCAAGGATACATATACTGCAATCATTGGTAGGGAATGTCTTATCCAGTTGTGCCATCTTACCGCCGATAGAAGGTCCGGCTTCAACCAGGTATACCTGGAAACCCATATCTCCAATATCCATAGCAGCCTGCATACCTGTAACGCCTGCTCCTATGACAAGTGCTTTATTGGTAACAGGCACTTCACTGGACTGTAAAGGCTCAAGTAACGCTGCTCTGGCAACTCCCATACGCACCAGTTCCTTGGCTTTTTTAGTAGCATCTTCTTTCTCCCACATATGTATCCAGCTACAGTGTTCCCTGATATTCACGAACTCAAAGAGGTATGGATTTAGTCCAGCCTCCTCCACACAGGCTCTGAAAATGGGCTCGTGTGTCTTGGGCGTACATGACGCCACAAGCACACGGTTCAGATCCAGATCTTTTATCGCCTTTTTAATCTCTTCCTGTCCTGCGTCACTGCATGTATACTTATTAACCACAGCTGTGGTCACATTGGGAAGAGTGGAAATATAATCTGCCACAGCATTACAGTCCACTGCGCCTGCTATATTCACACCGCATTCGCAGATGAAAGCTCCGATTCTCAGTTCTTCTGCTTCTTCATTAGTTATTGCTTCTTGTTTCGTCATGTTATTCCTCCTTCTTGTTGTTCTTTAGAGGATTTGGCCCCAGGGCCCTTATCTTTTCTACAAAATCAGTAATAGTCTCCTGGAATTTTTTACCCTCAGCCGCTGAGACCCACTCCAGATGGAGCCTGTCCCTTAGACCGAGGTGTTCCAATGCATCCACGATCTCCTTCATCCTCTCATCAGTATGGATATTACCTTCAATATAGTGACAATCGCCGATATGGCAACCTGTTACCAATATACCGTCAGTACCTTCCTTTAATGCTTCAAGGATATGTATCGGTTCTACCCTGCTGCTGCACATCACCCGTATAACACGGCTGTTTGTGGGATACTGCAATCGTGAAACGCCTGCCAGATCAGCACCGGCGTAACTGCACCAGTTGCAGCAGAATGTTAATATATCAGGTTCGAAATCACTCATTTATATCCCCTCCCCATAGGCCTTGATTACAGCCATTATCTGGGGTGTTGTGAAATGTCTTGCAGTTATTGCACCGGTCGGACATTCAGCTGCACAGCATCCGCATCCTTTGCATATTGCAGGGTTGATCTCGCACTTTTTGGTAGTGTATACGATCTCTTCGGTCTCAACTGTGACCTCTTTAAGCTCAGGGGCTTTATACGGACATACTGTAGTGCATCTACCACACCCGATACACAGGTCAGGGTCAACCACTGACACGTTTCCTATAGTCTCAAGGAAATCCCTTGATAATATAGTACATGCACGTGATGCTGCCGCTGATGCCTGGCTTACGGATTCGTCTACCAGCTTCGGTGCCTGTGATGTCCCTGCTAAGAACACACCGTCGGTTGCACATTCCACAGGTCGCAGTTTAATATGCGCCTCTAAGAAGAAACCGTTAGCATCCAATGCTACTTTGAACATCGGTGCAAGCAATTCATTAGTCTCGGGAGTGACCATTGGTGCACTCAGGACCATCAGGTCATAATTGATCTCGAAATCCATATTCATAAGATGATCATATATCCGTACTGTTTTCTCGCTCACTTCCGGTTCCTTATCCTCGGTATAGCGCATGAATATTACATCCAGTTCCCTGGCTTTAGTATACAGTTCTTCCCAGACCCCGAAGGTCCTGATATCCCTGTATAATATAGTAACATTTCTACCAGGATCCGATTCTTTAAGCCGGATGGCATTCTTCACAGCAACCGTGCAGCATGCCCTTGAACAGTATGGACGATCATCATTTCGTCCGCCGGCACACTGTATGATCACTACGTCCTTAGCGTCCACACCCTCATCCAGCTTCTGCTCAAGCTGGCTCTGGGTTATAATATTGGGATATTCACCGTACGAGAAGTAACCTTCAGGCTCAAATTCATTGGTGCCAGTAGCAATAATAGCTACACCGAACTCGATATCCTCATCAATATTCGCACCTTTGATGTGACCTTTGAAATTACCCATAGAACCTTCCTGCTCGGTTAGTTCTGCTTCTTTAACAACAGTAATATTCGGATTGGATTCCACTTTTTGTATTAAAGGTTCAAGCACTTCCTTAGTAGTGCGCCCATCCTGGAGCTGTGTGAACTTGAGCATCATTCCGCCCAGTTCGGACTCTTTCTCAAGAAGCGTTACTTTGAAATCCTTTTGGGCAATATCAAGTGCAGCAGTCATGCCTGCTATACCGCCACCGACCACAAGGGCTTCATTATTGAACTCAATTTTCTCCTGGTACAGAGGCTGCAATAAGTTGGCTCTTGATACGCTCATCCTGACAATATCCTTAGCTTTTCTTGTCGCTTCCTCTTTGTTATTCTGGTGGACCCAGCTACAATGTTCCCTGATATTTGCCAGCTCGAATAAATACGGATTAAGACCGGCTTCCATCAGTGTTTCCCTGAACAGTGGTTCATGGGTTCTTGGTGTGCATGATGCAACTACCATATGGTTCAGGTTATGCTCTTCTACCAGATTAGCAATACCCTCCAGACTGTCTGTACTGCAGGCATATACTTCCTCTTTTGCGAACACAACATGCGGCAGTGTTTTAGCATACTCTACTACATCAGGTACATCTACAATATTGCCAATGTTTATCCCGCAGCGGCATACTACTACACCGGTCCTGATCTGTGTACCAATATCCCTCTCAGGCGGATACTCTTTCTCAGTTACCAGAGTACCTCTTTCACTGGATAACAGTGAAGATGCTTTACTGGCAGCGCCACTGGCATCTGCGACAGTATCAGGAATATCCTTGGGAGCCTGCATGGCCCCGCAAACGAAAATACCTGGTTTTGAAGTCTCCAACGGACTCTCGATCTTTGTCTTAATAAAACCGTTATCGTCCATCTCCACGTTTGCTATCTGTGCCAGGTTCTTGCTACTCTCGGAAGGCGTAAGTCCGATAGACAGCACGACCATATCAAAATCTTCACGTTTGATACCGCTTCCGTCCTCAGCCTCATACTTTAATGAAACATTATCTGTCACAGGGTCAACTTCAACACCCGATGGCCGGCTGTTGATAAAGCGTATTCCCTTTTCATTCTTGGCCTTCTGGTAGAATTCCTCAAAACCCTTACCAAAAGCCCGTACATCAATATTGAAAATGGTAGTCTTAAGATCAAGATCGTGCTCCATAGCCACCATAGCTTCTTTGGTAGCATACATACAGCAAACACTGCTGCAGGTATTGCGACCTATCTCAGGACTCCGCGAACCTATACACTGTATCCAGGCTATATTTTTGGGGTGTGATCCGTCATCGAGCGTTACATGACCTTCGAATGGACCTGATGAGCTCAATTGCCTCTCGAATTCCAGGGATGTGACAACATTGGGATTGTCGATCCTGTACTGCTCAAGATTTGAAGCATCATAAGGTTCGAAACCTGTATTTATTATGACACTTCCAACATTGATGTCAACTTCTTCATCCTTATCTTCATAGTTTATAGCATCGTTCTCGCATACTTTTAGACAGTTGCCGCATTTGCCCTTTGTCAGATATAAACAGTTATCCGCATCAATGGTAAATACTCTTGGTACTGCCTGAGGGAATGCCAGGTAGATAGCTTTTCTCTTATTCTGACCTTCATTGTATTCATCAGGCACTTTAACAGGACATTTGGAAACGCACAACTCACAGGCAGTACACTTATCATAGTCCACATATGTGGCCTTCTTTTTTACAGTTACTGTGAAATCTCCAGGATCACCTTTGATCCCTGTGATCTCGCTGTAGGTCATCAGTTCAATATTGGGATGGCGTGCTACTTCTGCCAGTTTTGGAGACAGCGTACACATAGAACAGTCCAGTGTGGGGAAGGTCTTATCCAACTGGGCCATCTTACCTCCGATGGTTGTGCTGCTCTCTATCAAATAAACCTTCAATCCGCTGCTTGCCAGATCAATAGCACTCTGGATACCGGCGATCCCTCCTCCGGCAACAGCCACAGCACCTACTAATTTACTCATTTCACACCACCTCTGATCTTCTCGATCTTTTTATTAAATTCCTCATTTACTATCAGGTTCTGATCAATACCCAGTTCATCCAGTGGAAGACCCATGGCAAGTCCAAGAAGTTGTGAATAATGCACAACAGGTATGTCATACGATTTATCAAATTTCTTCTTGATCTCTGTCTGGCCTACATCAAACTGCAGGTGACAGAAAGGACAGGCATCAATGATACAATCCACTCCGGCTGCTTTCATGTTCTCCAGTTTATTCATAACCATTTGGAGTGAAGTATCAAGTACTGCTGTACGTGCACCTCCGCCTGCTCCGCAACATGCCATTTTATCCTCGTAGTCCACGCTGGTAGCTCCGGTGGCTTCAACTAATTCATCAAAGAACCTGGGATTTTCAGTGCTTCCGAGATGTCTTTCATTACTTGGTTTAACCAGATGGCATCCGTAGTGCAGGGCAATATTAAGATCCATCGGAATAGTAACCGCTTCTTTGATCTTCTGTACTCCTACTTCCTGGGAAAGGTACTCAATTATATGACGTACTTTAATTGTACCTTTAAACTCATGTCCGATCTCTGCAAGTATCTTATTAACCTCTTCTCTAAGTTTCGAATCTTCTTTCATTAGATTATTGGCATCGACCAGTGATCCGAAACATCCATTGCAGACAGTAAGTATGTCAAGTCCCATCTCTTCCGAAAGTGTTACATTCCTGGATGCCAGTGCCAGCCACGTGATCTTGTCAAATGACCTGAAAACACCAGGAGCCGGACAGCAGGAAGCACCTTTCAGATCTTCCAGTTCGATACCAAGTTTGCCTAATGTTGTAATAGTAGCAGCTTCGATACCTGGATATCTATTGGGTGCAATACAGCCTAAAAAGAATGATAATTTACTCATGAGTCTGCCTCCTGGTCAGCAACTAATGTATCAAAACCGGCAATTTTTATCACTTTTTGTACTTCACCCAGTGCATCTTCGAATTTATGCACAGTAGGTGGAGTGTCAGGTAGGCCCACAGCCTTGCGTTTTTCCTTGGCGTCATCATTGATTGGAACTGCATGTCCGAATTTGATCACAAGCTGGCTAACCTTCCTGTGATTATCAAGCATGATACCGTTCTTGATCGCAATAGTCCTTATCTTTAACATGGTATCCACGTTCTTCACACCCTGGGGACACCGTTCCTGACACTTATAACATGTAGTACAGTACCAGATATAAGGGCTGTTCAACAGTTGGTCCTTCATGCCAAGGTTTGCCATACGCAGGAATTTACGGATATTATATTCGGATTCCTGATCAGCCATAGGACAGCCGGAAGTACATCCTGTACAGTTAAAACATAGTACGATCTTCTCGGCACCTGGCTCTTCAAAGACCTCTTTCCTGAACTCAGGGTCAAAATCAGATGTATTAATAATGTCGCTCATTTATTTCCCTCCCAGTTGCTCGGCAAGGAACACTGTTAAGTCCTTGATATCAAATTCATAATTTTCAACAGATTCCTGTTCTGTTTTCATACAGTTCAGGTGGGCTAAACATTTCGGACATGATGTGATGAGAACTTTAGCTTCTGTGTCCTTGGCTTCATCCAGTCTTGCCTTTCGTAATGCTTTGCTTCTGTCATTACAACTCATCATAGTACTGACTCCGCAACACCATGACTCGTTCTTGCTATGTGCCATTTCTGTGACCGTAGCACCGGCAGAACTTAGTGCCTCTCTGGGAGCATCATATTCTCCCATATGCCGTCCAAGCCTGCAAGCGTCATGACATGTTACATCTGTATTAGAATCAATACCAAGATCGGCATTCTTAAGGAGCTGGCTAATATGTACTACCTCACATGGCAGGTCATAGTCCATGCTCAGTGTGCGGTAGCACTCTGCACATGAAGTAACCAGGGTTTCGATGCCACTTTCTTTTATTAGTTTCGTATTTTGTTCTTTTAATTTTTCGAATGTCTCAGTATCTCCCTGCCATAACTGGTCGTGTCCACAGCATTTCAACTGCAGCATTTTTGCGCTCATATCCATCTTTTCCAATAATTTCATAGATGAATCGGCAATAGATTTGAAATCTACATCCAGATCAAAGAACATATCATGAAAATCAAGACATCCGGGATAATAACCTATCTTTGAATCATTGTTTCCTGACTCTGCCAGGTTCGTTTTGCTTTCTTTAAGGTCAGCCATCAGATCAGAAAGAAGGGTAAACACTCCCTTATGAACCAGATCACCTTGTTGTTTACCCTCTCGTTCTTCTTTTACAAATTCGGGGTAATCAACACCCTGTGGGCATCCATCATAGCAAAGACCACAGGTCAGGCAGTTCCATATATCATCGGAACTTTTTCTATATACATTTGTCTGGTAAATATTACTTCTAGGAGTGGTCATCACGACCCTTCGAACCGGACAGATGGCAGTACATTTTCCACATTGATAACATAATTGAATATTTGAAGACGTGCTACTCACCTACCTTTGATTATGTCAATCTTTGAGGTAATAAAGTAGTATTAAACATTTCGTTTTGTATCCACACTATGATAACCTAATTTTTTCATAGTATACCAAGTAAACCTGATATTCTATAAAAAATAGCATAGACTAATACACATGTTCTCGATGATCAATCTTTACCTATAAATTTCCAGTAAAATAGTATGAGATCATTAAATGACTTTCATTAATTGTTCCACTGTAATATCTGCATCACGCAATAATTTTCTAAGCAACCCCTTCCCCAGAACTTTATGGTTGGGGATTGAGAGAGGTGTTTTAGATACATTAGATAGATGCTTCATTCGGATATGACTTCCCTTCTGCCTTACAGGAGCATATCCGAGTTTTTCAAAAGCTTTTACTGCCTCTTTGCCTGATATAACTGGCAGTTTCATACTTCAACCGCTAATGTATGAAAACTAAATTCCTGGATATTTGCAATATCGGAAATTACATCTTCGGTCTCATCATCAAGACACATCTCAATGACTTCATGGATGTTCGTGAGTGCCTCATCGAGGGTCTCTCCTTGAGTATAACAACCTCTTAAAAGCGGACACTCTACTACATAAAATCCATCTTCATCTTTTTCTACAATAATTGGAAGATTTATTTTCTTAGAGTTAGATTTCATTGTACTATTAAGTACCTTTCGTAGATTTAAGGATATCGTAAGTTTTGTATAAAGAATATTTGCAAATTACAGAAATACCCGCCCACCCCACTTCTATCTATATGCACTTTACAACCCCACCTCCAGACCAGTGATGCCTCCGACTTGCAGCAGAGGGTCTATGACTATTTCTTTGAAAACATACTCAATAACAACCATGCCGGTATGAAGATTAGAAGAAGCTGAAGATTAGAAGATTCGCAGAATCTTCACCTGACATTCCAGAGGAATGGGGGATTAGAAAATATGACTCATTTTCAGTATATTAGGTTGCACTTGACATACTATATGAAGGAATAATTAATATATAATAACCTATAATGAAATAACAACAATTACACTACGAGAGAGGGAGTTGTAAAATAAAGTTAGATAGCAAATATTTTCACATATGAAATAAATGCTAAAATAGGAGATCGGACATGAATAAATCGTTATCACCATTGGATTTTATTGATCTTGATGAACTTCAAGCTATTCAGGATGATTTTTCCAGGACTGCAAACATTTCTTTTGTTATCGTTTATCCAGACGGTAAGCCTATGACACGATTTACTAATCCAACGGGTTTTTGTTCTTTGATACAGTCAACAGAAAAGGGAAAACAGTATTGTTTTCAATCCTTCATGGAGATGAGTAAAAAAGCGCTTGAATTGAAAAAGCCGCAGATCTTCTATTGCTTTGCTCATGGTGGACATTTTGTTTCACCTATTATCATCAATGATAAGCACAAAGGAACATTGTTTGCCGGTCAATTCATACCCCAAAGTTTCTCTAATGAGCAATTAGAGGAAATTGAAAAGATCGCAGTGGAGATCAATGTAGATCCTGTACAATTAATTGAAGAAGCAAAACATATGCGTGTAATTGATAAGGATCTGGTCTGGGATAATGCAAGTCTGCTATTCCGGATAGAAAAGATGATCACAAGGCTGGGAATACAGGCTTTTGAACTGCAAAAGGCGCATGGTCAACAGGAGGTACTTGTGCAGGAGCGTACTGCTGAGTTGATGAAAAGCAATAAAAAATTAAAGCAGGAAATTATAGAGCGTAAGCGGATTGAAGAGGCATTACAAAAGAGTGATAAGAGATACCGAAGTCTGTTTGAGAACATGAAAAGTGGAGTTGCAATCTATGAAGCAGTAGATTATGGCAATGATTTCGTATTAAAGGATTTTAATACTGCCGGAGAAAAAATAGATTCAATAAACAGGAAGGATGTTATTGGAAAGCGTGTAACTGAAGCTTTCCCTGGTGTAGAGGATTTCGGTTTATCTAAAGTATTTCAAAGGGTATGGAGAACAGGGGAGTCCGAGTTTTTCCCTGAAGCCATGTATAAGGATGAGCACACAACAGGTTGGAGAGAGAATTTTGTCTATAAACTGCCTTCCGGTGAAATAGTAGCTGTTTATGATGATGTTACCAGGCGTAAAAACGCAGAAGAACAATTAAAATTATTCTCGCAAGCTGCTGATAGTTCAATCGATGGCCTGGGTATTTGCAATCTTGAGGGTAAAATCACTTATATAAATGATGCATTGGTTAGAATGCTCGGGTATTCAAGAGAAGAGATCATAGGAAAAGAGGTTGCCTTCATCTATCCTGAGGATCAGATATCAAAGTTAGAAGAGTCATTTCAAAATAATGTAACAGAAGGTGGCTGGACAGGAGAACTGGTTGCTAAAAGAAAAAACGGTGAACTCTTTCCAGAAGCATTGTCGGCTTCTAGTGTTGTAAATGATAAAGGGCACGTTATTGCATTTATGGCAATTCATCGTGACATCACAGATAGTAAAAATATGGAAAAAGCATTAGTGCATCGTGCTGAATTTGAAACGTTGATTTCCGATATATCAACCAGTTTCATCAACCTTCCGTCAGATAAAGTTGATGCAGGTATACAAAATGCATTACAAAGCATTGGAAAATTCAGTGGTGTTGATCGCGGATATGTCTTTTTATTCTATGACAAAGGAAGCAAAATGGACAATACCCATGAATGGTGTGCACAGAGAATTGAGCCGCAAATTGATAGGCTGAAGGGATTGCAAGCAAGACAGTTTCCCTGGACGATGAAGAAGCTCAATAGATTTGAAGCTGTTTATTTTTCAAAGGTTGCTGATCTTCCATCCGAGGCAAGTGCTGAAAAAGAATTCATGCAACTGCTGAATATCAAATCTTTGATCATCGTTCCAATGATATATGGCGGAATTCTTACCGGATATATTGGTTTTGATTCGGTAAAACAGGAAAAAACCTGGACCCAGGAGAGCACCACATTATTAAAAATGATTGGCGATATATTCATAAATGCTCTGGAACACAGGCGGTCAGAGAGGGTACTACAAAATTCTGAAAAAAAGTTTTACACCATGTTCGAGAAAAATCCAATAGGAACTCTCATTATCGATCAGGATAGACGGATTATAGAATTAAATGAAGTTGCTTTAGCATTGATCGGAAGACCCAGGGAGGAGATCTTAGGTCATGTATGTCACGGTATCTTATGTCCAAAATCCCAGAATAAGTGCCCGATCTTTGATCACGGACAGACCCTTGATCACCAGGAAGCGATCATCCTGTCAAAAGATCATGGAGAAATTCCCATTGAAAAGACTGTCACAAAGATCAATATAAATGGAGAAATTATGCTTTTAGAGATATTTTCAGATATAACAAAGCGTAAGTACTCTGAGAAAATGGAAGCTGCATATACCGATATCCTGACAATTGCCAATAGAACCCTAGATTTACACACAATAGTATCCGAAGGCCTGGACAGCCTTATGAAACATATTGATGCACAGGCAGGTGCTGTCTATCTGTACGACCCGGACCACAAAATAATGATGCCGAATGTCATTAGAGGCATGAAAAAAGCCGTTGCAAAACAGGAGTTCTCACCTGGAGAAGGTATTGCAGGTGAAACAGGGATAAAGCAAGAAATGATCGTGTTAACAAGTATTCCGGAAGATACTATATACACGATCAAATCCGGACCAGATCAAATAATTCCAACTACCATTGTCAGCACACCCTTAATTTTTAAAGGCATACTATTGGGTGTAGTAATTACCTGTCACACTACAAATGTTCCATCTGAAATACTTTTATTTATCAAACGTGTTATTGATCAGTATGCTGTTGCTGTTAATAATGCAGATACCTTCATACAGGTACAGGAGATAGCAGCCAGTTTAAAGAACCAGCGTGATGAACTGGAGATAAGATCACACGAACTTATAGTAGCTAATAAGACTAAATCCGAGTTTTTAGCTAATATGAGCCATGAACTGAGAACCCCACTTAATTCCATTATTGGTTTTTCCCATATACTGCATGATGAAACTGTCGGTCCTTTAAATGAAAAGCAATCCAGATATGTTGGTAATGTACTGGTAAGTGGCAACCATCTACTGAAACTTATCAATGGAATACTTGACCTGACAAAGGTCGAAGCAGGAAAGATGGAATTAACAAGTGAAGATTTTAATGTATGTGCGGTGATCGAAGAATCAGTGATGCTATTATCATCTGTTGCATTAAAGAAGAATATTATATTAAATACTGCAGTTGATGAGGAACTTACCACAATTAATGCAGATATGGGTAAGTTTCGACAAATACTTTATAACCTTATGAGCAATGCCATCAAGTTCACACCAAACGGCGGATCAGTTACAGTTGAGGGAAGGTATAACCGGGATATGGTACAGATTGCTGTTATTGATACGGGAATCGGGATTTCAAAGGAAGATCAGGATAAACTATTTAATCCATTTGTGCAATTAGATTCATCTTTATCGCGAGTATACGAGGGGACAGGATTAGGTCTTGTTCTAGTCAAACGGTTTGTGGAAATGCACGGGGGTAAGATCTGGATTAAGAGTGAACCGGGCAGGTGCAGTAAATTTATCTTTACTATACCCATAAAATCCTCGCTAACGCTCGGAGTTTATTGACCGACATTCCGGAGGAATAGAGGATTAGAAAATGTGAACGAAGTGAGCATTTTCTAGCCTGAGGCTCTTAAAAGAGCCGAAGATTAGTAGAATCTTTAACTTTCTGCCCCTACCATTCCGGAATTCTCTGTAACTGTTATATGAGTATGATACCCCAGACGTGATAGAAAGACTTCACTATCTTCCCATGTCATTCCGAATGCTTTCACATCTGCCAGACCAAGCCTGCTGATAATATCGCGTAGAGTTTCGAAATCCTGATCTTCGAAATCTGCTTCCATCATCATGGATTCTGCCCAATCTACTAGCTCTACTAGTGTGATGTGGTGATGCAGGTAATCAGCTATCTTCATAGCAACATCTTTACGGGAGATTTTCATTGCTTTCATTCCCTCTACGTTTAAGTTCAATTCGCACATCCACAAGTTAGGTTTCATTGCTTAACTAATTATCCGTTTTTTGATAGTATATCAAGTATAACTTGATATACTCAAGAAAATCCGACCGGAGGGAGGATTTTGTTCTTACACTCCAGTGTTGATCGTAGAAATATAACCATATATAGAACCATTTAATCTATATAGAAAACTCACATCTCTATATACTATTTGTATAAATTATATATACCAGCTACTTCAATTCATCTATTATTGTGATCGAAATATCATAATTAATTCATGATCAAACGATCGATCACAACAATGAGGAGGAAAATAACTATGAATAGAATGTATATAATGGTCGGTTATATTGCCACTTTGGTATTGGCAATACTTACAGCGCCAGTATGCGCTCAACCTGGCAATCTGGGACATAATCCCATATACCCGGAACTGCCACAGAAAGAATATACACCGGATTATTTTCTGGTTGGTGAAGTTGATATAGTTGTTGACGAAACAACGAAAAAAGCAACGCTGGAATTTGATACATTACAACCGGCTTCAGCAGCAAAAGTATACTATGGACTTTACATTCCTGAGCAGGATATAAAAGTGCCACAATATCGACGATCGGTTATAGAAGATCTGGTAGAAGGGAGCACATCCCACAGTGTTGAGATCAACATTGGAAAGTTTGAAGGGGCACGTTATGACATATGTAACTTCAGTGAAAACGGGGGTGTGATCTGCTACCGTATAGAACTCTTTAATCCTGATCTCGCATCATCGGTCTTCTATGACGGCGGGTTCATGGTCGAGGGGGATTACAGCATTGTACCCTGTATAATCGAAGGTCCCTTTGTAGATCTTGTAAACGAAAATAGTGCAGTGATCTCATGGGAGACCGATGTGACCACTACTGCATCTGTGGAGATCGAAGGTAGATCATATAGCAATAGTGAATCAGATACACATCACGAAATAGCTATTACAGGACTCTCTCCTGGTACTAAATATGAGTACGATGTGCTTATTTCCGGCATACATTACCAAACATACCATTTCAAAACAGCACCTACAAACCCAAGGTTCGAGTTTGCAATAATGTCAGATTCAAGAGCTGGTGTCGGTGGTGGAGAACGAGGATTTGCCGGTGTAAATTACCATAAATTGAGCCAGTTCTCTATCGATGCATACAACAACGGCGCAGATTTCATTCTTTTCGGTGGGGACCTGGTCAACGGATATACTACGAATATGGATGACTATCGTATGCAGCTTAAGGCATGGAAAGATGCAACCGAGCAGATCGGATGCTATATCCCGATCTACGAAGCTATGGGAAATCACGAGGCTCTGGTGGACGTCTATGACGATGGAAGCAGTTATGGTATCGAATTTGATAAGCATGACAATGATATTACTAAGAGTGCTGAAACGATTTTTGCCGAAGAGTTTGTGAATCCGGCAAATAGTTTCCCTGATCCTGAAAATACGAGCGCTCCAGGTTATGAAGAGAATGTCTACTACATTGATTACGGCAACACAAGAGTCATTGCCTTTAACACAAACTACTGGTGGTGCAACTATCCGGAAGACTTCGGAGGCAACCTCGAGGGATATGTTATGGACAACCAGCTTGCCTGGATTGAAAATGTTCTTGATGATGCAAAGAATGATCCTACGATCGAGCATATCTTCATGTTCGCACATGAACCCGCATTCCCGAATGGCGGGCATCTCCATGATGCGCAGTGGTATAACGGAGGCGACCCTGCCCAAAACAAGGGTTACAACAATACCCAGATCGACCGAACGCATGTAATTGAGCGCAGGGATGAACTATGGGAGTTGATCAGTCAAAATGGAAAGGTAGTAGCCGTATTCTTTGGTGATGAGCACAACTATAACAGGATGAACCTCAATAGTGAGACACCTGTATACCTTAATGGATCAACAAATTCGAATTTCACCAATCCAGTCTGTCAGATTATCACAGGAGGCGCTGGTGCGCCATTTTATGCACAGCAAGAGACACCGTGGTCTGATGATGTTGAATTTTTCTACCCATCCAAGCACTACTGTTTGGTCAGTGTCGATGGAGGCATAGTTTCTCTAAAAGTAGTAAGCGACTCGGGCGAGATCGTAGATGAGTGTGTACTTAAAGACGGAACACCTACGAATGAGGCGAATGGTACAACAACCGAACTCTTTGTAGAAGTGATCCCTGCAATCTCAATCACTGTTGAGACCTCAGCACTTGATTTCGGAATGATTGGAGCAGGATTGAAATCAAGTACCCAATAGATCAAAATCGTGAATACAGGCACTCATAATGTCAATATAAGTGCTGAAATTCCAGTTGATCAGAGTAATTTCTACAACGAAGCACTCAGATTAAATGATGCTGATGTGGGTGGATTCTCTAAAGGGATACCAGCAGATGCTACGGACTTTGAATATACAGAAGATATTACAGCATCGCTTGAGGTTCCTAGCTGGGCTGGTGGTATGTACGGCGGTTGTGTTTTATTTGTGGCAGAGAATGATTAATAGAAGTGATATCAATAGGGGAGTAATCAATAGGGGAATGATCAAAAGAGGCGGTATTATATTCCTCCTCTCCTTCTTCCTACTTTTTTTACTGATCACACCAGCATCAGCGATCGGTATTGGTGCATCACCTGAAAAAATTGAGTTTGGTATAATAAGCCAGAATAAAGACGCAATAAAGGAACTACATGTCATTAATACAGGTAGTGAGACTGAGCATATCAAGCTTACAGTTGAAGGAGCTTATATTGGTATAGACCCGGAGGAATTCGATCTTAATGCCAGACAAAGCAGGTCAGTGAATATTTCAATAGATCCTGTAGATGCTGGTGAGTATAAAGGAAATATATTGATCACAGCCCATCCGACAGACAGTAAAACAAACGGGCTTGGTCTTGGAGCAGGTGTCAGGATACCTGTCTCATTTGTTGTGAATGAGAACAGTTATGTCAAGATCCTGACTTTTTTAGGATTATTTACAGCTATTGTAACAGTAGTTTTGCTATGGGTGCGGCTTAAGAAGAAGTGAGGTAAGTTCTATGAAGGATAAAAAAAATAACAAAATAGAAGCAGGAGACAAAATAAAAGTCTTATGGAAATTGAATAATAGGGAATATCCTGGAGATGTAATTAAGATTAAAGGAAATATCGCATTAATATCAGTTAAGAATTTCATGGTATATGTGAATGATACTGATAGGCTGTTAAAAATATCTGCATAAAGATATATAAATTATAATACTCCGCAAGGGTAATTTGGAACTCTATATTACTGCCACAGAGAGCACAGAAATATAAGTTGGGGACGGAAAAGGCATCTCTGTGGCAGATAATATAAACAAAGATTCTACGAATCTTCTAATCCTCCATTCCTCTGGAATGTCGGTCAAGAAAA
>JAIOQW010000210.1 GCA_021108405.1 Methanosarcinales archaeon
CAGTATCTCCGAAAAACTTTTAATTTTCCTTCAATTCCTGAGTTCGTTTTAAACGCTTTAATTTCAATTTAATCATGAAATATCTCTCGTTAGTCGAATTTATAATGGATACACCTATAAGTTTTAAAAATAATAGGGTTTTCGATGAACACATAGAATGCAATAATATAGTATTGATTGATTGATTTCGTCTACTGGTTATTCATTGAGTAATAAAAAGACAGTTCAGAGAAAAAGAACCACAGATGAACACAAATAAACACAAATAATTGTAAAATAAGTATCCCTCTCAAAAATCAGGTATCCACTTCAAAAAATAGGGTAAAATGCATATTTGGATTATCTAAATCAAGTGGCTAAGCAGACTTACAATTTTAAAATTATGTCAGTTACCCTCAGATTTGAAATGGATACAAAATCAGGGTAAAATGTACGTCTGAACTGTCTAAATATGACGCACAATCCTGGTTATAATTCTTGAATAGTACAAGCAACCATTAAACTTGAAAGGGATACTAAAATAATATATATTAGCACCACTAATTAAAATATTTGTGTTCATTTGTGTCTATTTGTGGTTAATTATGATAATTAATTAGGAAAGGATAATAAAGGAAGTTATAGATAATATAAATAGGAATTCGCTACTAATCAATCTTCAAATAATTTTGATTATACTATAATCACGTATATGCGCGGTGAAAAATTGAAAGAGGTTTCCATGTTCGATATGTACCAAAAGTGTGTTGTACGATATAAGAATATATAATAAGGTGGCCACCTCTATGACACAGCAACATGGGGGTGCAGGTTGATGAAGCACCAGGGAATCATCGATAGTATATCCACATCTTATGGAAAAAATAAATGTACGGTGCAGTTGAGACTATGAAAAATGGATCTATTAATCGGAGATACTGTTGATTGTGTTTGATTTTAAAAATATATTAAATGCAGATTTGTGCTGGTAAAATCGGGAGATCATAAAGCAAAGTTTTCTTTCGAGACCATAGGCGTGAACCAGGCAAGATTATTTTCAACGCTGCATCTGGGTGATGTTCTGGAAGGTGCGAATCTATGAAGATATCGGGATGGATTATTCAGAATCTGTTGGTAGAAATAAAAAACGGGTGGTTAAGCCTTCATTTTTTGTAACTTTCAAAGAAAGGTATAGATATAAAAATATTAGGCCGGATTGGCAGAATACACTGCAACATCAACATCCTGTAAATCCTGTCAAAATACCATACTTTTTGAAGTGGATACAAAAAATACTTCTTTGGTCTGATTTTTTTTGTCTGACATTCCAGAGGAATGGAGGATTAAAAGATTCGTAGAATCTTCGCCTGATAAATTATATAGAAGGATATGATGGGCATTTTATAGGGGAGAGGTATTTTTTTGGGGGTTTATATGTTGGGGGAAAGGATATAGAATTAATGCCCATCTTAATAATATCTTATACTCACTTATACTATATATATTTTCCTCATAATTGTGATAATGATGATGAAATTCAGGAGAATTAGGATCATAACCTTGAGAGATGTGTAAAAAATATTTAAATCTGCAGTTTTTGTTCTCAACTGCAGATATCTTCAATTTTAAGATTTTCTCTTATAACCTATATAGATAGCTCCCATGATCAGAATCACGATCACCAGACCCAGAATATCAGACCCCGAGAATGAAAATGATCCCGTATCTTCGCTCACAGGCTCAATTTCATCCTGCATCTCATATCCTTCTACATAATCGCTTTCTTTTTCGCCTTCGCCGCCAGCCGCAGCTTCCGGTGCTTTATCTACATTTGTACCGAATCCTGAATGGGCTTCTATGGTCTCATTACCGCTGCCGGACTTTTTATCCTGATACCGTCTCCAATTACCGTTATTTTCTTCTATAACAGTGGTATCTGCTGGTGCCTTTTGATCGTTAAGCTCGTCCATTGTCTTGCAGTACTTATCAGCGATTTCTTCACTTACTATACCTGGGACAGACATCAGGCCCTGGATATATTCATCCAGTAATGGGTTACCACATGTATGATGGCAGCATGCAGCTCCACTTTCAGCCACCGATTCCACATATTCTTTCACAAGATTTCGGATCACTTCATCTGTTGTCTCCCAGTATGGATTACCCTGAGCATCATGCTTTCGAGCAGCTTCAAGCATCTGGGCAGTGATAGACTGATAAGCATAAGGATTGTTACTATCAAAATATTTTTCCAAGCCCAGCTCATATTTATCACCGATGTAGATATCGTATACTTCTTTCCACATAGCATCTGTAACAATCTCAGGTGTGACAACATTCCACATCCACAAATCTTCTGTAAATTGTGAGATATATCTGGTTCCATCGTATTCATGTTCCATCATTCCTTTGATCCATTCAGGATTGAAGTATCTTGTCCGAAGTTCTCGGTTAAAAAAATGACTGAGTGTTTCTAATACAGGATCATCTATTTCTCTTAAGTTGTTAATGTACATATCAGGGGTCTCGCCTGTTAGACTCCTGATCGCAAGACTTAATCCACCGAAGTAACTTGCAACCATAGGATGATCAAGTATGCCATAATTATTCGTACTTCGGCTGAATACTCCTATCTCAACATCTCTTAGATTGTCTTCAAAGAGTTCGGGTAAATGATATTCACCCCATGTATGCTCACCATAGATGTAACTCTCTCTGCTAATGTAGAGATCACCAAGCTTCGTATCATTCTCCCATGTATTACTTGCCGGGATTGCAAATTGAAGATTCGGAGTTGTTGTGCCTATCGCCTCTGAAAAAATTCGTGCCATTGAAAGCATTTCTACCTGAGATTCGTTATATCCATCTTCTATAAGTCTTATTTTTATCAATTCTGAATTTTCTTTTATAAAATTCGGATATGCTGTTCCATTATCCTGAGCAGCAAGGCGAACTGCTCTGTCGATCAGCAAAATCTTCTTCTGCCACATCTGCCGGTAAGTACCTGAAGTTACAATGACTACATCTATTCTCGGTCTTCCCAATTCATCGGACGGTATTAATTCGAGTTTTTTATCATCAAACCTATCTCTCTTATCCCATTTGGGTCTTATCCCTAATAGATATAGTATTTCAGATTCCATCACTCCTTGATGTCTGGATGTCTCGGATGACCAAAGCACAAATGCAATCTTTCTTGGATATTCTCCGTTTTTCTCAAGATGCTGAGACAATAGTTGATCTGTAATGTTTACACCGATCTCCCATGCAGCTTCAGTTGGTATGAGCCGCTCATCAAATGAATAGGTGTTTCTACCAGTTGGCAGAACATCAGGATTTCGAACAGGATCCGAATCACCAGGACCCGGAGGAATATATTTTCCTTCGAAAGCATCCAATGTTCGTGGTATTTCGATCCTGCATGCGTCTATACTGCTCGCATAGTCTATTGCCAGATACAGATCTTCTGAGATATCATCCGTTATAAGTCCAAGTGTTTTATTCTGCGCTTCGGATGGTGTCAGGTTGTTGAGTAGACACTCAGTCAGCAGCAGGGTTGTGGTATTCTGTGAAGAATTGATTGCTGACACATGAGTCACGAAATCATCACCAAGCATTGATTTCACCATTGCAACCAATTTATCACCAGTTGGCGGTTCACTCAGTATATGGGAACCATAAGGCATATATTCACCCTTCAATTCTTCCAGATAGCCGCTCAATTGTAAGAGAAATCCTTCAAACATAGTGGTATTGTTTGCAATTAGGGTCAGATTCAAATCCAGATCGTGGCCAATGTTAAGGTTTTGACTGCATTCTATTATTTCCTCTTTATATCTTTCTTTTAATTGCTCGTTTTTTGCCTCATTATACAGGGAGATTTTCTGCTGTAGCATAGTTAAATTTTCATACAACCCGGATGCAACGATCGGAGGTGTTATGTAATCCACGATGACAGCATTCGCTCGCCTCTTGTTTCGCAGTCCACTGTCCATATCCACTTTGAGTGTGTGAATGTGCGGCATATCCTGCAACAATAGACCACCCCAATCATATCTTGAAAGCCCGATGATCTTACCTGGCATAAGAGATATCTGGGTGAAGATGCTAAACATCGCATCTGCTTCATATTCCTGATTGAGCCAGAAGTAGAATGCAATATATTCGTGATGTGGTGGTATTGCACCATCATAGTAGAGCGTTGTATCATTTTGTAGAAATCCCCATGTTGGATGTGGCATGATCAGTATGTTACCTAATTGAATCTTTGGTATTACGATATATTTCCCTGTTTCATTCTTATAAACCATTATCTCGCCTGGTGGAGCACCAAAATGTTCTATAACTTCATCCTGTTTATCTTTAGGAAGTTTACTGAACCATTCAAAATACTTTGACTCATGGATCAAGATGACATTACCGGATTTTACTCGTTTGTCAAGCACTCCCGGAGCCCATGTCCCGACATTACTTGCTTCTTGTATCAGTTTTGCAATCTCTGTTTTGTTAGGTAGCGGTTCGGTTCCGAGGTTGTAATCTCGATCTTTCATTGAATAGAGCAGATTCTCAAGACTTGCAGGGACATCGAGGTAGTAATCGATATCTGCGCCAGGATTGGCTTTGCCACCGCCCTCACTGTAAAACGGTATTACGATCTTTTTATTAAAATTAGAATTAGACTTATGGTGCAGTTGAGCCCATGCTATTGCTCTATCGACCCGCCATTGTACCTGATAATCGATCGGTTCGTAATATTTGTTCCCTTCCATGTCTTCTACTTTTCCGGAAATGACGATAGGTTCTATTATCCCGTCCATCTCTGCCTGTGCAATCTCATAAGGGTACATAGATGACGGGACTCCATAAACTGTTGCGTTCCATTCATCAGGAGTTACGCTATAGAGATTTATTCCCTGAAGCCATGTTACATTTATAAGTTTGGCCTCTTGTACACCTTCTGTAAAATTGTCCCAGTTCATCCTGTAATTGCACGTTATTACGGAGTCCACTATTGTTATACCATCTTTCATGAAAAAATCTTTAAAATTGTACTGGTGCGAACAGAATACAGGAATAACATTACAGTCTTTTTCCTGGATTTTTCTGATCAATAGGTCTTCCACTTTTAGATCATGTTTGACATAATGATTTTTATGAAATACAATCCCAATTGTTGGTTTTTCCGGATTGTATTGATATTCTGCTGTATTATTCCCATACCAATCAAGATATTCATCCCTATCTTCGAAGATAATATCAACATCCGGATGATATATCGCAAAATCTGATATGAGAATAGGCTGCTCTATCCCGCCATTAAACCCATCGAATCGATTACCCAGATATATCAGAAATCGTCTGTAGTTCTCCTGGCATGGGTTATCTATATATTGATTGATGTATGGATGATTTGTGATGTTCACATTTGATAAGTTAAGTATATCTTCAAATTGAGTTGTTATGACAAAAGCTCCATTACGTTTAGCAGCTTGTACCGTATCCTCAATATGTTCGACAGCGGGTTGTGATACATGATTTATAAAAATCACATCCTGATCGCTCAGATCAAGATCATCCGGAAGTGTAATGTTCGGATACGATTGAGCAAAGTAGGTTTTGACGTTCATCGTATCGTTGATAATTGGGTCATGCTGAGCCACTTTATTCATACCGGATATGATATAATCCGATGATGAGACAATGGTGACATTCAATTTGTTTTCAGGTGGTATCGGTGGCTCTATCGACTTATTGCCGTTACAGAACGTTACATTCAGGTAGGTTACGAGGCGGTTAATATTTTCATCGCCACCATATATCCAATACTTCGTGATATTCACATCATCAACATTTCCGATGCTGAGATTATTGGAAAGATTATATGGGATGGTATTTGCGCTCAGATCAACCGTGCTGTTTATCCAGGTAATTGTTTCATAATCAAGCGACGCTAGGAATATGACACTTTTATTTACAAAATCCATTGACATTGCCTGTGTGGAATCATATATTCCAATATCAACTGAAACATTTCCAGCAACATTCATCAGCGATTCATAGTTCTCATCAGTTCCGAGAACGAAGGTTATTTCATTCCCGGATGCATCTGCAGCATTTATTAAAGTAAGCGCCAGCATCACCACCGACAACAATATCATTGTCCTAATAATAGTTCTTGTATTCAAGATATTACGAACTCCTTCTCCTGAAACCTATATAGATAGCTCCGACAATCAGTATCACGATCATCAGACCCAAAATATCAGATCCTGAAAATGAGAATGATCCCGTATCTTCGCTCTCAGGCTCAATTTCATCCTGCATCTCATATCCTTCTACATAATCGCTTTCTTTTTTGCTTTCTCCTTCGCCGCCAGCCGCAGATTCAGGCGCCTGGTCAACATTTGTACCGAATCCAGAATGAGCTTCTATGGTCTCATTACCGCTGCCGGATTTTTTATCCTGATACCGTCTCCAATTACCTTTCTTTTTCTCTATAACAGTGGTATCTGCTGGTGTTTCTTGTTTTTTAACCTCATCCATTGTCTTACAATACTTATCAGCGATTTCTTCACTTACTATACCCGGGACAGACATCAGACCCTGAATATGTTCATCCAGCAATGGGTTACCGCATGTATGATGACAGCATGCAGCACCGTTCTCTGCTACAGATTCGGCATATTCGCTAACAAGTGTATTGATGGTTTCCTTATCAGCATCCCAGTACGGATCCCCGTTAGCATCCGTTTTTCTATTAACTTCAAGCATCCTGGCTATCATGGACTGATATGCATACGGTTCGCTTTTAAAGAACTTATCAAGATCAAGGTTATACTTATCATTGACATAGACATCGAATATCCTGTCCCAGTCTCCGTCCGTAACCATATCAGGCGTCACTACGTTCCAGCCCCACATATATTCAACGAACTTCATGAACTCTCTTGCACCGCCGTAGCCGTGTTCCATCATTCCCTCTATCCAATTTGGGTTCCAGTATCTTGAACGAAGTTCTTTTCTAAAGGACTCTTCCAGTGTTGTTACCATTGGTTTATCTATATTCTTGAGGTCTGTTACGAACAGATCAGGTGTCTCACCTCTTAATGATCTCACAGCAAGTGCAAGTCCGCCAAGATACTGGTAATAATCATCGTTATCAATAAGTCCGTAAAGATTAGAACTATCACTGTGTACTGCAGCATCAACAGTTCCAAGGTTCAGCTTGAACACATCCTCAAAACTATCACCCCAGATGTCCTGTCCATAAATATTGGACATACGCGACGTAAACAGATCTGCCAGTTCTGATTCATTATCCCATGATTCACTTGCAGTGACCGCACCTGTAAGTCCAGTACCGTAAGCCCCTGGTGCTTCACTAAATATACGTGAGCGCGACAGGTCATATGCTGAAGCATTATCATATCCTGTAGCGTTAAGAGCATCGTATATTCTCAGTGAGTTGTATCTAACATAGTTGGTTTCATTACTTTCATTGAGATCGGCAACCATACGGATGGCTTGATCCATTAACTCAAGCTGATACGGGAAGGTATCACGATAAAGTCCTGAAGGTATAAGAAGCACATCGATCCTGGGATGTGTCATATTCTCAAGAGTAATAACCTCAAAACCTGTGATCCTACCATAACTCCTGACCGGCTTAACTCCAATAAGTGAATATATCTGGGCCTCCATGATGCCTCTATGTCGCATGGTCTCTACAGACCACAATATGAATCCTACTTTATTAGGATAAGCACCGTCGTGACTGTCTTGATACTGCTTCAATAGCTGGTCGGTCAGGTTCGCTCCCATTACTTCAGTCTCTGCATCAGGTATCTTTCTCTGGTCGAAACTGTAGAAATTCCTACCTGTCGGCAGAGCTTCAGGATTGCGTATCGGGTCATTACCTGGTCCTGGCTCTATATATTCTGCATCGAGTGCACGCAGTGTCTGGTCGATCTCACGGTCGGTCTGGCTAAGAAAAGCAGAATAGTTCAATGCCTGGTCAAGATCAGCAGTAATGGCCGGGTCAGGATTGCTCAGATTAAGGATATCAATCTGGACTGTTATGATATCAGTTCCGTTTAACAGCGTTTCGTTTAAGAGATCTATTGCATATTTATCAGCCTTATCTATTATATCATGGAGATCTCCGGAATCAGACGGAATTACATTTACTATATGATCTATGAAATCCTGACGCAGCATTGACTTGACCATACATACCAGTTTTTCATCATCAGGTGCAACTCCGAATATATGAAGTCCAAGAGGCATGAGTGTGGACTTGAGTTCATGTAGATAGTCATGAACACCTGTCTCAAGGAAATAATTGAATTCAGTCTGATTCATATTCCTCATCTGCTCACCTGTCACATTGAGATCATCTTCCAGACCAAGCGATTCATATAGCTCGATCGTGCTATTGTGGTATGATGCCTTGATTGCAGGATCAGTTGCATCCTCATATGCAGCTATCTTATCATCAAGTTCGAGCAGTTCGTCATACAGTCCTGCTGCAATTATAGGTGGTGTAAGGTGGTCGATAATAACAGCATTACCTCTGCGCTTAGCCTGTGTACCCTCACCAACATTATCCATGATATATGGGTATATGACAGGCGTATCATCTACCATGATGGATGGATAATCATACCTCCATAGTCCAACCTCATTTCCAGGTAGCCATTCCTGTGTACCATGTGTTCCGAAGTGGATCATGGCATCAGCATTAAAGATATTATTGATCCAGAAGTATGCAGCCAGGTATTGATGTGTAGGCGGTAGCGTCTTATCATGAAATATAAGCGATTCATCAGACAGGCCGCCTCTGGTAGGCTGAGGTATAAAGATAATATTTCCAAACTCTACTGCCGGTATCACGAATGATCCTTCATATACCATGATATTACCAGGCGGTTTGCCCCACCTGGCTTCAACATCGAAACGTACGGTTTCCGGGAGATTATTGTACCACGAGAGATATTGGTCTACAGGCATAAGTGTAGCCTTACCGGATTCTACCATATCTTGAAGTGAACCCGGAGCCCATGAGCCAACGTTCCTGCTTTCCATGAACAGGTCAATAAACTCACTGCCATTGGGAATTTGGTTATTTCCTGTAGTATAATTCTCTGCCTGCATCTGCTCAAGCAATAACGTGAAACTTGGGGCTATATCAAGGTAACTTGCCCCTATATTGTTCTTGCCGCCCTCATGATTGTAATAGATGATAGCGATCTTCTTATCAACATTATTTGTCCTGCCCAGGTTCGCCCACTCGACAGTACGATCACAGAGCCACTCTATCTGAGGCATATGCGGTTGATAAATATACAACTCCGTATCAGGGTCCACCATAACTCTTCCACCGATCCAGATGTACTCTATACAGCCGTCGATCTCGGGTTGTGTAACCTGGAAAGCAATAGACATCGGATCAAGACCACGTGTACTGTTATTGAACTCAGCAGGGCTGCTGTAGTAATCTGTCACAGCCTTAATGACCGGTACATTGTACTTCTTAAGATATTCCACTCCTTTCTCCTGATCATAATAATTAAGATAGAACCCTTTTATAGAGATGATACTATCAACCAGTACGGTGTTGTTTTGAATGAAGATATCTTCATCAGCATCGCAGACATTATATGTAGTATAGATCACATTGCACCCTCTTGATTCAAGTTCACGGATCACTTCATCTTCTATTGCATACCCTGAACTTTCTTTATTAAGTTTATTACCTACGATGCCTATTGTGGGTGCATCCGTATCATAGCCATGATCTTCATTATCCTCATACCATGCGAGATATTCAGTGATATTTTGAAAGATCCTTGGAAATGCGTCCGGATGATATATACCATGATCAGGAATTGACGGTGGTGCCGCTGGAGCATACTCAATATAAACATCTTCAAGAGTTGCTCCGATACAGCGGATCCAGTTCTCCATGTTCTCATAACCGCCGTTATAGTGATAATCCTTCATTGCACTATACGGTGGATTTTCCATATCTATGGTACCTATCCCGTATACATCATTCATTCCAAAAAGCCCTATCTGGGTCCCATTATTCTTTGCAGCAATAAGTGCATCCTTCATGTAAGGAAGTTCATTTGCACCGATCATATACATCATTATAACGTCCTGGTCTGAAATATCAGTATGATTAGCGAAATCGGCACCGCCCATTACTATAACATTAAAACGATCTGTGATCACACTCCGCTCGGTAATAACTTTATTAAGATGGTAACGGTTGGGGTCATTATTAATTATATAAGTAATATTCACCTTCGGATGTATTACCGTAGGTTGCGGAAGATCATCTTCTACCCATTTCCCAAAGAAATTCTTCATTATCGAGATCACGACATTTTTTATATTCTCCTTGCCGCCCTGGATCCAGTATCTCTCGATGTCAGTGTCGTTAGGTGATCTTAGATCAACATTCGGTATGCTGGCGTTGGACGCAGATAGATTGTATCCGATAACCACGTTTCCGTTATTAGGCTGCCCATGACATACATGCGAACATCCTGAATTGTTTTTAGCAATTGTGATGTTCTCATCCCACCTGGCCATCATCGTCTCATTTTGAGATTCAATAAAAATTGCCGAGTAATTCGAAAAATTGAGATTATTTGGAACAGAATCATTCCTGGTAAAGATAGTTATATTCACTTCATCTATAATATCCGGGTTCTCCGCCGCATTTTTCAGTGCGGCTTCGTTTGTATCCGTACCAAGAATAAATAACATTTCATTATTATTCCATGCCGTTGAGTTTTCAGAGGCGTCAGCCGGTATTAATAATACAACTGTTGCTACTGCTATCATTACTGCTATTGCTAATTTATTTTCATTAAAATTCTTATTTTTCATTTTTATCCACCCAATTTTTTTTATAGTACATCGAGTATAACTTGATGTATCGAAAATGCTCACTTCGTTCAGATTTTCTAATCTTCAGCTTCTTTGAAGCTTCAGTCAAGAAAATCCGAGCGCTAGCGAGGATTTTATTCTTTTGTAGAATTTGTCGGGACATAGATCACTTTTTCATCAGGAAGTTTATATGCAGTACCAAGTTCCTCTCCTGCTCCTCCAGCAATGTTTTTAGTCATGTTCATGACCTCGATGGTCTGTCCGTCCTTGATAATTATCTTCATCCCCGGCTCCCCGGGATTCTGGACCACTGTCATGCTTGAATTGGGATCGAGCAGATCAGGCATATGGTATGACATTACCAGTGCGATCAATAGCGCGATTGCAAATACCATGGCAACATCGAATAGATTGGCAACACCGCTTAATGGATTAGACTCCTGATCTATATCCAGAATTCCTTTTCTACGGCTTTTCCTCCGGGTCATACTTTTTTACCACCCTCGATACTCTCAAGTATATATTCAATATCTTCAAGGTCATACTGGTACCACCTACGCCTGATCATTGTCAGTACATAACCAATACTTCCCACAAACAATCCCAGTACTGTGGTAGCAAACGCGATTATAAGGTTGTCTGCTAACTGGGCTATATTACCTTGCGATAATCCGATCAATGCCGGCCCCATAGGGATCAGGGTCCCCATCAGACCTACCATCGGAGCAACAGTTGCCATGATCCTGGATTTTTCCATCCGGGACGCCATTTTAATTTCATATTCTCCAAACAGACGCTCTAACGGTGCAAAATTATTATTTTCGACATATTTTGCTGCTTCTGTAGCAAAGGATGAGACCATATGGTTCTGTTTGATACTGCGCATTAGATCTGAAGCATTCTCATGTGACCCGTTATTCATCATTTCCCTGATCTTTAAACAGATCTGATCAAGACTGCTGATGTCTCTGTGTCTTTTTGAATATTCTGAAATAAATTCACCGACCGATGCCAGCGCCCAGATTACAAAAAATAACAGTAAAAGAACAACAGGATACAAAAGTGAAGCTGAAATTGTGTATAGAATGGAAAATATAGCAGATGAAGGGTCCATTTATTGTTCCACTCCACGATGTATAATAAATCCTGATGCTATAATTATAAAAAAGATAACAAATGATATCAATGTTGCTCCGATATCTATTGAAAAAGAAGGTGATGCTATCGTTTTTGTTTGAATATACGCTGGTATTAACACTGCCCCCAGCACATAGAAAATACCTATGAACATCATCAGGTCTCCCAGGGTTTGGGGTGTTTTGCCAAGACTCCTGAATATAAATGAAGAAGAAAGTGCAGATAAAAAGAATATTGATCCCACAATAATACCGATTATAAAGCCGTTCCATTCAAGAGTGGATGCAAGCATAGTGCAGGAAATAAAAAGAGCGCTCAAACAGATAGGACAGGGTAAGGATAAGAAGATGAATGTGCGCCTGCTGACATCACACCCACAGTTCCATTGTTTCTGGGTGTATATTCCTGCAATGATCATCAGTAGAGCCAGCAGAATATGAAATGTTATTCCGATACCTGATATATTTCCCAGCGAATCCATGGATAAAAAACCAATAAGACAACCCATGATCACGCATATAACCATATATACAGCACAGACCATGATGATCTCATGTTTTCTAAGATTTGCAAAGCCGCACCCTAAACCTGTTTTAATTCCAAATACCAGGATGCTTAACACTATACCTACTATTGCTATGTTTGTAACATTCATCATTAATCACTGCTTTTTTTATCCTTTCCATGGATTTGAATGGCAGTATTACGTGTTTAAACTACTATATAAACATTTGTTTTTGGATAATATGTGTTATCTATATAGATAATATAATTAATTAGAATAACTGATAAGTCTTCTGGTTTTGAATGGTGATTGTTTGGTAATTAACTAACCATCATTTGAAATGGGTATATGAGATGATAAAATATGCGACTGTTTAAAAATGTTTGTGTTTAGTCTATACCACTCCAGTGGTGTTGGTTCAACCATACCTTATCGCTGATAAATGATCTGACACAGCCTTATCTTCCTACTCGCCTTCCACAGGTTGCTCGAATAAATAAAATTAATGATCGGTCAAGTAATATTCAGTATTTTAGTGGCCACCATTCTTAAAAAAAATCCGAGTGTTAACGTAGATTTTATTATCTTCTGCACCAAACTCAGACTCTCGAAGTTTAAGTATAAGGTGAATAGCTAAAAAAAGATTAAATCTGCGGTTTTTATTATCAACCGCAGATGCTTTCAATTTAAGATTTTCTCTTATATCCTATATAGATAGCTCCGACGATCAGTATCATGATTATCAGACCCAGAATATCAAATCCTGAGAATGATCCCACATCTCCACTCTCGGGCTCAATTTCATCCTGTATCTCATATCCTTCGCCGCTAGCCGCGGCTTCAGGCGCTTGATCAACATTTGTACCGACTTCGGATTGGGCTTCTATGGTTTCATTACCACTTCTTGATTTCCTATCCTGATACCATCTCCAATTACCTCTCTTTTTCTCTGTAGCAGTGGGATATGCTGGCGGCTCTTGATTGTTAACCTCGTCTATTATCTTGTAGTACTTATCAGCGATTTCTTCACTTACCCCCAGAACAGGCATAAGTTCCTGAATATGTTTATCCAGTGTGGGGTTACCGCAGGTATGATGACAACATGCAGCACCGTTATCTGCCACGGATTCAACATATTCGTTAACAAGTGTACTGATGGTTTCCTCATCAGCATCCCAATACGGATCCCCGTTAGCATCCGTTTTTCTATTTACTTCAAGCATCCTGGCTATCATTGACTGATATGCAAATGAGTTTTCACTCTGTTTAAGCCATTTACTCATTTCGGGATTATTGATATATGTCTCATATACCCTGTCCCAGACCCAATCCGGAATAAGTTCAGGATTTGTCACCTGCAATCCCCATAGATTTTCAACAAAATTCTTCATCTCTCTTGCACCTGCATATCCATGGTTCTGCATCCCATCAATCCATTCAGGATTGAAATACCTGGCATAGAGCTCATCTGAGATGAAATCACCTAATGTTTGGATTCCCTCATCCCCAACTTCCCGCAGGTTTGTTACATATGGATCAGGTGTATTTCCACCGGATGCATATGTAACTGCAAGATTCAAGCCACCCAGGTATTGGAAGAAGTCATCGTTGTCGATAACACCATACAGGTTTGAGCTCCTGCTGTACATTGTTAACTCAACATCAGCAAGATTCATCTCAAAGAAATCAGCAGCACTCTTTCCCCATACATCCTGTCTATAGACATTACCCATCCGGTCGATAAAGAGTTGTGCCAGGACATCAGTATCATCCCATGTATTGCTGGCAGAGATCGGATTGGCAAGCCCGGGTCCATATGTTCCATCAGCGCAACCAAATACTCTGAGCAGTGCAAGGTCCAGAGCATCTGATTCGTTAAGTGACGGGTCATTTTCCATTAGAATAGCTGCAAATGCATCTGCATTTTCTTTTATGTAATTCGGGCAATTTGAAGTTGCATTCTGTTCGTAAGCAAGCCGCACCGACTCATCGAGAAGGGCCATCTTATCAGGGAACATATCCCGGTAGAGACCCGATACAACAATAACAACATCGATACGCGGACGGGACAATGATTCGCTCGGGATGGGTTCTACCCCAATAACCTTTCCTTTATCTTTATCCAATTCATTTTCCCATTTCGGATTGATACCAAGCAGATATAACATCTGTGCTTCCATTACACCTTCATGACGTGTGGTCTCACCAGCCCAGAGAATGTATGCCATCTTCTTTGGATATGTTTCGTTATGAGCAGCAAGATGCAGCTCTAACGTCTTATTTACCATATCCTGGCCAAGTTCCCATGCTGCTGTGGTTGGAAGCCTGCGCTGATCAAATGCAAAGAAATTTCGCCCGCTCGGAAGTGCATCAGGCGTTTGTACAGGGTCTGTGCCAGGATTCGGAGATATATATTTCCCATCGAGTGCATCAAGCACTGCTAATACCTCATTTTCACCTTCTGCAAGGTTTTGGGAATAGATAAGTGCATTCTCAAGATGAGCTTCAACACTTGTTGAGTTGTTACCAGGTCCGAACACTTGCATCTGTGCATCATGTATCGAAATACCCCGGTTGATGACAAGATCAAGCAGTGTGAGGGGTGCATCCTTTGAGTTATTAATTGCAATAACCTCATTTGCAAATGATCTGCCAAGCATTGAGTTCACCATGCCGATGAGTTTGTCATCATGCGGTGAAGTTCCTAGAATATGCAGTCCATAAGGCATTGAAATACTCTTAAGATCATCAAGCAGATGTTCCAGGTCCTCTAAGAACTCCTCAAACCCGGTCTGGTTTGCAGTCAGGTTCTGTGTGAATTGAGTTAAATCAACGCCCAACTGCTCATCAAGATGAAGCTCCCGGGTAAGGTTGATTATCTGTGCTCTATGCTGCGCCTTAAGATCAAGATTTACCTTCTGGGAATCATATGCAAGCATTTCATCTTCCAGATGCGTGTAATTACCGTATAGATCAGCAGCAATGATCGGTGGTACGAGATGGTCAACAATGACTGCATTACCTCTGCGTTTCGCCTGGTTTCCCTCACCAAGTCCGTCCATCACATACGGATAAATAACAGGTAGATCACCAACCATGATAGAGGGCCAATCATATCTGGATAATCCGAACTGCTTACCTGGCAGCCACTCCTGTGTTCCGTGACGCCCGAAATGGATGATCGCATCAGCTTCATATTCCTTCTGGAGCCAGAGATAAAATGCAATGTACTGATGATGGGGTGCAAGTTCCTTGTCATGATAGAGTGCTTCGTTGTTCTGGAGCCATCCGCGGGTTGGCTGCGGTGCAAGCATCACATTATCCCCTAGATCGATCCTGGGTATGACGAGATACTTTCCTGTATCATTCTCCCAGACCATGATATCACCTGGTAATGGACCCCATCTCTGTAGCACCTCCTCTCTTCTTGTTGACGGTAGTTCCATGAACCACTGCTCATAAGTGGCCTCAGGGATCAGTTCCACTTTGTTAGTGCTGACAAGATTTTCAAGCACGCCGGGAGCCCATATCCCCACATTGATGCCCTGGTTGAGTATCGTCTCCATAAGTATCGTCTTATTCGGAACAATAGTCATGTTAATATTATAACCTACAGCACTCATATTACCCAGCAGGTTGCACATACTCGGTGCAACATCAAGGTATGATGCCCCTATATTATCCTTTCCGCCGCCGTGGTTGTAGTAGATGATTGCTACTTTTTTATCTTTTTCATCTTTTTCTCCAAGATTTATTTGTGCAATTGTCCGGTTCACGAGCCATTCTACCTGATAATCGATGGTTTGAGTCACTTGAATATCGGTTTCGGGATCGATCTCTGTTGCAGCTATAACGATCGGATCAATGGCTCCTACAAGTTCGGGATAATCGATCTTCAGCATCTTGTTGGTCGGCAATGGATGACTACTGCATTCCCACTGTGTCCGGTTCATGTAGTTGTTGATGATCGCATTGATAACAGGTACACCAATATCTTCTGGTGTGAATTTAATATTGAAGTATGTGAATGAGATTATCACATCCACGACGGGTTCACCATCTCGTTTTAAGTAGGGGTCACATTTCTGCTTTGTGCTTGACGAGTAGAATGGAAGAACATTGATGTTTTGTAATTCAAACTCCTCAATTAACGTATCGATCGGTTCGATCTTAAATGGATAATAACTATTGTAGAAGGCGATCCCTATGGTTGGCATGCTTGCGTTATATACATGCCCGCCGTCTGTGCGGTTTCCATACCACTCAAGATAGTCATCAAGATCCTCACAGAACAATTCCGGCATATCAGGGTGATATACCGCTCTTACTGGAAGTTGAATAGGGTCTTCCACGACAAGATCTTTCCTGTCGCAGAATTCGTAAGCAAGATAGAAAATAAGGTTTTTAAGATTTGTTTCATCGTATGCACTGTTTACCCAGTATGCAGTGAGTATCTCCGTTACATTATCATGATTGTGTGTGTTAGGAATGCTCTCATTGAGAAGAGTATTGTCATCAATGACCACTGCACCTTTTGATATGGCATCCTCGATTGTTTCATTTATCCTGAGCGCGGTCTGAGCACCGATCATATTGATATAGATTACTTCCATCTCACTGAGATCAATATCCTCTGACATCACACGGTCCGAGAGATAGTAGGACACTGTGATGTTCAGGCTTACGTTTGTGTTTATCTGTGTTGTTATATTCTCCAGTGGGATCTGATGACTTGTATAGCCTGTGACTATCGCGATATCCACATGCTGATCAGCATCAGCTATTGTTGGTGTGAATGTTAAGTTTTCAGAGGCGGCAGCCGTTATTAATACTACAACTGCTGCTACTGCTATCAGTACTGCTATTGTTAATTTATTTTTATTAAAAATCTTATTTTTCATTTGTTTTTCACCCATATTTTTTACCTTGAAGAATTTGTCGGGATATAGATCACTTTTCCATCAGGAAGTTTACTAAATTCACCGACCGATTCCAGCGACCAGATTATAAAAAATAACAATAAAAGAACAACAGGATACAAGAGTGAAGATAAAAAATTTATATTGCTATATGTTACTATAAGAATCCTGTTTTTCATGTTTAACCTCCAATTGAAACGGTTGAAAATGTTGATTTAACATCTGGGTTATAATCTACATATATTTTATTATATATATATATTTTGTTTTTTAAAATTAAATTTATTATTTAATCGATATAAATATTTCGTTATTTCCATATCATGGCCGATTCTTAAGGGCGATGGAGTAGAGTACTCATTTCGTGAAGAGACCAGACCTGCAATCTAGAAAAGGAGATACCCTGATCATCCAGGTCCTATGGAGATTATTAAGACCTTCTCCAGAACTGCAGCAGAAGAGTTCCATATACTGTTCTGGGTATTAACGAATAATATTTAAAGCAATATAAACAATTGTAGTTAATACGATGGGGGTTATAAAATATGAGTTCTACTACTTTAGTAATTATAGCTATTGCTATTATGATGTTATTTTCTTTCGGTTGTATATCTTCAAACGAAGACATAGTACTACCTGTACAAATACCAATAGATTCACAGACTTCTACACCTACTCCAACACCAGCTCCAACACCTACTCCAACATCTACCCAAACTACTATACCAACACATACACCTACAGAAGCAATAACATCTGATTTAAACAATGATATTAAATTAGCAAATTTTAACATCCAAGTGTTTGGAAAAAGCAAAGCAGGCAAACCTGAGGTCATGGAAATTGTTTCAAAGATTATAAGAAACTATGACATTGTGGCTATTCAAGAAATAAGGGATGCCTCGCAAACAACCATGCCCAAACTCAAAGAAAAAGTAAATCATAAGCAAGAACACCTATATGATTTTATTATAAGTGAACGCTTAGGCAGAACTACAAGCAAAGAACAATATGCTTATTTATTCAACACATCAGAAATAGAATTAATCGGGTTGCCGTGTACATATCTTGAACCATTGGATAATGATATATTCCATCGGGAACCTTATATCGCGAATTTTAAGGTTAAAAATGGGAACTTTGATTTTGTGCTTATTACCATTCACACAGATCCAGACGAAGCAACTCAAGAAATAAACAACTTACCTGAAGTTGTTGAATATGCAAAGAATGCATTTCAGAATGAGGGTGATTTTATAATACTTGGTGATCTTAATGCTGACTGTAATTATTTTGATGAAGAAGGACAATCACCTCTTAAAAGCAGTGATTATTTTTGGGTTATCAATAACAGTATTGACACTACCACAAAATCAACAGTGTGTACATATGATAGGATTATAATCACAATTCAAAGCATAGATGATTATACCGGAGAGTCCGGTGTATTTAGATATGATACAGCGTACAATCTTACATATGAAGACACAATCGCAGTATCTGATCATTATCCTGTTTATGCGATCTTCTGGAGTAATCGAGATGTTGATTAACCATGTGTCCGCTGGAAGGGGTGCACTCCAGATTGTTACCTTATTGTGGCAACCCCATCCTCTTGGCACTTTATTCAGAATTTGGCATATTGTATAAACTTACACCAACATGTAATGGATCTTCACTTAGCCGTATTAGTTTCTTATCAAGTTCCGTAAGAACATCTTTCTTCTTTTTTACGGTCTTAAGGGATACAAGGAATGTTTCTGTTCTCATGACCACCCATGTCATATTTCACATCTCTCTTTCTGAAATCGTGCTGACTATGGATCACACAGATTGGGGAAAACATGCCAGAAACAAAGATTGCAGGATTGTTAGAGAATATGGGCAAGGGATCACAACACGTTCTTTATTGACTGACTATTTGACAAAAAGTGTTAGTTACTGAACTTGATGTACTATAAGAAAAAAGGGAAATATTGAATATTTCCCAAGCATTGTATCTATTATCTAATTAATTATGTCTTTCGTGCAAACCAGAACATCAAGCCTAATATTGCTGTAATAGGCAATAGTAATGTTGGGAATTCTGGAATTTCAGTTGGCCCTGGCTGTGTATCGGTCGGTGTAA